>JAAVHR010000154.1 GCA_014799595.1 Clostridiales bacterium | reverse complement strand
CGTAAACAATGATGCACACAAGTGCAAAAGCAGCACTTGGCACTTATACGAACCTTGCAGCAGAGTGCAAGGTTCTACCTAATGATAGTGAATATATAGAAAATACTTATAATACTATCCAAAAGAAGGTACCAGACCCTGCTGATACCTTCTTCACTTAACACTCTAAACTTCAAATCGTACACCTCTAGAGTCCGTAAATCAAATTTCCCAGAGTAATATCTGCCCAGTTTTCCTCATGAAATACAATGGAGTAGCCATCCACAGCATTTTCATAAGCTGTATCATAAATTTTATTTCTAGCATTCTCTACTGCTTCCATAACCATCTCTTCATAATATTCTGATGAATTATTGTCTTTCATTCTTGCAACAAAATAGGAATACTCTGTCTCAAAAATCTGAGATACCTCTCCATTTTCTAATTTTTTGAGTGCTTTATCAATATTTATCTTTTTATATGTGCCATAATAATCTTCATCACTTTCTACAAGTGCATCATCTGAATAGGAAACAATATCCTTATATTTGTCTGGTATCATACTTTCCATATCAGAATTCTTATCCAGCTTCTTAGCTAAGCTTTCCAGTATATTTACATGTTCTTTCATATCCTTTTCAGAATAAGGCTTTTCGTTGTCATCTTCCTTATATACTTCAAAATATTCAAAAACATATTCTCTGTTCTCTTCTGCTGAAACTTCACGGGAAACAGCTTCTTCATCAAATTCAGCTTCTTCTAACAGGCTTTCTTTATATTTTTCAATCACCTGTTGCTTTTCAAAATAAGCCAACAATTCATCACCCATTCCTGCCACACCCTTCTGTGCATCTGATAAATCTTCACAAAAAGAATTATATGCCTCCTGTGCAGCAGCCTTATCCTCTTCATCTAGGGTGATTCCTCTTTTTAATGCTTCTTGATACCAGACCAGATCTTTTTTTACATCAAGAATCACAGCCTCTTTTGCCGACTCTTCTCCTGTTAATCCGACTTCTTCATCTTCTATCTCATCCCAATAACTATAGTCTTCCCCATAAAAACTGGAATACATATCACTATACATCCAGCCCACTTCTTCTTCTACATAGATATAATACATCATATCCTCTAACTGGTAGGAATAGTCCCCTACCGTCAGAATGGATTCTGCCTCTTCTGGCTCTCCATTATTATTTAAAACAGGAGCATTTGTTTCCTTTCCCCCTTCTGTGGTCGTTTGTCCGGCTGTAGAGCATCCACTAGCAAAGAATGCCATAATCATGGTAAAAAGAAGCAGACTGGTAATCTTTTTTCTTTTTATCATACTGTTCCAGACAGATTTCTTGTTCTTCATATTCTTCTTCCTCCTGGTTTTATTGAAAGTCTATTTCTTTTGTAGTCTCTGTAAGTCCCTTCCATTTCTGATCTTTGTCTGAAATAATCAATTCCATTCCTTCGGCAATTGGCCATTTCACCCCAATTTCTTCATCATTCCATGCAAGTCCGCCTTCATCATTTGGATGATAAAAATCGGTGCACTTATATACAAATTCTGCCTCATCTGATAGTACAAGAAATCCGTGTGCAAAACCTTCTGGAATATAAAATTGTTTTTTATTTTCTGCAGACAATTCCACACCAAACCATTTACCAAAGGTTTTTGAATTCTTACGCAAATCTACTGCTACATCAAACACACTTCCTCTTACTACACGAACCAATTTCCCTTGAGGATACTGTTTTTGGAAATGTAGCCCTCTCAACACGCCTTTGGTAGACATAGACTGGTTATCCTGAACAAATACCATATCCAATCCTTCCTCTTTGAAGTCATTTTGATTATAAGTTTCCATAAAGAAACCTCGTTCATCTTTAAAAACAGTTGGTTCTATTACACAAAGTCCTTCTATCTCACATCTAGTGACTGTAATCTTACTCATGTTATTATCCTCACATCCTCTTTATTGCAACAGTTCAGCCCACAGGCTTAACTGTTACAAAATTGGGACAAGCTTTACATTTTAAATTGCCCAATTCTATTCTTGTTATACTCTTTCTTACGGTCAGCACAGTAAATGTGCAGACCTGCCTGAACTGTTACCTTTATTCACTTTTGTGCTTTTAACTCTTTGACATAACGGGCAGTTGCATTCTGCCAGGAAGGTAACCGGCGAAATCCATTAATATCCAATTTATCTTTGCTCATACGACTATTACTAGGACGATTTGCTTTTGCTGGGAATTCTTCTGCACTTACCGGTGTCACTTCTACCTGCATATTGGCAGCTTTAAAGATTTCACATGCAAAGTCATACCAAGAACAAAATCCCTCATTTGTTGCATGATATATTCCAAAGCGGTTTACCTCTACCATATCTGCCAAAAGCACTGCTAAATCTGCCGTATATGTTGGAGAGCCAAACTGGTCATTTACCACTTTTACAGCACCATTTTCTTCTCCCAAACGCAACATAGTCTTTACAAAGTTTTTACCATTCATTCCAAATACCCATGCAATCCGGACGATATAAAACTTCTCTAAATATTTCTGAACTGCCTGTTCTCCTTGATATTTTGACATTCCATAAGTATTAAGCGGTTCTGTAATAGTATCATCTGGTTCCCATGGTCTGGTACCTTTTCCATCAAAAACATAATCTGTACTAATATAAATCATCTTAATATCACATTTTTTGCATACTTTGGCTATATTTTCCGTACCCTCTACATTTACCTTATAGCATATACCTTGATTGTCTTCTGCTGCATCTACGGCTGTATAAGCAGCACAATGTATTACCGCATCTACCATAGAATGGGTAATAACCCTTTCTACTGCCATAGAATCTGTGATATCCATTTCTTCCACATCCACGCCAATTGCTGTATGACCACGTTTTTCCAATTTTTTTACTATATCAAAACAAAGTTGCACTTTTACACCTGTAACTAAAACTCTCATAAAGACCTCTTTCATTTATAGTGATGCCGCTAAAAGCGGCATGTCAGTTTGCCATTAATTATCTTTCATCCTACAATCGTTCACCATACATCTTATCGAAATAATGTGCGTATTCGCCAGATAAAATATTCTGCCACCATTCTTTATTATCTAAATACCATTGTATGGTCTGTTTGATACCTGTATCAAAGGTATATTCCGGTTTCCAGCCAAGTTCTGTCTCTAACTTTGTAGGGTCAATTGCATAACGTAAATCATGCCCCGGACGGTCTGTTACATATTTTATCAGACTTTCTGGCTTGTCTAATGCCTTTAGAATAGTCTGGACTACTTCTAAATTTGTACGTTCATTATGACCACCTACATTATAAACTTCTCCTACTGTACCTTTGTGAATAATTAAGTCAATTGCCACACAATGATCGGATACATGTAACCAGTCACGGACATTTTCTCCTTTTCCATATACTGGAAGTTCTTCATCTGCTAATGCTCTGCTTATCATAAGTGGAATCAATTTCTCAGGAAAATGATATGGTCCATAATTATTAGAACAACGTGATATGGTTACTGGTAATCCATAAGTGCGGTAATAAGCTAAAACAAATAAATCTGCACTCGCCTTGCTGGAACTATATGGGCTGGAAGTATGAAGTGGTGTAGTTTCAGTAAAGAACAAATCTGGTCTGTCTAATGGCAAATCTCCATATACCTCATCTGTTGATACCTGATGATAACGTTTTACACCATATTCTTTGGAAGCATCCAGTAACACCTGTGTTCCCATTACATTGGTTTGTACGAAAATACCTGGATCGGTTATAGAACGGTCTACATGACTTTCTGCAGCAAAATTTACCACAATATCAAACTGTTCTTTTTCAAACAAATCCATAATAAACTCTCTATCCGCAATATCTCCCCGCACAAACTTATAATTTGGTTTATTCTCTACCGGTTTACATGTTTCAAGATTACCTGCATAAGTCAGCAAGTCTAAATTTACAATCTGATAATCTGGATATTTGTTCACCATGTGATGTACAAAATTACCACCGATAAATCCTGCTCCGCCTGTTACCAATACTTTCATCTTTATAATTCCTTTCTTTTATACAATATATTTACCATCAATAATATTTTTCAAATATGCCCCATACTGGTTCTTCTTATAGGTTTCATAAATTTTCTCCAAATGCTCCTTGGATATCCAGCCTTTTAAATAAGCTATTTCTTCCAGACAAGCTATCTTTCTATGCTGGTGTGTCTCTACTGTCCGTACAAAATTTGTAGCATCCACTAAAGACTCATGTGTTCCAGTATCTAACCAAGTAAAGCCTTGTCCAAGGAAACAAACCTCTAATTCTCCCTTTTCAAGATATATGCGGTTCAAATCTGTAATTTCCAATTCTCCTCTTTGGGAAGGTTTCAAACTTTTTGTATATTCTACCACTTTGTTATCATAAAAATACAATCCTGTTACACAATAATTACTCTTTGGCTTCTCAGGCTTCTCTTCAATTGAAATCGCCCGATTATTCTCATCAAACTCTACAATACCAAAACGCTCTGGATCTTCCACATAGTATCCAAATACAGTAGCACCTTTTTCTTTCTTTGCTGCTTTTAGAAGACGTTTTTCCAGACCATGCCCATGAAAAATATTGTCTCCAAGTACCATAGCCACAGAATCTTTTCCGATAAAATCTTCTCCAATCAAAAATGCCTGAGCCAATCCATCTGGTGATTCCTGCACTTCGTAGGTTAAATGTATTCCAAACTGCTCCCCATCTCCTAATAAAGACTGAAATCTCGGGGTATCATCAGGTGTAGAAATAATTAAAATATCTCGGATTCCTGCATTCATCAATACAGAAATGGGATAATAAATCATTGGCTTATCATAAATAGGCAGTAACTGTTTCGATGTTACAGTAGTTAAGGGATATAGACGTGTTCCGCTTCCTCCTGCCAGAACAATTCCTTTCATTTGATAACCTCCATTCTATTCCTATACTTATTTGTAACTGTTCAGAACCATGAACAGTTACGTTTAAGCCCATAATAATTCGCCTTCAGCGAAGGGGCTTAAACATTGCAAAATTTACTATGAAAGTCCTGACAAACGTCTATATTTCGTGCAAGCTTGCTTGCAAAGAAATATAGACATTTGGCTGGCTAAACTGTATGAGTATGTAGGGCG
>JAAVHR010000153.1 GCA_014799595.1 Clostridiales bacterium | reverse complement strand
CCCATTTGCGGCTTCCGATCCACTTCGTGTCATTCCTTCCTGCGTAATCGGTTCTGCCGTTGCAGGTGGAATCTCTATGGTTATGGGCTGTACCCTTCGTGCTCCTCATGGCGGATTGTTCGTTTTACCAGTAATTGGTAATCCTCTTGGATATGTACTTGCTTTGGCAGTTGGCTCACTTGTGGGCATGTTACTCCTTGCTTTATTGAAGAAACGAATCTCTGAGTAACGTGTAACTTGTTTGAAACTATGAATAGTTAAATTTATAAAGGTATTTGTTCAGTGCCTGAACAGATACTATAAAATCTAAATAGAAAGAAGGAATTTATATGGTATCACAAAAAATAACAATAAAAAATGAACAGGGACTTCACATGCGTCCTGCAGGTGTTTTTGCAAAAGCAGTCGCTCCTTTTCAATCTGATGTAAAAATTAAAGTGGGTGACAAAACTGTAAATGGTAAAAGTATTATGAATATTATTGGTGCCTGCATCAAATATGGCACAGAAATTGAAATTATCTGTGAAGGTGCAGATGAAGAAGCCGCATTGAAAGAAGCAATTTCCCAGATTGAATCCGGTATGGGAGAATAAGAGGTGATTAATATGATGACAGGAATAGGAGCATCAAAAGGTTTTGGAATTGGCAAAATTGTTATGATTCAGGATGTAGATTTAGTCATCCATGATACTCCTGTCTCTGATCCGGAAGCAGAACTTACCCGTTTTTCCCAAGCGGTGGACACATTTGTCCACCGCACGGAAAAAATGGCAGCAGAGATAAGAACCAATGTCGGAGAAAAAGAGGCAGAAATTTTAGAAGGACATATCATTATGCTACAAGACCCTGCTATGAGTGATGGTGTCGCAGATGGTATCAAAGAAGGTCTTACGGCAGAACGGGCATTTTCCAATGTTTGTGATATGTTTATTAGTGTATTTTCCATGGCAGAAGATGAACTAACCAAACAACGGGCAACAGATGTGGAAGATATCCGCTCCCGTATGTTGAAAATTCTTCTTCATGTGGAGGAAGTGGACATTCGTAATGTTCCTCCACATACGATACTTGTAGCAAAAGATTTGACACCTTCCATGACAGTTGGTATTTCAAAAGAAAATGTAGTTGGAATTTTAACAGAAGTTGGTGGTTATACTTCCCACTCTGCTATTCTCGCCAGAGCCTTAGGAATTCCTGCTGTACTTAGTCTGGCAGATATTACAACAAAAGCAAAGGATGGTATGGAAGCAGTATGCGATGGAGAATCTGGTACTGTAATTCTCTCTCCAACTGATACAGAAAAGAAAGATTATGAAGAGAAACGACTGGCTTATCTTGAGCAGATGAAAGCCTTAAAAGAATTTTTTGGTAAACCGACTTTAACTGCTGATAATACTTCTGTTGAACTGGTTTGCAACATCGGAAAACCTGGTGATGCTACTGCTGTATTGGAAGCAAGCGGGGAAGGTGTGGGACTCTTCCGGACAGAATTTTTATTTATGGATAGAGATACCCTTCCTACCGAAGAAGAACAATTTCAATCCTATAAAGAAGTTGCCGAAAAGCTTTCTGGCAAACCAGTTATTATCCGTACCCTTGATGTAGGTGGAGACAAGGAAATCCCTTACCTTCATCTGCCAAAGGAAGACAATCCATTCCTTGGATACCGGGCAATCCGTGTCTGCCTTGACCAAAAAGATATGTACCGTATACAGCTCCGTGCTCTTCTTCGTGCCAGTGCATACGGAAAGATTCGTATTATGATTCCTATGATAACTTGTATAGAAGAACTTAGGGGGGCAAAAGACCTATTGGAAGAATTAAAAGAAGAACTTCGTTCCCAGAGCATCTCTTTTGATGAAAACATTTCAGTAGGTGTTATGATCGAAACTCCTGCTGCTGTTATGATTGCTGATTTGTTAGCAAAAGAAGCTGATTTCTTTAGTATAGGAACCAATGATTTAACCCAGTATATTATGGCAGTAGATAGAGGTAATGCTCATGTAGCTAACCTATATTCCCATTATAACCCTGCTGTCCTTCGTGCAATAAAGCATGTTATTGCTTGTGGAAAAAAAGAAGGAATTATGGTGGGTATGTGTGGAGAGGCGGCAGCAGATTCCCGTCTGATTCCTCTTCTTCTCTCATACGGATTACAGGAATTTAGCGTAAGTGCCACTTCTGTGCTGGCTACCAGAGCAACCATTTCCAAATGGGATAAAGCTTCTGCTGATGCTCTCGCTAAAGAGGTAGCTGCTTTGCTTACAAAAGAAGAAGTGGAAAGCTGTCTGAAAAAAAATGTACGGTAATTTTTTAACTAGTGTATTGTCTCATTTACATCTGGCATTATTCAAAACCTTAAGTAAGGCTAAGTCTTTAAATACATCAAAGACTTAGCCTTACTTAATAGGTGGCTATTGCAAATGGATGAGTATATTATTCAAATATACCTCTTATGCGATAAACCTATTATAATAGATATTACAATGTTACTTAACATTTTAATAATTCCTCAAAAGCCTTAATTGCATATACATCTGTCATTCCTGCTATAAAGTCAATTGTAGCTTGTGCATATTGTTTTTCATTAGACAATGTACCATATATTTTTTTATTTTTACATCTTTTACTAATATTTTCAGCCCATTCCATCTTTGAAAAATCACTTTCACAATACTGTACAAGCCACTCTGCAAATCCCTTCACAAAACATCTATTATCAAAATCAATTGAGGAAAGATAAAAAATAGTATCTTCCTTATGCTGTTTATAATATTCCATCAATTCATTAAATATCTGATTTAAAATCATTTCTGAATATTTCATAAAAGGAACCAGCCTCTTATTACTGTATATATTTTCACCATTAAACTTTTTAATATCATTTAACTGTTGAGACATAGTATCACTTAATAAGAGCCCATTCTCAGGACTACTATTTTCACATAAATCAATAATCATATTATGCATAATAACCGTTGTATTAATAGCACTTTCATTATTCACTGTTGCCATTTCCTGCAAGGTTTTTTGTTGTAAATTTGTTAAATATCCTAAACGGATTGCATCTTCAATATCCCGACCCAAATAAGCTATTTTATCTGCTAATTTCACTACACAACCTTCCCATGTTGCTGCTTGATACTTTCCCACTTTATCAAATTTACTTAAATCAAAAAGTTCTTCTCTTGGTTTAATTCCATTCTGATCTACTTCACCACAATGAGAAATTATTCCATCCCTTACTGCATACGTCAAATTGAGATTCTGCAGATTTTTTTGGTTATCTTCTAATAACTCTACATTATCAACAAAATAAACACCATTTTCTTCATGCCAAAAGTCTTTATTTAAGTGTTTTTCTGTCAATTTTTTGATAACTTTCTCTCCTTGATGACCAAATGGAGCATGTCCCAAATCATGTGAAAGAGCAATTGCTTTTGTTAATTCTTCATTAAGCCCTAACTCCTTTGCAATTGTATTGCTAACTGAATCTACATGTTGAACATGTTCGATTCTTGTACAAATATGATCATTTCCTGCAGCATTAAAAAACACCTGTGTTTTATGTTTTAATCGACGGTAGGCTAATGAATGAAGTACTCTGGTATAGTCTCTTGCAAAAGGACTCCGAATATCATCAGAACGACTATACAAATCTTCTTGCCTATGAGTCAGCATTTCCCATTTTTCATTTTGGGGCAATGCAGCATATTTTTCAAACTTTTTCTCCATAAAAGCTCCCACCTTTCTACGATTTCGCAAACTTCTTTTAATAACAATGCATAAACTTTATCAAATATTAAATGCTTAAAAACATTTAATATTTGATAAAATTTTTATAATAATACTAAATTTCCCCTATATAAATATATTACTACATCAATTATTAAAATTCAATATCTACCTTTTAAATATTTCAATAATATTGTCTTCTAAAATTCTGTAAATTCCAATCGAACTCCTTAATATTTTTTAATAATCTTTGACAAATTTGTTCCATCAAAGGGATTTCCCCATCCATTTTTGTCAGAAAACAAATGTGTCTGTACCTTTTCTATATCAGGCAACAAAATTTCTTTCTCTTCTAAAAAAGTAGTTATTTCTCTTAATTGTCTGAGGCTTTCCTCACCCTTTCCTTTTATAGAACTATAAGCATGGCTATTTGCTAAGTCATATACCATTTTTAGAAATATATTTACATCTTCATTTATATTTCCATAAAACTTCTTTAATGTATTGTATTTATCTTCTGTTAAAAATTCAAAATCAGATGATTTATAGTTATCAAATTTAAATAAATATTGTGGAATAATTTCTATGGTTTCATCCATCCAATCATCCCACAATTCTAATTCTAAATCAGTTATTTTGCAAAAAACCTCCAATATTATTGCCCAATCTTTGTATGGATACCCTTGTAACAAATATTCCTTTTCACACATAATGCCATAAGAAATTCTTCCTATAAATGATACACTTTCAAAACTTATCTGTTTTTCAGTAGATTGGTTTTCCGTATTTAATTGGTTTTCCATACTGTAGAATCTCCTCATTCATTTTTTCTAAATTGTATTTTTGTCTATATGCTGGTATTTTGTCCTTAATAGAAACATAGTCTATTCCTATTGCATTATCCTCATCCATAATAAATACTTTTTCTAATTTACCTTCTTCATTATAACAATAAGCATCCACGTTTAAATTGTCTATTAGTATAGAAATACTACTTATTTTACTATTCTTATAGTATTCCACACATAAGCCTGCCCCCATGTTATCTTTTACTTCATTGACTCTTTCTAATTCTCCTGTATTATCATAATATAATTTCTCAATTCCATTTTGTAAGCCATTTACAATATCACACTCTTGTTCTTCCAAATAATCTTCAAATTTCTCACAACCATATTTTTTTATATAATTACATTCTTGTTGTGAAATAAAAAAAGCCAAATACATTTTTATACTCCCGTTAATCCAAGAAAATGCTTCTGGGAACATATACGTTTCTGTAAAATATATTGCATCCTTATTATGTTTCAATGCAAACTCCTTATCTACATTCTCTATTTCTGCAACATGAGTTCCTCTATCAAACCTCATATTGTTTTCTATTATGTAAAATAACACATTTGCAAAAACATAAGATGCTTTTTGAAAGTCATTATCAACTATTAGAATTGATTCACATGTATTTTTTATTATTGTAGAAAATTTTGACATTCCAAAAGATGCATAAGTTTTACATCCATTAAATCCATTATCATATTGTAACAACTGTATAGATGGCATATCTTCACTATTTTTAAATACTCTATATTCCTCAAATATCCCCAAAAACTTTTCATAGTGATTTAGTATTTCTTCACCCATATCTTCTTTTTTCATAAGCAAAGCCTCCTTGTATTCCCTCAAATTCACTTATCAAAATAATCCTTCAAGAGTTTTCTTATATAGGAAGAAACAACTGGCACTTCTCTATCAAAAAGAGGATACTCTAAGTGGAGCTTTTTATCTTCTGATAAAATATGAATTCTTGGTATTCCTTCTGAATTCTTCCTTATAAACCAATAGAAAACTTTTCCTTCATAATCCATTTTTCTTTTTCCCTTTTTCGATACCACTTTCTTTCTCCTTTTGTGTGCCAATATACGATCTCTTTTTCATCATAATTATAATCCGCCATATCATTCCTGTAACTGTTCATGGTTCTGAACAGTTACCTCCATTTTTACATATTGGTGAAGTTATATCATATATGGGGCATATCCCATCTGGTATAAAAACCACACAGTTCATTTACTATGATTATGCTTGTTTTTTAATCCCTTCACGATATTTTTGTAAAATATTAAGGCGTTTTTGCAAGAGTTCTTGCTACTCATTTAATGTAAATGTATTTAGAAAAAATGCTGCAATAGAAAAGATGTTTGTGTTCTTTTTTTAAGGACGAATTGATATAGTATATGCTATAGTAAGTGGATGCTCCCGAAAAAGGTGTTTAACCTCCCAGCAAGAGGTCCCCATTCCGTTTGCTGTTCAAGACGGAATGGGCTTTTTTATTTTCGCTTGTTTCTCTTATCAAGAAAGGTAGACACTGCAACAACAAAATTACCAAAGGCAATCAGCAACCAAATATAATTCATCATTTTCAAAAAATATGTTAACCATGGATATCTTATTTTTCATATACTTAGAAATTCCATCAGTTTCAGATGCCAATAGCTCATCTGTCACAGAACTTCCAAATTGTAACCAATGATCTGATATACTTTGTAGAAAATTTACAAATTTAACCTTTTCAATCTTCAACTTTAAAGACACGTCAACAACATACATATCAGGAATTTTCCAATATGGTTTGAGTATAAATTCACTTTTTTCAAAAATGTATGTTTTAATACTATTTAAACAATCATCAATAATTTCCATTGCATCATTATCGTTCACTGCATAGACAAAAAATCTTAAAAACATATTTCATCTTCTCCCATTTCTTTTGATTAAATAGTATTCTTACCACTATAGTACTTGCCAGCACTCTACTTCATAAATCTCTCCGATTTCGAACAATTTTTTGAAAATATTTTCTTTATCATAGATTTCTTCTGAACCATTTCTTCATCCAATATAGTTTTTCTTTTTTAACAACAAGTTTTCTAACTGTATTTCATTGATTAATATCTCCACACCTCAATTCCTTCCTTTACCACAATTCTCTAATCTATTGAATTCTTCTTTTTCTCATTACATCATAGTATTTTTTCCTCGTCCAGTATATCAAACTTGCCATTATATTTATATAATTCCTGCAATAATAAGCTCTTGATAAATCTTTCCCGCAATTCCTATAATAGTTGCTACACCATATGTTCCTAATAATTGGGGTTCTCCTTCAATTTCTCTTCCATATTCATCAAAAAATTTACCTTTCCCAATACTATAAAAACCATAATTATCAATATTAGGCATTTCACCATAGTGATCAATATTATAGAAATATCCTCTTGTCCAATACTCCTTTCCAACTATTTGTGGTGGTATTAATAAATCATCACTCTTTATTCCATGACTAATACTTTCTTTTATATTGACTTTATCTTTAAAAATCAACACCAAAATCAAATCATCTCCATTGATATTATCGATATGATTATTAATAACAACACCATATAATTCTATATCTTTTGTAGGCTTTATTCGAAAGACATCACCTACTTTGGGATATATTCTTTTTTTCTTTATTACCTGCAACTGATATTCTTCTATAGATAGATTATCCAATTTATCCAACTTTTCTTTAATCTCATCAGGTTGTTCCGCATATCTTGCTTTCCATCGGTTCGCAATAATATTATTGTTGATATTTTTCAAATCTACCATATCTCTATATCCTTCTTTCCTAATGCCCCATAATCTAATGCATTAAAGTTTTCATTCCATATTATTAACTCGTCATAACTGTTCAGGTAGAAACACGCATTTACTGCGTGTTTACGTAGCAAAATGTAAATTTTGATTGTTCTAAGCCCTTCGCCGAAGGCGAATTTTTATGGGCTTAGAACGTAACTGTTCATGGTTTT
>JAAVHR010000152.1 GCA_014799595.1 Clostridiales bacterium | reverse complement strand
CAGTAACAGAATCCAGCCTATTTATAATTCGCCTTCGGCGAAAGGCTGGATTCTTAGCTGTTTTATGTTCTTGGCACATAGCTTGACAGCAAGTGTCAAGCTTGTGAGTGAACAGTAACTAACTACCTTCTTATGGCTTTTCATTCATCCGTTCAAATACTAATTTATACCCATTTTCCCCATAATCCAGTGTCCTCTTAACCCGGCTGATGGTCGCTGTAGATGCTCCTGTTTCTTTGGAAATCTCTGTATATACCTTATGCTCCCATAACATCTTGGCTACTTGAAAACGCTGGGAAAAGGACTGCAATTCATTTATAGTACAAATATCTTCAAAAAAACGGTAACATTCTTCTTTTGTTCCTAGTGTACAGATTGCCTGCATCAACATATCCATATCCGGGTTATGCAATTTATCATTCATAAAAATTCTCCTTTGTCCTTTATTCTTCCCCTTTACCATTCTGTCAAGATTTTCTGTGTAACAAATTTTTATATTTCTCTATGGATGTATTTGCAATTAATTCTTCAGGAAAATCCACTTCCTTCAATAAATCTTGTGCATTAACAAAATTTCCCACATCAAATCCCACATGAGCATCACTATTTACAATAATTGGTACATTTTCACTGGCACACAGTGCTAACATTTCTCTATAATTTTCTCTGGCATTTGCCCGAAAAGAGGTAGGCGAAAGAGAAGTATTATTTACCTCTAACAAAGTCTTTGTCTCCTTTGCCCCTTTTACCAATTCTTTATAATCAATGGGATAACGGCTGTCATCTGGATGCCCAATAACCTGAATCCTTGGATTCTCCATAACACGCAGATATGCTTGGGTATTCTCTTTACAACTTCCTGGAGCAATACAAGGAGTATGAAGACTTGCAATTCCATAATAAAGTTTTTGCAAGGTCTCCTTAGAAATATCAATATTTCCTTGATAATCCATAATATTGGCTTCCACGCCAAAAAGCAGTTGAACCCCTTCTAATTCCTTTGGAAAAATCCTTAGATTTGAAAAATAAATTTCACTGCAAGTCCCCGGCATACTAGGTGCATGTTCGGAAATTCCAAGCAATTCCAGTCCTTTTTCTTTGGCTGCATGAACCATTTCATAAATCGTACTATATGCATGTCCACTGGCAATTGTGTGAGTATGGGTATCTAAAACAAATTTCATATTTTTCTATTCTCCTACTTATCTGTTTTTTTCTCGCCTTCATTTTTCTTACCAAAGCGAGGACTAATGTACTGGTCAATCATTTTTTCAATAATCACCTTTTTAATATACACATCAAAACTTAAAATACAAATAAAGGTAAAACAAACCAAAAACTCTCTGTCTTCCTCTTCTTTTATTTTATCAAAAGCTTTTTCTGCCTTCTTAAATTTACGAACCACATCACGAACTAATGCATCCACCTGTTCCTGTTCATAACTAAATACTTCTTCATATACTGCCTCTAAATCAATTCCTATATTTTTCTTTTTATTTTCTTCAGAA
The DNA here is from genome assembly GCA_014799595.1 of Clostridiales bacterium. Lineage (GTDB taxonomy): Bacteria > Bacillota > Clostridia > Lachnospirales > Lachnospiraceae > CAG-411. The sequence goes on along the minus strand of JAAVHR010000152.1, from coordinate 6,133 downwards.
AAAATTTCATTAAGGGGATTAAAAATACTTCGTATATCATTTATTGACAAAATATTTTTAAAATAATATATAAAAATCAACAACAGCATGTGCTCTTTGGAATATTTTTTCTTCTTTGGTGGCGGCAAAAGATTATTTTTTGTGTAGTTATTTATCATTGTTTTGGTTAGAATCTTATCATCCGGAAAACGCTTTTGATCTGCCAGATGCTCATCCATAAATGTGGTTACCTGATCCATATATAAATCTATATTTGGAATGTCTCCCGGTCTGATATAATCTAATTTTTTCAAATTCTCAATAATCTGCCGCACATACTCTACATTGTTCTTACTCATACAATCATCCATCCCCTTCTGTATCCATAACTGTAACTGTTCAAAACCATGAATAGTTACCATATCTTTTCTATTATATAGTATCAAAAACTGTATGACAAGGTTTTTATTCCCAAGATTTACGGCTATAGTAACAGTTCAGCCGAGGGCTGACCTGTTACGGAATTGGGCAAGCTCCGCCTTATAAATTGCCCAATTCCAATCCTGTTTTAGTCTTTTTTACGGTCTGCACAGCGGAGTGTGCAGACCTGCCTGAACTGTTACCAGCTATACACTTATACTTTTAAAAGAAAAAGCCCAAAAGAAGATATTTTATTGTATCCTCTTTCAGACTTTTAAAATCTTTATAATTCTCTTTTATTATTTATTCCATTGTAACTGTTCTGGTATCCAGCTTTCCTTAATCTTATCAGCTAAGAATTCCTTTAATACTTCTGGTGCAACCTCATTCTCACCCCAAAGGTCTGCTCCAATATGAATATTATTATCACTGCTATAGAAAGTATATGCTTCTGCTTTTTTCATTCCATCATAAGAACAAATTGCCTGCTCTATCTGATACAAGTCTGGGAATTCTCTTCCTCGTACAGTTTCCTGCATAACGCTTCTTCCTGCATCCTCTATAAATTCCACCTTACCAGAAGGTGTAATTCTTGCTGTCCGTCCAGTCAGATATAATGTTCCATCTCCATAAGGATTTGCCATTTCATCCAGATAATCCTTTGTTGGATAATCCATAATATACAAATCTCCCCAGCCACCATACGGTTTCTTAATACAACTATCATCCAACACATAAGCTTTTACCTTTGTATCGGCTGCCACATTTGGAATCAATTCGTATCCTGCTTCCTCATTTATCTTTCCTGCCTCAATATAGAAATGTTTTGGATGCAGTTGTTCCGGAATATGTTTCTTTAATCTGCGGACAGAAGTTTCCTCCAACATAGCATTTAAAATACACTCATAACATTGTACGAAGATCTCCAATAATTCTTTATCAAAACGGTTTTCCCAGTAACGGAGTTCATAAAAATATCCTTCGGAATCGCTAAATACCTGGAAATGTAATGGCAGAGCATCTAATTGTACACTTTGTCTTTCGGCAGGTGCTCCTCCTATTTCGTTTATATTTAAAATATCCCCTTGATATTGGAAAAACATTTCATCTGCATGAATATTAGAAATATAATTGTCCATAGTATGCAGAATCTGTTTACCAGACTTTTTCAGCAATTCTGCTACAGTTTCATGAGGCTTTCTGGTATATCGGAAATAATAGGTCATAAACAGAGAACCTATCAACCGGTTCCAACGGCTGTCTGTTCTACCACTATGCACACTGGTAGTCATTACATCATCCTCATTAGCAAATACACCAACACAGTAGTTAAATGCTGTTAAAAAGATTACATTTTCAGAAACCCCATTTTTCTTACAATATCCTAATATCTTTTTATGATTTACATTTAAGCGGTCACGAAGAGCAGAATTGATTCCATGTTCCAAATCATAACAATCTTTTCGCAGCAAAATAGTTTTCCGCATTTTCAAATCTTTGGTAAGTCCCAAACAATAACGTACATTTTCTGCTTTTTGTCCCTGCTCGTCCTTATGCATTTGATCCAGAATATATTCATAATAACTGTAATCCTGCTTTTCAACTTTTTCTCCCTTGTAAAGAGCATTAATATCTTCAAATAATATATTCATTGACATTCCGTCACCGATAATATGTGCCAAGTCAAAGAAGAAATAATTTCCGCTGTCTGTTTTATAAATTCCTGCATGATAGAGCGGTTCATTTTCCTGATGCAGGAACGGCCGAATCAGTTCCTCTCTTGCTTTTTCCCATTCTTTGTCTGTCATTGTAATAATTGGAATATCAATCTTTCTGTTATCATCCCTGAAATTCTTTAAGACACCTTCATGTACCTGAATAATATCCTTTAATTCCACATGTATTTCAAAAACTTCCTCTGTTGCCCACTTTAACCGTTCTAAATCTACACTGTTATCCAGTTTAAATAGGAATGGCAGGTTGGAAGTAGAATTGCCACGAAGTACATATCCAAAATACATCTGTAAACTGGTAAGCGGATAAATTTCTCTTTTGGTATAATCTACATCATTTTCCTTCTGGTTCGCTGCATATACCTCTAATTTTTCTATTGTAGCATTTTCGCTTAACTCTTTTAATGTAATAGAAATTTTAAATTTTTCAAATAATTCTGTCAACAATAATACACTTGCAAGAGAATCTAATCCTGCCTGATAGAAATCAGTGTCTATGCCAAACAAATCATGACCCAGACATTCAGAAACAGCATTATAAAGTTTTTGCTGCATTTCATTTTCCGGTTTCCGTAGATTTGCGGTTTCATCCTTTTCCTTTTTCTTTTGCTCAAAATATTTTCCGCGAATAATCTTTTTAGAAGAAGTTTTCTCAAAAGGAATCTGTCTGATGCCACTTTGCATAATACGTTTAAAGGTTGGTAATTCTTCATTATGTTTCTTAATAATTTCCTCTACCACTTTCTCTATATCCTCAATTCCCTTAGCTTCTGCTAATTTAAAATTCGGATATACTTCTGCACAGATTCTATCTTCTTCCCCATATACCAGAATATCTTCTATTAATGGTTCATTGTCAAACAGATTTTCAATTTGTTCCGGTGCTACATTTTCTCCATTGCTAAGGATAATCAGGTTTTTACTTCTACCAGTAAAATAAAGGAATCCTTCCTCATCTACATATCCCAAATCCCCAGTGCGAAGCCATCCATCCTCAGTAATTGCCTTTGCAGTTTCTTCCTCATCTTTATAATATCCCATCATTACAGAAGGGCTTTTTACCTGGATTTCTCCATCTATAATACGAACCTCACAACGTTCCACTACTTTTCCAAGAGAAGGCACCTTATCCGGTCTTGACCAATCCGGTCCTGCCACTTTTGGAGAACACTCTGACATACCATATCCCTGTGCAATCGGCATACCAATATCCTGAAAACATTCTGCTAATTCTGGTGCTAAATAACCTCCACCACTTATAATTTTATGTAAATTTTTTCCAAGAACCATTTCCTTTACTTCATCTATAGACTTGTCCTTATTTTGTTCTTTTAATATGGCAATACGGCTATAAAGAGTTTTTGCCATCATTGGAACCATACGTATAACTGTTGGCTGGAATAACTGGATATGACTTACAAGCTTTGCCAAATCCTGATTTAAACATAATACACATCCATAACGGAGTGTCACTAAGATATCTTCTGTCAAACAATAAACATGATGAATTGGCAGTACATTCATATAGACTGCGGACTCTTGGTCATCTGGGTCTGTATAGCAAAATACATTGTCTATCAGATTGCGATGGGACAACATAACCCCTTTACTCTTTCCTGTAGTTCCAGAAGTAAACAGTACCATAGCACATTCTTCTTCCTGTATCTTTGGTTCTACTTTCTGTCCTTTGTACTCTGAAAAGATTTTTTGAATACAATCCACATGCTTTCTATTTTGCAGGCAAATGGTTGTCTTTAATTCGGAGCAAATTTCACCAAGTCCTTCTATGAGTTCATAATGTTCCCAGTCATAAAACAAGATGTCAATATCTGCACGGTTCACACAATCACCTAATGCAGTAAAATTTAATTGTGTATCCAAAGGAACTACTACATTGCCATTACACATAACACCCAGCAGTGCTGCCAGATATTCGTTACTGCTGCCACCTATTACACCTATCCGGACTTTTCTTCCCAATTCTTTATTCTTTGCTTCTGCCCAAGCAGCGATTTCCTGACACTCTTCTGCAAACTTCTGATAACTGACCTCTTTTATTTCGTCATTATCCTCAAATCGTAAAAATACTTTGTTTCCATGGATATTGCCTGCACTTGTTACCAAATCATAAATTGTTTTTGTATTCTCATAAGATATCATAATTATTTCCCACTGCCTTACTTTTTAGACAGTAGTTGCTCCTTTCTTATATGCTGTGACAAAATGTGTGTAACAGTTCAGCCGGGTAAAAGTATATGTGCAAATTGCACGAGTGAGCTTGCTCATAGAGGGCAATTTGTGCATATACTTTTATATGCTTAACGCCATTCATGAATAAAGTGTCCAGCCAAAAAAATATTTTTAGCCAATTTGTATATTCTGGCACTTTATGAATGACCCCGGCTGAACTCATACAAATGTGTTCTATGTGCCAAGAACAGTAACGTCAATTGACTCCTTAAGCATGAATAATCTCGGTTAATTGACATTTTCACTATCTTTGTCCATTATATCACAGCCATCTGGTATAAGAAAGCAGAAATAAATATAATTAACATTTTTATTACTTTTGTATATTATCTAACAAAATATGCCTTATCTTTTGCATATATTGCAGCTTGTCAGAATCATAAATACTTTTGTTCGTTACTATTTAAAAATAAGGTAAAACAAAATTCGCTTGCTCTGTTCAAGATAGATAAGGATATACCTGAACAGTTGCAAGCGAATCTTATAAGAGTTGTTTTCTCAAATTTTTAAATACATTTTTTATTTATCACCAAATGATATCCCAAGAGCCTTCGCTTCTTGTATAATAGAATCCTCTGGATTAACCATCTTTAATTTTCCTGCCACCTCTTCCAATGGCACAGGAACGACCTCATTATTTTGTACTCCCACCATATAGCCGAATTTCTCCTTTAAAATTAACTGACCGGCAGCAGCTCCCAACCGGCTGGATAATACTCTGTCATAAGGGCAAGGTTCTCCACCTCTCTGGGTATGTCCAGGAACCGTAATTCTTACTTCTGTTCCCATCCGCTCTTGAATTTCATTTCCAATCTGATAGGAAATGGAAGGATAAAGAGATTCTTTCCATTTTTTCTTTAATTCCGACTTACTAAGCTTTGCATCTTCCTTAGAAATAGCACCTTCTGCCACTGCAAGAATAGAAAAATTCTTTCCTTCCTCTTCTCTTCTTTTTAGGGCTTTTACAATTGCATCAATATCATAAGGAATTTCTGGTAACAAAATAATATCTGCTCCTCCTGATATTCCTGCATATAAGGTAAGCCAGCCTACTTTATGCCCCATAACCTCCACAATAAATACCCTGCTGTGGGATGCTGCTGTGGTATGGATACAATCAATTGCATTGGTTGCAATATTTACTGCACTCTGAAATCCGAAGGTTATGTCTGTTCCCCAAATGTCATTGTCAATGGTTTTGGGAAGAGTTACCACATTACATCCCTCTTCCCTTAACAGATTTGCTGTCTTATGGGTTCCATTTCCTCCTAGAATAACAAGACAATCCAGCTTCCACTTCTTGTAATTCTCCTTCATTGCTTTTACCTTGTCCAATCCATTCTCATCAGGCGTACGCATCTTTTTAAAAGGCTGCCGGGAGGTTCCAAGAATGGTTCCTCCTAAAGTTAAAATTCCAGAGAAATCTCTTGATTCCATTTTACGGTAATTACCATAAATAAGTCCCTTGTAACCATCCAGTATACCTAGTATCTCTATCTTTGGATTAGCATGATATAACGTCTTTGCAACACCACGCATAGTTGCATTCAAACTCTGACAATCCCCACCACTTGTTAATAATGCTACTCTTTTTATATTCATTCTGCCAACTCCCTTTCTTATCAAACTATATAGGTAATTGCGAAACTCTCATTAACTTAAATTATTTTGTGCAGATTTACATATCATAAGCAAGGTGCTTTCGAGACCGTCGGTACTTAGGTGCTGTTTTTTAGCACCTTATGTACCGT
>JAAVHR010000151.1 GCA_014799595.1 Clostridiales bacterium | reverse complement strand
TTTTAGTACTACAGCATATACACCTTGTTTTGCCACAGATATCTGTTCAATTGGTGCATCCATTTTCATATATGTTCCTGTATCGGAACCATTAAAAATGTATACATCTTTACCTCCAATGTCTGCTATGGCAACAAAATCACCGCATGTTACTGCTAAAGGATTCTTCATCTCGTAACTACCACTCCATAAGATTTCTCCATTTGCCCGAAAACCGGTAGCTCCATCCTTACTATATTTCAAAAAGTTCTTACCATAAGGTACATAGGTTACACTATTGCTATCTGCCCTTTCTGTACTTTTTATTACAGTATATCCTTTATAGGTTCGGTTCATTTGATAAAAAATGTGAATAACCACCAAGCAAATACACATAATAATACTGCCTATTACCAATATCTTTTTCATGCGTTTTGTTTTATTTTTATATTCTTTGTATCTTTTTATTTCATTTCTTTCTGTTAAACTTGTCATAATTTACACCTTGCTTATTTTCCATGCTATGCTTTCTCATTTTTATGTCTGCGTTTATTATATCATATTTACTATAGTTCTCTCAAGCATAGTTAATTGTTCTTTTACTCCCACAATTTAATTTTCTGTCCTGCTACAATTTTATCTTTATCTTCTATATTATTTATCTTTAATATATCATCCATCTTTTCTAAACTTTGAAACTGTTTCATACAGATACTAACCATAGTATCACCAGGCTGAATAATATAATACTGTCCTTCTTCTTCTATTTGCACTACTTCTTTTGTTTCAACTTTTTCTTCTTTTGGCTTTTTTTCAGTTTCTCCCTGCTTGTCCACTTCTTCTTTCTTGTCCACTTCTTCTTTTGAAATTGTTATTTTTGATTCCTGTTGTTCTACAAATAGTTCATCATCTTTATCATTGTCTACTTGATTATTTTCTAAAAAAGTTTCTTTTACATGTCCCCATTCTTTTATCATTTCTCTGTTTTGCCATAGTATTCCGAATACAAATACAGCTCCCAATATAGATGCAATTTTTATTTTTTTTCTTGTCTGCCTCTTCTTTCTTTTTGCCTCTTGCATACCCTCCATTCTTTTTTTCATTTCTTTAATTGCATAATCATCCACTTTCTCACTAGGCATAATTCCTTTTTTCTTTAACATGTAATTTTGCATTTCTTGATTCTTTTCATAATATATGTAATATCCTTCTTTTTTCTTTAGATGTTTTTTTTCAAATACAAAAAAACATTCTTCCCTTTCCAGAGTATCATATAACATTAATGTCTTATCTTGTCCAGAAAAGTTATCAATATGGATTTTTTCTAATACTTCTGTTGTCTCTAGCGGAATACCTGCTTTAGTTAACATCCATCCTACTATACTTCCATTCTTGAAATTTTCTTCAATCTCTTGATAGATACTCTCCCATATCTCTTTTGGAAAACATTTTCCTTCTTCTAAGTCTATTCCTTCGACTTCAATCGCACCTTGTATAAAAATACATTGATTTCCTTCCACTTCTCTATAATCGCCTAGAAAAACCGCTGTTTTATATGTGCTTGTGCTCTCTTTCCCTAAGTATCTTATAAAGGACATTACATAATCTTCTATATATATTTTTCGATTGTCCTCAGGTTGTCCAATTTGTCGTATGTTCTTTGGCATAGAAAATAAAACTTCTCTCTTCTTCTCTTGTAAGTCTTCTTTTTTTACATCATCTACCATTCTTTTTCCCTTTCTTTCTTATTTATTTTCCTCTCCCAATCTACTAGTCAAATACTGCACTACAAGCCAATTGGAGATAAAAGAGAAGAATTTATCTTTATCCTATCACACTATAAATGCATATTTTGTCAAATGGCAGAAAAAGTCTATGAATTTTTGATAATGAAAGTGCATCAAAAAAATCACAGACTTTTCTATAATATATCCAAAATATTGGTTTTATTATAACATGCAGAAGCTTTATTTACTTGAGATTATTCACGGCCTTAAGCATGAACTAAGTCTTATGTAAGCCGAAGGCTTAGAAATGAAAACTTAGTCATGCTTAATAGGTCAATTGACGATGATTGCAGACAGGTGACGCTGATAAGCGACTCCTAGCTGCGATAGCAGCGGTCTGCAATATAGGGCGTGAATAATTAAGATTTACTATACGTTATTTAACCTACTGCTGGATCCTCATCGTCATCTGGTGCTGGCGGCTCAGTAATCACTGGCTCAGGTTCCGTTGGTTCTTCGGTTTCTATTGGTTCTGGGTCTACTGGTTCAGCAGGTGTCCAATCATCGGTTTCTTTTGGTTCTATTGGTTTCTTAGTTTTCGTTGGCTCTTCCGTTTCTTCTGGCTCTTCGGTTTCCTCTGGTTCCTCGGTTTCTTCTGGTTTTTTTGTTTCTTCTACCGTTTCATCTTTTCCTGTTGTCTTTCCATAATAATCATCATGTAATTCTGCATATTCTAAATTTTTATGCAATTCCTCCATAAACATTTTCCAAATTCTACCAGGATAGGTGCTGCCATACAAATCAGAAACCGTCTGTGGAGTATCATATCCAACCCATACTGCTGTTGTATAGTAGGAGGTAAATCCGCAAAACCATCCATCTTTTTTATCATTTGTAGTTCCAGTCTTTCCAGCACAAGGCATATTATATAATTTTAAAGCTGCTCCAGTTCCTCCACTTTCCATAACGCTTTCCATACAACTTGTCATCATGTGGACAGCTTCTTTAGAATATATCTGTTTCTTTTCTTTTTTACTGTTATAGATGACATTATCTCTAGAATCTGTTATTTTATTAATACAGGTAGGTGTTCTATAATATCCCTCGTTTTCAATTGTTGCAAAACCAGATGCCATTTCCAAAGGACTAACTCCATTTGTTAATCCCCCTAAAGAGGATGCAGGATAATAATCCCGATCCACAATATTAGAAAATCCCATATCCAACAAGTAGGAAAGCCCTTCTTTTGGTGTAATCTCTTCAAATAACTTCCATGCAATTACGTTTTTTGATTTTAACACAGCTGTACGAATCGGAATCTTTCCTGAATATACACCATCCGAATTCCTAGGTCCACCCTCGAATCTAGTATCATCCACAATAGAACTTGGTGTATATCCGTTTTCAAATGCTGGTGTATATACAACCAATGGTTTAATGGAACTTCCCGGCTGTCGAAAACTTTGAAATGCCCGATTCAAAGTGTATCCCTCTGATTTTTGCTTTCTTCCACCAACAATGGCTATTACTTTTCCTGTTTTATTATTAATACAAACTCCAGCTCCCTGCATTTTATATATTCCGTCTTTTGTCTTCTCTGTAAATCCACTTAAAGTTTCGTTCACTGCATTTTGCAGTTTTTTTTGTTTGTTCATGTTAATAGAAGTATAAATACGATATCCTCCTGAGTACATGGATTGCTCACATTGCTGGTAAAGTGTATCATAATTTTCTTGGTATTTTTGTTTCTCTTTTTCATTAGAAAATTTATATCGGAACCGGAATCCTTGGCTTTCCATTAATGCACGTACTGCACAGTACCGAACAAACGTCTCGACATAATCCTGCTTTTTTTTCTTTTTCATGTTCAGAGTTATATCTTCTAATACAGCTTTTTCATACTCTTCTGTCTTAATTACACCATCATCTAACATGTTTTTCAAAATCAAGTCTCTTCGTTGTAGTGTATTTTGTATATTATCTACTGGATCATATTTCGTTGGTCCATTAGGAATTGCACATAAAAATGCAATTTGTGAAAGAGATAGCTGTTCTACTGGTTTATTAAAGTAACCGTAGCTTGCTGCCTGTATTCCATAAAATCCATTAGAGAAATAAATATTATTAATATAAAATTCTAATATTTGGTCCTTGGTATATTTTTTTTCTAACTCTCTAGCATAAAACATCTCCCGGATTTTTCGGCTCATAGTTACTTCCTTGCTGATAAATACATTACGTACCAACTGTTGGGTAATTGTACTTCCTCCCTGTGTAACCTCTCCATGTTTTACATATTGCAGAGCTGCTCTCATAATGGCAAGATAATCTACACCTCCATGATCATAATATTTTTTATCTTCTACTGAAACAAATGCCTTTTTTACATAATCTGGTATTTCTTCGCTACTAAGATAATAAACATCTTTTTCCCCTTTTAACTCTGATATAGTTTTTCCTTTATTATCATATACTACACTTGTCTCAGATTGCCGGAAAGTCTCTGTTGTAGATGATGCCACTTCAAGACGTGCCTCTTCCTGCATCGCCAGAATATCCTTTCCGTATGTAAAATAAAAAATAACACCTCCCACAAGTACAACAGATAGTAAGATAAGTAAACTTACTTTCAAAGTCATAATAAACCGTCTTAATGCCCTATTTTTAATCTTGGGGGCTTTCTTTTTCTTTTTACTATTTTTCTTTCCCATATTCAACCAAACCTTTCTGCATTTCAAAAGACCAAACAGAGAACACTTTTTGTTCTTTTGTTCATATTTTGTCCTATTGCCAGCTAATAACTTTTTAGAGGTAACACAATACGAAAACAAGTTCCACGGGTATACTGGCTTTTTACTTCTATCGTTCCTGCATGCTTCAAAACTATAAGTTTTGCAATGGATAACCCCAATCCATGTCCACTAATATTGCTACTTTGAACATGGTCTGACCGATAGAAACGTTGAAAAATATTATCCATATCTTTCTCGTCCATGCCTATTCCTGTATCTGCGATGGTAATCACGCAATTTTCGTTTTCCTGCTCACATCCCATATATATAGTATCACCAGATTCTGTATATTTTATTGCATTTTCATACAAAACCCGGATTGCTTCTTTGATGGTCTGTGCATCTCCATATAATATTACCGAATCCATATCTAATGCTTCAATATTTCTCTCTTTTTCTGTAACTTTGGATTCCCGAAATATTTCTTGTAGTAAACCCCCTACATCAAATTTCTTCTTATGGAGTTTTAATGTCTTTTTATCATGCCGGGACAAAAAGAGTAATTTTTCTACTAATTCCTGCATAGATTGTGCCTCATTTTTTATGGCATCAACAGATTCTTTTAACACTTCCGCATCCTCCGCACCCCAGCGGTCAAGCATATTTACATAACCTTGTATTACGGAAATTGGTGTCCGAAGTTCATGGGAAGCATCAGATACAAATTGTTTCTGTGTTTCATAGGATAATTCCAAACGGTCTAGCATACCATTTATAGTCCCTGCAATGTCACGAAGTTCATTCTGTGTCCCTTCCAGATTTAACCGCTCGTTTTCCAGATTGTTAATGGTAATACGCTTTGTACTTTTTATAATATCCTGCATCTTCTCTGCAATTCTATGCATATTTTTCTTAGACAATCTTACAATAACCAACATTCCTATCAGATAAAGTAATATTGTTCTATAATAAAGACTTGTAAGCTCAAAGTCCCAGTCATGCTCATTATAACGAAATACTATATGTAATTCATCTAAATTGCTATGGAATAAAACATATCCCACTGGTATAAATACCAAAGCCCCGAAAACAGCCATCCACATCATATATCGGATAGATATTTGCAGTTCCAAGGACAAATGTACTTTACTTTTCCACGCTTCCCATTTTTTTTCTAAAGGAAGTATTGTCTTGCGAAGGAAAGAACGTATTTTTTCAACTATTTCTTCACTCATCTTTTATTATATATCCCACCCCTCTTACAGTATTTACTATCTTAACATTATATTTTGCATCTATTTTTTGACGAATATAACGAATGTATACATCAACTACATTAGTATCTCCAAGATAATCGTACTCCCATACATTGTTTAATAGCTCTTCTCTGGATACGGCTTCATTCTTATGCATTAACAAATATTGCATTAACTGAAATTCTTTTTTGGTTAGTGCAATAAGTTCTTCTCCATAATATACTTCATATTTCTTACAGTCCAGTCGAAGCTTACCTGCTGTAAGCATTGTTTTCTCTTTATCTTTGCAGCGATTTAGTGCAACACGTATTCTTGCAAATAGTTCTTCTATTGCAAAAGGTTTTGTCATATAGTCATCCGCTCCATTATCTAATCCTGTGACCTTATCCATAACATCATCTTTTGCCGTCAACATAATAATTGGTATATCTGAACCAGCCTCTCTTATTCGTTTACAAACTTCTATTCCTGAAAAAACTGGCAACATCACATCTAATATAACTAAGTCTATGTCCTCTGACATTGCCAAATCAAGACCAGTTTGTCCATCTCCTGCAATGGCTACCTCATAACCCTCGTGTTTTAATTCTAATTCTACAAATCTTGCAATCTTTCTTTCATCCTCAACAATTAGTATTTTCGCCAATTTGAGTCTTCCTTTCTTGTCATAAGGAAAAAGAGTTGTTGCATGCAACAACTCTTTTATACTAGTCTAAAATCTCTCTGACTGCTTTCACCACATTATCTGTCGTAATTCCAAACTTTTCAAATAATGTGTTTGCTGGTGCAGAAGCACCAAAACTTTCCATTGTTACATACGAACCATCTAGTCCTACATATTTGCCCCAACCAAAGCTTGATAAAGCTTCAATTGCTACTCTCTTACGACAATTCTTTGGTAATACACTGTCTCTATATTCCTGAGATTGCTGGTCAAATACATCCATAGAAGGCATACTTACAACACGTACTGCTATATTTTCTTTCTCAAGCTGCACTTTTGCTTCCACTGCTAATTGAACCTCTGAACCACTTGCCATTAAAATCACATCCGGATTTTCTTTCTTACTATCAGAAAGAATATATCCACCTTTTAAAGCATCTTTGCCTGTTCCTTCAAGCTGTGGCAGGTTTTGTCTGGTAAGTACAAGAGCAGTTGGTGTATGTTTTGAAGTAACTGCATAAAACCATGCTGCAGCAGTCTCTGCTGTATCTGCTGGTCTGTATACTGTGAAATTCGGCAAGGAACGCAACATTGCTAACTGTTCAATTGGTTCATGAGTAGGTCCGTCCTCTCCTACACCAATACTATCATGTGTAAACACATAAGTAAGTGGTGTCCCCATAAGTGCGGAAAGCCTTGCCATTGGTTTTACATAATCAGAAAATACAAAAAAAGTGGATACATACGGTTTTAATCCTCCATGTAAAGCCATACCATTACCAATTGCCGCCATCGCCAGCTCCCTGACTCCAAAGTGTAAATTACGTCCACCATAATTTGTTGCTGAGAAATCACCTTCTCCACTCATGTATGTCTTTGTAGAAGGTGCCAAATCTGCAGAACCTCCAATAAATCCTGGAACATAATTCTTAATCTTATTGATAAGTTGTCCTGAAATATTTCTTGTTGCATCTGCTTTCTGTTCCACTTCCCAGAAATCTTTGGCTTCTAAGAGTATCTCTTCAATATTGCTATTATGCATCTTATCCCATAATTCTTTCATCTCTGGATATTTTACACAATACTCTTCAAACATAATATTCCACTTTTTCTCTATATTTTGATTTTCTTTTACAATCTGTGCTACATAATCGTATATTTCTTGTGGAATATAAAATTCCTTCTCTGGATCTAATCCAAGATTTTCTTTTAAGGCATAAACATTATCTAAGCCCAAAGGTTCCCCATGAGCACTTGCTGTTCCTTCTTTTGCTGGACATCCATGTCCAATTTTTGTACGAACAGTTATCATGGTAGGTCTTGTAGTATCTGCTTTTGCCTCTGTAATCGCTTTTCCAATCTCCTCTAAATTATTCCCATCTTCTACAACTAAAGTCTGGAATCCAAATGCCTCAAATCTCTTTTTTACATCTTCGGTAAAGGCAATATCAGTATCCCCTTCTATGGAAATCTTGTTAGAATCATATAAAACAATTAACTTTCCAAGTTTCAATGTTCCTGCCAAAGAGAAGGCTTCATAGGAAACACCTTCCATCATACAACCATCACCACCTAATACATAGGTGTAATGATCCACTATAGGATATCCTTCTTTGTTAAATCGTGTTGCTAAATGTGCTTCTGCCATTGCCATACCTACAGCCATTGCCATACCAGCACCTAAAGGTCCTGTTGTGGCTTCTACACCAATTGTGTGGCCATACTCTGGATGTCCTGGTGTTTTAGAATTCCATTGTCTGAAATCTTTCATATCATCCATAGATAAATTTCCATATCCAAACAAATGAAGTAATGCATATAACAAGGAGGAACCATGTCCACCAGACAAAATAAAACGGTCTCTATTTACCCAGTCTGGATTCTTTGGGTTATGCTTCATGTGTTTTGCCCATAATTCATAAGCCATAGGTGCTGCTCCTAATGGCAATCCAGGATGACCTGAATTTGCCTTTTGTACTGTATCTGCTGCCAACGCACGTATGGCATTCACTGACATCATATCTATATCATTCATCTTAACGTTCCTCCTAAGTTCTTAACTTCACTATCGCATAATTCATACACATTATATACTATTTCAACTAAAAAATCCATGCAAAAGTTATATTTATTGCACTTTGTATGCTACACTTCCTTGTAATGTCCGAAATTATACAAAATGCACGAAAAGGATTCCTCGCAGTAAATGCGTGTTTCTACCTGAATAGTTACTTTCATTTTACATAACTTTTATATAGCGGTAAAAAATTCTCTTCCATCTTGGACTGCTCTTATAACTATTTTTTTGCAAAGTATGGTAAATCTCTCTGCTTTTTTCTACATCATCCAGTAGTGGCGGTTTATTACTGAAAGCGCAATGATTGCTAATAACTAACAATTGTTCCCACTGTTTTTGGGTAATTCCTTCTACTAAGTCTTCTTTTTCTATTTGTAACCATTCTCTTAAAGATTCTTCTTTGCTTTTGTATTTCTTAATACAAAGAATCCGGTCAATCTCTTTATAAAGAAAAGTAATACATTCCTTAAAATCCGCCTGCTTCTCTTTATGCCTACGATATCGGCAAAGCATAAATCTTCGTAGCCAAATTCCAAAGAATAACAAAAGAATAAGGACTATATTTCGTAGAATTGTCTTTATTTTTTTTATGATTGGTAAAGTAGTCTTAGTAGGTTTTGTTTCATTAGATGAGGTTGTGGTTTGAGATGTTTTTGGTGTTTCTGTAGGCTGAGGATTGGTTATTTCCTCTTCTTCCTTAATTAAATCTTTCAGTTCAAATCCCTCACTATATCCTGGTGTCATTTCCACTGGAACCCAACCATAGTCATGAATATAAACTTCTACCCAAGCATGAGCATTCTCGTCTGTCAGTTCCACAGATAAATAGTCATTTTCATATTTACCTAATTTTAAATTTGTACTACTTGCCATATAGCCTTCCACATATCTTGCCGGAATGCCAAGACTTCTTAACATTAAGGCTGCTGTTGTGGCATAATGAGTACAAAAACCTTGCTGATTTTCATATAGAAAATGGGAAACAAAATCCTCTCCTTTAGGAACGGCTCCTGGTGCCAAAGAATAACTAGTATTTTCTGACAAATACTCTTTTACCAGTAATAGACCAGAAACCATTTTTTCCCATTCTACTGATTTGCTATCAACTCCTGAAATATTTAGTCCTTCCAGCCATTCTTCTTGAATGTCATTATGGAATCCCCATTCATTTTTCGCTTGGTTCATGGTACCAAGCAGTTGGTTTTTCAATTCCTCAGGCACTTGCAGATAGGTCTGCTCCACATAACTTTCGTATTGTTGCTGATAGTTTCGGAATATTTTAAAGTTTTTTAAAAGCTCCAACATGGTTTTTGCATTTACATCTGCATAATTACTTAAACTCCAAATTTTATCAGTTTCTTGATAAATTTCCATATAATCATATTCTTCATATTTCCTTGAAATATGGAAAAATTCACCTAATGTGATTTCTTCCATATTCTCTGTAGAATAGTCTTCTAATTTTTGTCCCAACCGCTCTTCCACATCTTCTATCATAAATTCTATATCGGCAAGAAATTCTTCAGATAGCCAGTTATTCCAATCATATTCTTCCTGGTTACTAACAAAATCCGCAACATCGTCTCCTGCTGCTACCACTTCCAATTTATAATAACCCTTGTTTTTCTTTCCTTCTATGGATAATTTCCCATTCTTTTCCAATACGTTTTCTGAAACATAATAAGGAGTAAACAGTGTCCCATAACTCTCTGCAATATTATCTATTTCTACCTGCTGAAGAAAATCTGGAAATAACCCTCTAATTAAATCAGCTTTTTCCGTTCCCTGGTAAGCTGGAAATTCACCATTTTCCTTTTCTTTATCATTTTGGAAAGTTTCTCCTATACTATTATGATAATTTAACAATGCCAAATAATAATATAAAAGTGCAGCATCATAATCCTCTACTTTTATATCACTGATAGCTTCTAACCGTTGTTTCTCTTCTTCATCTTCCTTAGTCAGTCCTACCCACGTATTATCCTGATAATAACTGCCTATGTATCCTCTCAAATATACTGGCTTAAATTCTTTTTTTTCTAAATGTAACTTTAATTTGACATCTCCTGTGTATTCAATTCCCTCCACTTGTCCAAGTTCACCAAAATTAATTCCTCCGCTTACTCTTCCCTGACAAAAGGTACCACGAATTAAATTATCCAATCCTCTTCTAATATTTTCCTGCAATGTAACTTTAAAATTCTTATTTTTTGCAAGTTCCTTATAAGTATCTTCTCCAAGAAGCAAAGTAAAAATTCCAAACCATATTCCTACAGACACTATTTGGAACATCCGGACTTTGCTTTGTATTTTCTTTTGTGTAGACAATTTCTTTTCTGTTGCTGTTCTTTTATAAAAACAACTGCCCCCATAGACCAGCAAACCTGCAAAGTAACCAAAACGATGTCCTATAGCCGGCACCAGTCCAACCATTTCCGGTATAAAAGCAATCCAAATGGTCGCAAGTAATAACACTACTATGGGAAGGTCATTTCGAATAATATATGCAACAAAGCCAATTAGAAATACAGAAATATAGATAAAAAATATAGTAGTTGCCTGCACTTCATCTCCGCTATTTATTTGATATTCTGCTAAATCTACACCAAAATAATTCTCTATGTGCCGAAATACTGTATTTACTACTAATGCCAATCCATTAGAAATCTCACTTCGGAAATAATATCCGGCTGCACCATAAGCGACAATCTCTCCAAAAAGTAAAATTCCTCCCCACTTTTTTTGAAAAAAACTAATATAAAACAGGATGGACAAAAAAATCACAGCCAGCAGATAAACTTTCTGGTTCATCTGTATGTCACATCCATTTGTAAAACTTAATATGGATGTCCCCGAAACTATCATTATTAAAATCAATTCCACCAGATAACATAACCATACAAAATCTTTCTTTTTGGGATAGGAAACTGTCATATTTTTTTTGCATATTACGCCATTTTCTTTGTTTTGTGTCTTTTCTATCATTTCCTTAAGCAATATCCTCCTTGTCTAATCTTCCCACACCGGCACGAATAACCTGTTTGGCAAGTTCTCCCAAATCTTCTATATTTTGAATCTTTGTATTTTCATAAATTCCCATTTGAGGATGATACCAAATTACCTTATGAATCCGTCCTGCCTGCAATAATGTCCAACAAATATTTACCAACTCTTCCAGTTTTTCATCATACCATTCATAACTGCATTCTTCTTCACAGATAAGTCCAAAGTTTACAATATCCGCATCTTCCTCTTCTTTGCCAAACTCTTTTATTAATATCTGTTTCCTTTTGGAAGATAATTTCCAGTGAATTGATTTTGGATGATCCCCTGGATGGTATTCCCGTATGCCAATCACCTCACTAGTATCCTCTCCTTTTTCTAAAGTTGATTGATTGATATTCTCAGAGTTATCCCATAAATTCTCTAATAAATCCTCCATTATTTCAAATTCGGGAATCACCATTACCTCTTGTTCTCCATGAATAGGTATCTTTACAGACAACAAGCGAAAAAAATCATACACTTTTAGATACTCACATGCAATTTGTATCAATCCACAGTGATTGCAATGAAACTCTATTTGAATTTTCTCCTGACCTTTCGCATCCACACGGCAAATTGCATCTGCATTCTGATATTCTTCATCTAATTGATTCTTGTATTTTATCTTCATGACACCATAAGCAAGAGGAAAAATACTACGATTCTCTGTAAGGACTGTCAATATAAAATCTTCACCCATCTTAACCATTTGCTCAGTTGTTGTAAGTTTTGCCTTTGTCCGGCGTTGCAAAAAAATCAAACATAAACAAGAAAATGGCGGTATTGTTATCATACACCACATAATTACCAAAGAAACATACTTATCATATAATACTGCGTAGTATATACTTGCACATATACATAAAATATAGATTATTCTATTTTTCCACATATTCATTCCTACTCCTTTTTATGCCAAAGCAGGTTTGGGTACTTTATTTAATATATCACTTAGTATTATCTCTGGTTGTACATGGCTCATACGTGCCTTTTGATTTAATACTATTCTATGTGCTGCTACATCTGTAAACACCTCTGATACATCCTCTGGAATGACATAATCCCTTCCCTGCAAAAAGGCATGTGCCTTAGCCATAGCCAGCAATGCCAAACTGCCTCTTGGACTGACTCCTAATTCTATATGAGGATGATTTCTTGTGGTAGTTACTAATTTTGTAAGATATGCATAAATAGAATCTTGTACAAAAATCTGTTCTGCCATTTTCTGCAAAGAAGTTAGTTCTCCTGCAGTAAGTACCTGCTGTATATTATCCATAGGATTTGTACTCTGTCTTTCTTTTAGCATACGCATTTCTTGTTCTGGCGAAGGATATCCCATACTAATTTTTATCATAAACCTATCTAATTGTGACTCTGGCAACATCTGCGTACCTATAGAATTCACTGGATTTTGTGTGGCAATTACTACAAATGGTTTTGGCACTTTCCAAGTAGTTCCATCTACACTTACATTTCCTTCCTCCATTACTTCCAATAAAGCCGCTTGTGTTTTTGAAGAGGTACGGTTTATTTCATCTGCTAAAAAAATATTACAAAGCACTGCCCCAGGCTTATACTCCAATTGGTTGTCCTTGTTTAACACAGAGAATCCTACTACATCACTTGGCAGCACGTCAGGTGTAAACTGCACTCTTCGGTAATCTAACAGCATTGCTTTTGAAAAGGAAAGTGCCAATGTTGTCTTTCCTACTCCCGGAATATCTTCTATTAGTATGTGACCTTTCGCAAGAATAGCTGTCATTACCTTTTGAATAACCTCTTCTTTTCCTGAAATCACCTTTTTTATTTCTCCCAAAACATATTGTAATTTTTCCTGATACTGATTCATCTTCTACTCCTTTATGCATGTATTTGAATTTCTATATATTCACTCTTTTTAGGTAGAACCTTGCACTCTGCTGCAAGGTTCATAAAGCACCAAATGCTGCTTTTGCACTTGTGTGCATCCTCGTTTACGAAACACTCATGCGAATATATTTATGGTGGTGCCGCAGCCCACAAGGCATGGGTGTTTTGTAGCTGTTCAGAAACATGAACTGTTACTGAATTGGGCAAGCTTCGCATGTAAATTGCCCAATTCCAATCCTGATTTAGTCTTTTTTACGGTCTGCACAGCGGAGTGTGCAAGACCTACCTGAACTGTTACTGAGTTTTTTCTTTTAACAGTATAACACATTTATATAAGAAAAAAAGTGAAGATTTTCTAACATTTTATTATTTTTTGTTACAGTTTACACCTACGGTGCTAACTGTAACGGAATCCAGCCTATTAAGAGTTCGCCTTCGGCGAAAGGCTGGATTCTTGGCTGTTCTGCGTTTTGGCACATAGCTTGACAGCAAGTGTCAAGCTTGTGAGTGAACAGTAACTTATTTTTTTCACACTTTGTAAGCTTTTTCCTCTATAAACTTCACAAAAACAAATTTTTTAAAAGAATTAAGGTTTTTGTGTACAAAACCCATTTTATGTGTTATAATATCTGCATAAGGGCAAAGGGGTTGATAAAGAATGACTCAACATAGACCAAATTCTACAGGTAATGACAAACAGTTGCGTCATGAGCTTTATGCTTTATTGCAAGAGGGTTTAAATAAAACCGGGGACAGTAATCACAGTCATTTTAATCAAGAAAATCAAGATCTGCTGGTTTATTCCAACGACTTGAGTATGAGTGAGCGGGTAGGACTGTATTACTAATGAATAGTGTGCTTTACATAGTTACAAAAGAGACATGCCATCAATTGGGGAATTGATGACATGTCTCTTTTATTCTCGCGAAGCAACGAGCCAAGCGGACATGCTTGCATGTCCATTTGGCGACTGCCGCGGGATCAAATACCTCATAGCTTGCTGTGGGGTATTTGACTGTAAAACTCTCTATAATATTTCTTACTTCACTTCTGTCAGTATTCCTTCATCCATTTCATATACCCTGCTGCATAAGACATCAATATCCAAAGGATTATGACTGGCAATTAATATTGTTTTTCCCTGTTCACGAAGAGCGAGGAGCAGTTTCCTCATTTCTTCTACTCCATGCTTATCCAGCCCATTCATCGGCTCATCCAGAATCAGGATATCCGGATTCTCCATAATTGCCTGGGCAAAACCAAGACGTTGCCGCATGCCAAGGGAATATTTTCCTACTCCTTTTTTACTATCTGGCTCCAGCCCTACCAGCCGTATTGCCTGCACAATCTCTTTCTCCCCAATACAATTTTGAATTTTTGCTAGAAACTGCAAATTTTTCTTCCCACTATAATTAGGCAGGAAACCTGGATTTTCAATAATTGCCCCAACATTTTGTGCCATATCGACATCCTTACCAATAACTTTTCCATTTACCGTTATCTCCCCTTCATCCAAAGGAACAAACCCACAGATAGCTTTAAACAAAACCGTTTTTCCACTCCCATTTCGTCCCACAATTCCTATCATATTCCCTTTTTCAACTTCTAAAGATACATCCTGCAATACCGTTTGGCTGCCGTATTTTTTTATTGCATGTTCTACCTTTACCACTACCTCTTTCATTTGGCTTCCTCCATTTTTTATCAATTATTTCCGTTCATTGTTTGTGTTTTATAAATCTTCCATAGCCTCTATACTGTATTTTCTGGAACGTCTTATAATCAATAATGCCAATACTATGTTTACTGCTATCAAGACACCCACTGTATAAAAAGGGGAAATGGTCTCCTGTTTTCTGGCATATATATATAAATCCGTCCAGCTTACTGGAGAAATATACACCAATTTATTCATAGAATCCCCTGCAGCCTTCTCAATATTTGAAATCAAAACCACCATAAGTGCTATTGCAGAGCCGTATGTTCTGTTTTTATACAAATTAATATAAAAAATCAAAAAACCTAAAAAGCATCCTGCCAACACATTAACCAGCCATATCAACAAACAGGCTTTGATTGGAGAGAATATAGATAATGCCCTTGCATTTATGGTAGCTCCAAGACCGGTTGTTATTCCTGGATTCCTGGCGAACTCCCACAACACAGTTCCCCATTTACCGGTCATTCCCACATGCGGAAGATACATAATGATACTTAAAATAAATATATAAGTAAAATATCCTATGGAGGACAAAATAATATAAAAAATCTGTCCCCGGAACCAGGTTTTCTTTCCACTCCGAAGAATTACAAACATCTGCTGCCCGTCTACAAAAGGAGCATTACAAAACAACAACACCAAGCCAAAATATAAGAAAAGTGCACAAATTGATACAGAAAACAAAAACGGGTAATACCAGCAGGATACTCCTAACCCCTGACTGGACGCATATTCGCGGATTCCACGAATCTGGCTCCATGAGAAAATGGCAGCCACCAGCAAAACCGTATAAAACCGTATGGAGGTAAAATTCTTCTTAATTCCGCTAAAGGCGATATTCCAGGAATTGACTAAACTTTTATTCTTATCCATGTTCTATCCTCCATTTCATACCTCTCACAATCATACATCCTAATCCACATACCACACATAAGGTAAATAAAAAAGGGTAACTGATACCTGCCCCAAACTGGCTCCAGCTAATGCTATCCCATCCATAAAAAGGCGTATACAATACCGTAATGTCCAGAAATTCAGGTATATTTATCCATCCAGAGATTACCAACCATGCATAATAAATGACAATGGGACTCGTCATGGTGATAAACAAATCCGGGATAAATACAGATACTAAGAGAGCTATTACAGATAGCAGACTGCCCCTAAAAGAAACTGTCAAAAGTTCTACCATATCCATTCCCAGTTCCGGAATACAAGAAGTAATTCCAATCCAGCTTCCCAGTTTTACATACAGGGTAACTGCCAGAGACAACTCCCCCAAGGCAAAACCAAGAAATGTAATCAAATATCCTCCCACAAAGGCAGATACTATTTTTCCAATTCCATAACTTTCTGCATTTCCTCGCAAAGTTATATAACGTACACACTGTCCTTTCTGTTCTATACAAAAGGATATTCCTCCTCCTGCTACACAAAGGATAAACCCGAGAAGACAAAATCCTTCGGTATGCCCCCTTAAATATACTTCATGTATATTGGTATAACCATATATGCCATAATAATTCAACAACTCCAAAGCATTCAACTGCATTCCAACTATTAACCCCAATATACACAGATAAAACCGTTTGCTGCAAAAGAGTTTTTCCATTTCCACTTTTATCATTGCTCTCATCCATATATCTCCCCTGTCCTTGCATCAAAAGTAATAACCTCTCTTGCTGTACCTGTCTGTGCTGCTTCTCCTTCACCATAAACCAGATACCACACAGGTACTCCAGTAAATTCCAGTTTTGCAGGTTCTTTGATAACAGGAAGATAACACAGTCCTATCTCTTTTATCACCATCTTATTGTCCTTATTTTTGTCAAAATATTCACAAACCTTACTAAGAATATCATACAAAGAAAGAATCCCTTGTTCTTTTTCTACCTGTTTCACATCAAAAAATTCTGTTCCGGAAACATCTTTAATTCCCTGCTTTCCATACTCCACACACATACTTGTACCAATGGAATTACGATTCCCATCTACATCATTTCCTACAAGGGACATGTAGCTGTATGGCACACCCCTATACCCCTGCATATAACGAATCAAGTATACACCATCTTCTTCCCCCAGAGTTATCTTGTATCTCTCTGCATTATCTTCGTCACCAACAGCCACAGATTCCTGATACCATTGGTCTGCTACTTTTTGAAGCAGTTCCGGCGAAAAAGAGTATATAGTGGGCTTTAATATATTTTCTATCTTCTGCCTCTTTAAAAACTTCTCTATTTCAGAGCAAACACTTTCATAACTTCCAAATGCCAGTTCCTTATTCTTTTCTGCCCCATCATAGAGACCAAAGGGATTCATCACAAACTTGTCTTCCACACTCACTATTCCTCGTTCTTCAAAAGAAGCTAAAAAATATGCATTCCTTGCCTGTGCCATAGAATTATTTTCTAAGTCAGCATGGTCAGCTTTCAATGGTGTACCATCTTCCAGAGTTTCGTCCCTTGTCATTTTTCTTCTTTCCAAAACCTTCGGATTTCCTAATAGTTCCAACAAATCGTCTAAACATTCTGTCTCCTCAAACAAATGTCTCTTTAGAATTAGTTCTTCTACCTTCCAATCCGAAAGTTCTTTAGAAACTTCCAAAAAACCATCAATCTCTATGCCACCATCTTTTAATTTTAATTCCAGATATTCTGGCATATCTTTCGGCAGTTTATCTTTCCATTTCTCCAGCACATCTGCTTTTGTATCTGGACTGTCTGTCTCCTGCCGTTCTGTAGAGGCACAGGCAGACAAAGATAATACAACAGCAAGAAGCATACTGTATAGTAGAGGTCTCCCCCATATTTTTTTCAATATCCTCATATACATTCTCCTTCCTAGCCCAGTAGGCTATGTACCACACTTCATCTAGCAATGGCAATACATAGCCTACTTCTCTGTCAATCATTATTTATTATGGTTGATACTTTCCGCCTGCAGTAATCTGTTTTCCTTTGTTCTCTTCCGTCGGATTCCACACCTGAAGTGCTAAAAAATCTCCTGAATTAACATTATACCCTGAATAGGAAGCATACTTTTGACCAATGCCCTTTATTTTAATAGATTTTGACTTTGGTGCATTACTGTTATTGACAAAGTTGGCACCAATGTATGTACTTGTTGGGTCAGGTCTTGTTCTAGACACATATCCCGAATTTCTAGCGGTTTCTTTTTCACTAATCCCTGTACGCTTAGCCTGAGAAACCTCCAATGTCCAATCTCCATAATAGTAGTAATCTTGTGCTGCAAGTGCAGTTGTACCTAACAGCATTACTCCTGCAACCATAGCTCCAATTGTTTTTAATAATTTTCTTTTTGCCATAATCAAATTCCTCCTTAGTAATCGTTTTATCAAGACATTCTACTAATAGTAACATCTTTTCTTAGAGAATGCATTATAATATTTTGTTTGTATTACAATACAATGTTATTTTATACCACTTTTTCCTCTTTGTCAATTTTTATATATTTTTTTACTTTTTTATTCAAAATTTATTGACATATAACAAAAATTTACTTAAAATATAGAAGTAAAAATTTTAAAAGGATGTTGACTATATGAGTAGAACAAATAATAAAAAAACAAAGCTGACAGGCAGAGAAATGGATATTCTAAATATCCTATGGCAAGCAGAACATCCACTGGTTGCTTCCGAAATTGCAAAATGGGATGATACATTAACTATAAATACTGTGCAAGCAACACTTCGTAAACTATTGAAAAAGGAACTTGTGGAAGTGGCTGACATTGTATATAGTGGCACTGTACTAAGCAGAAGTTATCGTCCGACTGAGGCTTCAAGAAATCTTGCTATACAAGAATTTTCTTCTCAATTCCGCAGCTTTCATAAAATGATTCCTATTCCACGGTTTGTTGCATCTTTACTTGGACAAGAAACAAATGATAAGATTGCCTTGCAGGAAATTGAATGTCTCGAAGAAGTAATTGCAAAAGAAAAAGAACGAATACTTAAGAAAAAGGAGGAATAAAATGCATTTTACGATTTCTTCCCTCTTAAATGTTACTATTTTATCAGGGATTTCTGTGTTTTTTTTATGGTTTATACTAAGACATCAGTATTTCATTAACCGTCTATCTTTCTCCTTTGCATTTCTTTGCTTAGGATTATTGTTTTTAAGAATTTTTGTTCCTGGAGAATATTTATTTACCTGGAGTATTTATGATAAGAAAATTCTTCCAATTATACAAGAAATTTTCCAACATAATTTATTAACCTTGGGTAATCGTCCATTTTATGTCTCTCATTTTCTGTTTTCTTTATGGGTAGTGGGTGGCATCATAACTTTTTTCTATCAACTGTTTAAATATATAAACTTTTATCACTTTGTAAAAAATTTACCTGTAATACAAGATAATCATATAGAAGATATCCTTACGAAGATAATAAATACAGAAAAAAAGAAAAAAAGATTCCATATAGTACATACCGAACATGTCCATTCTCCCATGATTATAGGATTTCAGAGTTACTATATCCTTCTGCCTGAAATTTCTATGTCAAATGAAGAACTAGCATACATTTTAAAGCATGAAGTAGTCCATGCCTATCGTGGTGACTTATGGATAAAAGCATTCGTAAATTTTTTATGCATCCTATATTGGTGGAATCCTTTCATATATCTATTGGAAATAGAAATGGATAAACTGTTAGAATTTCGTGCAGATTATTTTATTACAAGCAAAATGAACCACCCAGATAGAATTGCATACTCTGAATGCTTGGTACATATCGCAAAAGAACAAAGAAAGTTCAATCCTATGCCAGTTAGCTTATCTTTTATTGGAAGAAAAAAATTTGCGTTGACCCAACGTGTTCATTTTATTCTTGAACAAAAATCAAAAAAATTGTGTTTTCTATCTTGTATTATACTTTTTCCGTTTTTACTAACTATTACTTTCTCTTATTGTGTGATCTTTGAACCAACTCATGACATGCCGCCAGAAGATGCAGATGATTCTGTCGAGTTAACACCAGAAAATGCTTATTTTATTCATGTATCAGAAGATTGTTACCATGTATATCTGGATGGTAAGTATTTTGCTACCACACCCACCACTGATATTGGAATAGACTTACCAATTTATGAAAGCGAGGAGGATTTACCATGAAAAAATATTTTTGTCATTGTCTTGTTTTATCTGTGCTAGTTGTATCTTTTATATTTTTAGATAGCAGTCTGGCATACAACCAGACCTTTGGCTGTTCTGTACCCCAAACTCTCCATTATGCCCCACCTACAGAAGGAGACATTGTGTCCCCATGTAGTGATGACATACGATGGCGTTACAAATCAATAAATGGCATACTCTACCGCAGAAAGTATAATTACACTACAGGAACTTGGATTGGGAAATGGGAGCCAGTGAATTAGGTAGCCTAATGTTACTATAATCATATTTCTACTCCGATATCACAAAAACAGAAGGCTTTTACACCTTCTGTTTTTCTTTGTCCAATTCTGCTCAATATCTGAACAGATACATTTTTGTCTATTTACATATTACTATTCGCAGTAACATTTACATTACAATCTCTTCATCAACTCTGCTCTTCTCTCTTCAAATCCAGGCTTACCAAGTAAAGCAAACATATTCTTCTTATAGCTTTCTACACCTGGCTGGTCAAATGGGTTCACACCCAAAATATAACCACTTACACCACAAGCAAATTCAAAGAAATAGAACAATTGTCCTAAATAGAATTCATTCTGCTCTGGCACATGAACTAAAAGATTTGGAACTTGTCCATCTGTATGAGCAAGCATAGTTCCTTTCATAGCACTCTTATTGATAAAGTCTACACTCTTTCCAGCTAAATAGTTCAAACCATCTAAGTCAACATCTTCCTCTTCCATGATAATTTCACATCTGGAATTCTCAATATCTACAATAGTTTCAAACATAGTTCTCTGTCCATCTTGAATAAACTGTCCCATAGAATGTAGGTCTGTAGTCAAATCTACAGATGCCGGGAAAATACCCTTCTGGTCTTTTCCTTCACTTTCTCCATATAACTGTTTCCACCATTCTGATACATAGTGCATAGAAGGTTCATAGTTTGCTAAGATTTCAATACCTTTTCCTTTGCGAAGTAATAAATTACGAATAGCCGCATATAAAACTGCATCATTTTCCATAAAAGGCTTATTCAGGCATTCTTCTCTCATGCTTGCAGCACCTTCCATTAATTTTGTAATGTCTGCACCACTTACTGCAATTGGAAGTAAACCTACTGCTGTCAATACAGAGAAACGGCCACCAACATCATCCGGCACTACAAAACTTTCATATCCTTCTTCTGTTGCAAGATTCTTTAATGCTCCCCTTGCTTTATCTGTTGTTGCATAAATTCTTTTGTTTGCTTCTTCTTTTCCGTACTTCTCAATTAATTTCTTCTTAAATACACGGAAAGCAATAGCTGGCTCCGTTGTAGTTCCTGATTTACTAATCATATTAATAGAGAAATCTCTGTCCCCAACCACATCTAACAAGTGAGAAATATATGTGGTACTAATATTGTTTCCAACAAAATAAATTTCTGGTGTCTTACGGACTTCCATGGATACATTGTTGTAAAAACTGTGTCTTAAAAATTCAATTGCAGCTCTGGCTCCTAAATAAGAACCTCCAATACCAATTACTAAAAGCACTTCCGAATCATTCTGAATCTTTTGTGCTGCTTTTTGAATACGGGCAAATTCTTCTTTATCATAATCTACTGGAAGATCAATCCATCCTAAAAAATCATTTCCCGCACCAGTCTTACTTACCAATGTCTTCTTTGCATTCTCCGCAATGTTCTCCATCATGTTTAATTCTGCATCATTCACAAAACTCTTTGCTACAGAATAATCAAACGTAACTTTAGCCATTTCCTGTTCCTTCTTTCCTAATATTCTATGGGTTTCTTATTCCACTCGTATGTATATTTTATCAAAAGCCATTAGGCTTGTCAATTCTTTCCAATGCAGAATATACAAGTCTTGTAACAGTTCAGCCATGCCATTCATATTTTGCCAGAATATACAACATGACCAGAAATACTATGAATGAACTGTTACCCAATTTACTCTACATTTCCAAGATACTCTTTCAAAATATCTTGCAGAATTCTCTCTTCCTCCGGTTGGGTTTCCATATTTATTTGTGGCTCTGTTTTTACTTCCTCCACTTTTCCCTTTCCTGTTTTTGCATGTTCTTTTGCTTTCTCCTGATTTTCTTTTATCACTTTTTCTTTTAGACTTTGCTGCTCTTTTTCTGCATTTTGTTTTTCCTCAAGCCTGCGTTTTTCATTTTCTAAACGTTCTTGTTTTAATTCCTCTACTAATTCTGCTTTCATACGTTCTAATTCGGAACGTTTATCACTTTTCTTTTGCTTTTTCTGTGTTTCCTTCTTTGTTTTTTGCTCTAATTTTTCCATCTCTTTGCGATACTGTGAACTCCACTCTGGATTCTCTTTTTCCTTTTCCAGACGTACCTGATAAATATTTTCTAAATAGTCACACAAATTTAAGTGGATAACTTCTTTTTTCGTGGACACATTCCCCAATTTCCAGAAAGTTATTAACAATGTTAAAGAGATGCCTCCCTGTATCATATATCGAATTATCACATTTTGTCCACATCCCCCTAACATAGCCAAACCAATTGCCAATACAGCCATTCCTCCTGCTATAGTACAAAGTTGTCCACACAATCCTTCCCATGTGCATAACTTTATACCCATTAATTTTTGCCTGTACACATATTTATCCACAAATTTATCCACATTATTCACATTCATACCCATACGATGGCATAATTCATACTTCTTTTTAATATTTTCTGTCAATTCATGCTTTTCTACACCAATTTTCCATGTTCTTCTAAGAAAATTGCCATATTTTATTCCTAGTATTACCTCCATGATTATCCCTATTCCTCCCAATACGAGAAGAATATACCCAGTAACTTCACTTGTCATTATTGTTTGCAACATAATTTTTCTCCTTTCACTAAATCGTGGATAATTCCACATCGTTCATATCTCTACATAACAAAAAAGAAACCCAATTTTTGTGTATTTTATCTCTTCTACTGTTTCTTACACAAAAATTGCGTTTCTTCTTAATTTTAAATAAATGTAACTGTTCATAAATTCTCATGTGGACATCAGTCCAATAAAAGTGAGTATACAAATTGCATTTAATAAATAAATTTATTTATGCAATTTGTATATCACTTTTGCAGGTTCTGAAAAGTTACAAATAAATATGTATACTACTTTATATCCTTTGTTCATGCTTAAAGCTTTAAATATGTTACTGTTCACTCACAAGCTTGACACTTGTTGTCAAACTATGTGCCAAAAACGTAGAACAGCCAAGAATCCAGCCTTTCGCCGAAGGCGAATTATAAATAGGCTGGATTCTGTTACTGTTTGCACCGTAGGTGTGAACAGTAACGTAAATATTCCCGATAAATGCTCATGACACCTTCTGTGGCATCAGTCGGAATGAAAATGTCAATTATTACTATATCATATTTTTTTCTCTTTGAAAAGACAAAAGAACCTAAAATTTATCGACAAAACCCTCCAAAACTCGGGTTTTACAACTGTTTCATCATACCGGTTACCAAATGTACCGTATGCTCAATTGCCTTTGCCTCAAACTCACTGTAATCCATGGTAGCACTATTATCTGCTTTATCTGAAATTGCACGAATAATTAAGAATGGAATCTCATTAAGATAACAGACCTGTGCAATGGCTGCACCTTCCATTTCTGTACAATATCCTTGAAATTCTGATACCAGAAATTCCTTTTTCTTATTATCTGACACAAATTGATCACCACTTACTACACGTCCTACATACGCTGCAATATCTGGATTCACTTCTTTGTTTACTTTTCTTGCCAAATCAACTAAAGTTTCATCTGCTATAAAAGTGGATTGCTCCATCCTTGGAATCACCCCAGGTTTATATCCAAATCCTGTAGCATCCATATCATGTTGCAGACAGTCTTTAGATAATACAATGTCTCCAATGTTAATTTCATTTTTTAGAGAACCAGCAATTCCTGTATTAATCACACCTTCTACCTGAAAATCATCCACTAAGATTTGTGTGCAGATTCCAGCATTCACCTTACCAATTCCACTTCGTACCACAACCACATTTTTGCCACTAAGTATACCTGCAAAAAACTCCATTCCTGCTTTCTTCTCAATTTTTTCCACTTGCATATTTTCTTTTAAGCGGCTTACTTCTTCATCCATTGCTCCAATGATACCAATTTTTTTCATTGCTTAAACCTAACCTTTCTATATTTAGCCTTATTTCAATATTTCACTCAAAGTATTAAACAATATTTTAACATCTATAGGTTTTGCTATATGACCATTCATCCCACACTTTAAAGCCTCCTGCTTATCTTCTTCAAAAGCATTGGCAGACATAGCTAAAATTGGTATAGATGCCAGTTCCTTATTCTCCAGTTTACGAATCTCTTTTGTCGCTTCATATCCATTCATTACTGGCATTTGAATATCCATAAGCACCAACTGGTAATATCCAGGTTCAGAATTTTTTAACATATCTATTGCAATTTGCCCATTCCCAGCAATCTCAACACAATATCCTGCCTCACTTAAAATCGCAACAGCAATTTCCTGATTCATTTCAATATCCTCTACCAGCAAAATACGCCCTGTAGAAATATTCTTTTTGTCTATACTAAAAGTTTTTTCTTTTATTTCACTGGCATCTGCCTTTTTTTCAGTATTCAGACGGAACGTAAAGGAAACTGTAACTTCTGTGCCAACACCTTGCTCACTTTTCACTTCAATAGTTCCATGCATCATATCTATAATATTCTTTGTAATTGCCATTCCAAGTCCAGTACCCTGAATCCTGCTAATTGTAGAATTTCTTTCTCTCTCAAAAGGTTCAAAAATATGTGATACAAATTCCTTGCTCATGCCAATACCAGTATCCTTAATGTAAAACTCATAACTTGCACAGCCTGCAGGTGCTTCGGATTTTTCAGTAACTCTCAGGCTAATCATGCCTCCCATATCTGTATACTTTACAGCATTGCTAAGCAAATTCAATAAAACTTGATTAAGCCGAAGCTTATCACACCAAATCTCTTCATTTTGAATATCCACTGTATCTATATTTAATTCCAGCCGCTTTTCACGAATATCTGCCTGTAAAATGTTATGTAATCCTTGTAAAATCTCTGACAGGCTGCATGGATTCTCTTCTAAGTGTATCTTTCCACTTTCGATCCGACTCATGTCCAAAACATCATTAATAAGATTCAGCAAATGCTTTCCTGATGTTTGAATTTTGACTAGATACTCCTCTACCTCTTTCTTACAATCAATATGGTTGATTGCCAAATTTGTAAAACCAACGATTGCATTCATTGGAGTACGGATATCATGGGACATGTTAGAAAGAAATACACTCTTGGCCTTATTTGCCTTATTTGCTTGTAAAAGTGCTTCTTCCAAAAGTCTTTTCTTTTCCATTTCATTCCGGATTTCCTCATCTACACTGTGGAATCCCAAAACAACACCATGACTATCCTCCCATTCTCCTGCCCGGACAGCCTTCATTTGAAAGTATCTTATTTTATCGCTGCAAAGAGTGCGGTAATTGATATGGTAGATGTTTTTTTGTGCCAGTTCTTTTTTGAGATTATCTGTAGAACATGCTTGCCGTAACAACTCTCTATCATCATCCAAAACACATCTTTCTATATAATTTTCCATACTTTCTTTTAATGACAATTTCCCCATAAAAATAGACTCTAATACATAATTTTCGCACTCTGTTATCCGAAGAGTGTTTCCCATGCCTGTATCAAGATCAAAAAAACAAACAAGATTATAATCTATACTCAGTGCTTGAATCAATTTCATTTGTTCCTTTTTTTCTTGTAATTTTTTTATAGTACAATCCAAAAGAAACCGCTGATAATATAATTCCCCATGCTCCTTTATAAGCTTAATATTACCCATAACATGTAATATTTCTCCATCAGCATGCTGTACACGATACTCCACACTGATACTATCTCCCTCTTTTTTCAATTTCTCAATGCATTTCACAAGTTCTTCTCTATCATCATCTACAACAGATGCTGCAATCATATCAAATCCATTTTCCATTAATTCAGCTTGCGACTCATATCCCAAAATTTTTAATGCAGCTCTATTTATACTGATAATGCGTGAACCATCTATTGTATGACACAAAATTCCACAATCCATTGTGGTAAAGATGGTCTCTAAAGTTTGATTTTTTTTGATTATCTCCTGTTCATAAGCACGTTCCTGTGTCACATCAATTGCCACACCAACAGTTCCCATTACACTCCCGTCAAGATTATATAATGGAGACTTGTATGTTGTAAGCAATCTCATACCATCTCCCGTTTTAATTGCCTCCTCAGATATACAGGTCTTTCTCTTATTCATAACCTCTAGTTCGGATTCCACACAAGCAGGATCATCCTGATCAA
The DNA here is from genome assembly GCA_014799595.1 of Clostridiales bacterium. Classification (GTDB taxonomy): domain Bacteria; phylum Bacillota; class Clostridia; order Lachnospirales; family Lachnospiraceae; genus CAG-411. Next base: position 4,238 of record JAAVHR010000151.1, on the reverse strand, counting down.
CATCCCATATATAAGCGTGCCCACGACCCTCTACTTGTTGCTTCGTTTTATTAACTATTGCACAGAAACTGTCATTTACCTTCTTATGTATACCTTCTTTATCTTTATACCAAATGAGGTTTGGAATATTGTTAATAGTAGACTCTAAATACTGATTAGTCTGCCAGTAATCCTTACTCATCTTATAGTTCTGCTGCCATCTTAGGAAACGGAATCTTACTTCCTCATCTGCCATGGGCATCATCCATATATCCTTAATCACAGATAAATTGTCTGACAAATGTACTATCTGTTCCTTATCTGCAAGTACAATAAGCTCAGCTTCCTGTTTTTTAACTAAGGCTAGCATCTGCACTGCTTCTTTTACATTCAAATTCCGGATGTCAGCCATAATCACATCTGCCTTAGCTGCCAATGCTTCCTCAGGCTCATCGCTTTCATAGAACTCATGTGTAAAATGTTCAAGCGGGGACATCTCTTTTATATTTTCAAACATAGTGCACTGATAACCTATTAAGTAGAAATGAATCTGGCAATAATACATACCTATTTCCTCCCTATCCTTTGCAAATTATTTGTATAGTGATTGTTTCCATCTATTTAATCTTCAATCATTCACGTTCTAGTGTATTATCTCATTTAGTTTCTGTTCTTCCAATTAAATGATACCATACTCTATCCATTTATATTTATTCTAACAAGTATGCAGACCCATGTCAATATTAGCAACATGTGGTAAAGTTCAGCCATGCAAAAGTATATGTGCAAATTGCACGAGGGAGCTTGCTCACAGAGGGCAAGTTGTGCATATACTTTTATATGCTTAACGCCATTCATGAATATTTTGCCAGCCTATTTAAAATATTTTTAGCCATAGCATATATTCTGGCAAAATATGAATGACATGGCTGGATTCTTGGCTGTTCTATGTTTTGGCACATAGCTTGACAGCAAGTGTCAAGCTTGTGAGTGAACAGTAACAAATGGTTACAATATGCAATATAACTTTTCTCCCATCTATTGCAATATTTCTTAAGTAATTTTATAATAAAAGAGTAAAGAAAGGGGATTATTTCATGATTTATAAGACAAAGGGTGTCTGCTCTACAGAAATACACTTTGAAGTAGAGGGAAATTTGATTAAAAATGTTAATTTTATAGGCGGTTGTGCTGGCAACACCACTGGTGTCAGCCGGTTAATTGAAGGAATGAATGTAGAGGATGCTATTTCCCGGTTAGAGGGCATTACTTGTGGTCTCAAAAAAACTTCCTGCCCAGATCAGCTTGCCAAAGCTCTTAAAGAATATCAAAAACAAAATCAATAGTAACTGTTCAGAACCATGAATAGTTACGTTTAAGCCCATATTAATTCGCCTTCGGCGAAGGGGCTTAAACATTATAAAATTTACCCTGAAAGTTCTGACAAACGGCTATATTTCGTGCAAGCTTGCTTGCAAAGAAATATAGCCATTTGGCTGGCTAAACTGTATGAGTATGTAGGGCGACAACCCGGAATACGAATACAGTTAGTGATTGTGGGAGTGCGTAGCACGTAGCAATCAACTTTCATTTTTCTTACGAAACACACAGTAAATGCGTGTTTCTACCTGAATAGTTACAATCATTAAAACAAGAGTGAAAACAGAAAGGATTAATAATATATGAAACGAATTGTATTAACTGGAGGCGGTACTGCAGGACATGTGACACCTAATATCGCTCTTTTGCCAGAATTAAAAAAGCAAGGATACGAAGTTCACTATATTGGTTCCAAAAATGGTATTGAAAAAGAACTGATAAAGGAATTTGATATCCCTTATTACGGTATCTCTTCTGGTAAATTAAGAAGATATTTTGATGTGAAGAATTTTACAGACCCATTCCGTGTCCTTCATGGCTGTAAGGAAGCAGCTTCTCTTTTGAAGAAGCTGAAGCCTGATGTGGTATTTTCTAAAGGTGGATTTGTAACAGTTCCTGTTGTCTGGTCTGCTGCCCGTCAAAAGATTCCTGCTATTATTCATGAATCTGATATGACACCAGGACTTGCCAATAAATTGTGTCTCAGATATGCAACCCGGGTATGTACCAATTTCCCAGAAACCGTAAATATGTTTCCAGAAGGAAAAGCAGTACTAACCGGTTCTCCCATCCGAAAGGAATTATTTTCTGGTAATAAGTTAACAGGGTTAGATTTTTGCGGATTTACCATTAATAAGCCTGTTATTTTAATTATTGGAGGCAGTTTGGGTTCTGCGGTGATTAACGATGCCGTTCGTGGTATTTTACCTCAGCTTTTGGAAAAATTCCAGATTATCCATCTTTGTGGAAAAGGTAAATTAGCAGAAGACCTAAAAGATACCAAAGGCTATGTACAATTTGAATATATAAAAAAGGAACTTAGTGACTTACTGGATGCTGCAGATATTGTTATTTCCAGAGCTGGAGCAAATGCCATTTGTGAACTTTTAGCATTAAAGAAACCAAATATTCTTATTCCACTTTCTGCTGCCGCTAGCCGGGGCGACCAAATTCTTAATGCCTCTTCCTTTGAACATCAAGGTTACAGTCTTGTTCTCCACGAAGAGGAATTGAATGGGGAAAGCCTTATGTCCACAATTACAAAGATTTATGACAGAAGAAAAGAATTTATTACAACTATGGAAAAAAGTCCTCTTAGTGACCCCATTGAAAAAATTGTGGGAATTATTAATGAAGCTGTGCAACAAGCACAATAAATGACATAAGAAACGATTACCACATTTGTTTCCATGAAACTGTGTTGCATTTTTTTGATATTTATTATATGATAATAAGGTATGGTAGAAGCAAAGCTGGAAATTTCAGTTACTTGCATCTTTTCCATACACAGTGATTTTTAAATAACAGCCGGCAGTTCTATATTTGCAGGTCTGTTCACAAGACAGGAGGAAAATAATTATGGCAAAGCCAAAGCGTACTGCAAAAAAAACTACAGATAAAACCACTCAGATAACTACTAGTAATGCTACAACAAAAGAAACCACAACTAATGAACCTGTGGCTATTAAACCAATGGTTCCTAGAACAGCTCCACTTAATGATTTAACAGAGGCTGCTTCTGCTGTTACATATCCTGCAACAGCTTGTGAGGAAGTTATTGTTCAGTTTGGTGGTAAGGAGCTTTCCAACAAAGATATTATGGAAAGAGCAAAACAGGCATACAAGGATAACGGACAAACAGACGCTATTACTTCTGTAACTGCTTATGTAAAGCCTGAAGAAAATAAAGTCTATTTTGTAATCAATAACGATTATCAAGGTTCTTTTGATTACTAACGTTACGGTTCACAGTACACTAATAAGCAGCACATCATGATAAAAGCCTTCTTTCCATTTTGGGTATAAGAAGGCTTTTATCATTTATTTATTATACTTTGCCACTATGCATCTACTGCATGTACATGAGACAGAATAAAATCTTCTACATTATCTTTATCAATTCCCAAGGATATTGCCAATTCTCCATAAAGATGCTCCGATGCTTCTTTGTAAAATCTCTCATCTGTTATTGCTACCTTTCTTCCTTTGGCTATACATTCCTGCTTTCTTTGATAAAGAGATTTGATTATCCGGACCCACTCCTTACAATCACACTTGTTCATTGCCAATTTATACTTTTCTCCTCTTGATTTATCATTCTCTACCTTTATTTGTTCAATTTGTGGCATTTCCTCAATCAAATCCATAGCTTCCTCTTGGGATAAAATTTCTCTCATAATTACTTTATCATTGTCCACCTTGGTATATATTTTATTTCCTTGGGTATATACTTTTGATAAAACATAATAGAGTTTACTTTTGTCAGCTCCTGGCATATCCATGTGTGTAATATCCTCTACCATACAAACACCATGACTTCCGTAATGTATATATTGACCTTTTTTAAACATTCTAAACATCCTTTCTAAAACAAGAGAGCGGGTTCGTAACAGTTCAAGTAGGTCTGCACACTCCGCTGTGCAGACCGTAAAAAAGACTAAAACAGGATTGGAATTGGGCAATTTATATACGAAGCTTGCCCAATTCTGTAACAGTTCAGCCCCCCGGCTGAACTGTTACGTGGGTTCTCTACTCACTACTATGAGTCCATAAAGCAGACTCATACACAACAAATATAACAATTTCGTAACTATTCAGGTAGAAACACGCATTTACTGCGTGTTTACGTAGCAAAATGTAAATTTTGATTGTTCTAAGCC
>JAAVHR010000150.1 GCA_014799595.1 Clostridiales bacterium | reverse complement strand
TTTCCTTAGGGAAACTGTGCCCTTTTTTAGGTTTATTTGATATTTTCCCAAAATCTCACAATATTTAATTATTAAACTTCAAATCTTAATTTTTTATTGAGAATCCGAGAGGATATTTTTTTATAACCTAAATAATTTTTTGTATTCTCCTCTGAATTGAGCTTTTGCTCATGACACAATTCTACCTTACTTTTTTTTGTCCAAAAACCCCGAACATACGTATTGTTATTATTGTCACTTGCCCTTTTTCTTTCTTTTTTTGGTTCTTTTATGGTCTATATCCCATCATAACCATATTTTCTTCTACCCGTACTTTTCTTCCATAAATTTCACATATTGGATAATAGTTACAAAAAGGTTACATTTTAAAATCTTGTTTTTATTTCTTTCATTTTAATCAATTCACATTTGTAACTAAACATGTAACCTTTTTGTAACCTCCGATTCAGGACAAACGCATGAACAAGCATAAATACTATATTTTCCCTTTTATCATTTGAAATGTCATAAAAAAACTCATAAGTCTTTATTTCTATTACCTTCCTGAATCATAAAATAAAAATTTAATGATACTCATGTTTAACTGTATTCATATCGTAACACTTTCTTAACATTTAATCAATACTTTTTTATAAATTTTGTATATTTTCTTTTCTTTTTTGTATTTTTTGTAGTCAACTTGAATATTTATATTGTTTTTTTTCTAATACACATTTTATTTTTAAACATATTTTATTTGTTCAAATCTTATTTTTTGTATTCTTTTACCTATTTTATTGACTTCTTATGGATTGTGTGTTGTTTTGATATAATCTCATTGTGGTTTAATAACCTGAAATCTCCACTTCATAAATAGCCGGCCATGGTGTTGCTGTACCTGTACGACTATAGAATGCTATCTTAATTCCATAATAATTTCCAGATGTTATGTCAAAATTCAGACAATCTTGGTTCGCTCCTAAATCTTATTCACCGATGAAAATTGAGGTTTTATCCTTTGTATTGTTATCAATATCTGTTATTCCATATACTTTTATCTTTCTTATACAATCCATTTTCTCAAAGTATATGGATACTTTGTTTATTCCCGTGAAGCAACGAGCCAAGTGCGAGCTTGCTCGCATTTGGCGACTGCCGTGATGGTCAAATCCCCCGCCCCTTGGGGCGAACTTGCTAAAAAGAAGCTAGGTCATGCCCCATAGCTTGCTGCGGGGTATTTGACTTTTCTTGTAACAAATGTATCTGTATCTTTAAATAACAATCCCCAATATTTCTTCCCAATCTTCTGCATTTGCCAGTTTAGCAAACAGCACCATAACTACAATATCAAGAAGTTTATGTCTAACCTTTTTTCTTGTCTTTTGTCTTCAATAAATTCTATTGTTTTTAATACTTCTGTCATATACAAACACCACCTTTGGTTATAGGATACCATAAATTTATGTGGTAGGATATATGTTGTTCATTCATGCGTTTGTCCTGTCTCTAATTAGTTATTTCTTTACTTCCAAAAAGATATATTGTAAAATTATAGCAACTAATTGTAACTATTCAGATAGAACTACTTGTAACAGTTCAGGTAGGTCTGCATATTTATTGTGCTGACCGTAAGAAAGTGTATAACAGGAATAGAATTGGGCAATTTTTAATGCGAAGCTTGCCCAATTCTGTAACAGTTAAGCCTATGGGCTGAACTGTTACAACTACTTTACATGTTTATTCACGGAGGGGGATACTATTATGAAACGGGATGAAAAATTTAATTTGATAAACGAGCTTAGTATGGCAGTCACAAATAAAACGGTTTTTGAACATGAACTTGGTGATGGACGTATAGAATATGTCGCAAACACCAATACACTGAAGGTTAACGAACAAGCCGCTCTTGATCTAAATGCAAACAACCAGACAGAAAAAAAAGCAGAAACAGAAGAAGAAATCTTTGCCAGAATCTATGCCCAACGAAAAACAAATCAATAATAAAACAAAAAAAAGGATTTCTAAGATAAGAATAGAAATCCTTTTTAATATGAAAGTCCAATTAAACTGTACCGTAATTCTTCTCTATTATTCAGAGATAGCACCTACTGGACAAACACCAGCACATGTTCCACAACTGATGCATGAATTCTCATCAATTTCGTACTGTCCTGATCCTTCAGCGATTGCGTTTACTGGACACTCTCCAGCACATGTTCCACAACTAATACATGAATCATTAATTACAAATGCCATAAATATTTCCTCCTTTAAATCTGTCTGCATAATGCAAGCAATCTTAAACCTATCGCAAAACCGCTTATACTTATAAATAGAAACTATTTATTAACGCCTTCACGATTACCTTCTCCTACATTCTAATACAATTCTATTCACAATACAAGTGGTTTTTTTTACAAATTACTATTAAAGTGTTATATCGGCTACTGTTCACTCACAAGCTTGACACTTGCTGTCAAGCTATGTGCCAAAAACGTGGAACAGTAACGTTATATTTAATGTAGAACCTGATGTGTAGAGCCACTAGGGCAGTAACTCCGATTACAAATACATAGCAGGCAATTACGAAAGCACATAGTAACCGACACTTTCTTATGGGTGACCACATCCATGTTCTATATCTATTTTATAACTGAAATGTAACTGTTCATGGTTCTGAACAGTTACACTAAAATAATTGAGGACAAGACCCTTGACGTGTTTTTTATGTTCGCTTATAATGTAAGACAGCACTTACATTTACAGTTGTCATTTACAGCTTATCCTATGTAAGTTTCATAACTCTATTGCATACATACAGCAAAGCTGTATGGCATATATGATGCTGCTAAAGGTGGCATGGGAGTTTTATAGAAATAAAGAAATGGAGGATTTTATTATGGCTACAATTACTAAGGATATGTTAATTGGTGAAATTTTAAACATGGATCAACGTGTAGTTCCCGTATTATTAAATGCAGGCATGCATTGCCTTGGATGCCCTTCTTCTCAAGGTGAAAGCTTAGAAGAAGCTTGTATGGTACACCAAATTAACGCAGATGATGTTGTTGCAGAATTAAATAAAGCAATCAGCGAAGCATAAGATAAAAAATTTTAAATACAATATTATAAAAAAAGCAAGTCTTTCCTTAAAATATGATTGACTTGCTTTTTTATATATTAAGTTTGTTTATCTCCTACGAAATAATCCTTTTTTCTTTTTTTTATTCTGGCAACTACGTATTGCTTCATCAATTTTCCGGTAATGAGCTTCCTCTCGTTCCTCATGCATACGGAATTGGTAATCCACTGCTTTTACAACAGAGGTAGTAACCTCTTTGGAAACATCCTTTGACAAATTTTTATTTGTCTCAACAAGTGCATTTTGGATAATTTTTGTCATAATTGTCTGGAATTGCTCCATTTTTTGTTCCTGCTGGTTTCCCTGTTTTATATTCATTTCAGTATGTAGAATAAGGCTGGTCTTCTCCTGATCCGCTATTTTTTCATTCAGTTCACTGCATAAACGCTTTCTAGCTTCTTCTGGAAGTTTTTCTATCTTGTCTATGCTTGGTAAAATTAGCTTAATTGCCTTCAACTGAAAGCCTTGTTCCTTTAATTTCTTTATTCCTCGGATTGTAGTTAGTTCTTCTTCTCGGTAGTAACGATGACCCATTGCGTTTCGAGGTATATCAAGCTGTAATTCTTCCTCCCAGTACCGAAGTACATGAGGTTCTACCTCAAGCTGCTTGGATGCGTCAGATATAATATATCTGGTATGGCTCATACGCGTCCCTCCTACTAACATAATTGACTAGTGTGTAACGTTTCAGCCTATAGGCTTAACTGTTACATTAGTGTTATTGTATCTGGCATTCTGGCTTGTCCAAAATACCGTCTCTACTATTTATGATTATATACCTGAATTTTTTCTATTTCAAGAAAATCCGTTCGTCAAAAAGAGCCATAAATTGCATACGGTTACTGTTCACACCTACGGTGTTAACAGTAACTGAATCCAGCCTATTTATAATTCGCCTTCGGCAAAAGGCTGGATTCTTGGCTGTTCTACGTTTTTGGCACATAGCTTGACAGCAAGTGTCAAGCTTGTGAGTGAACAGTAACCATACAGTTACTGCATACATGCTATTTATAGCTCTTTCCTTAAACACTATAAAATTTATATCTTCTTACGAAACACGCAGTAAATGCTTGTTTCTACCTGAATAGTTACTATACTTCATTCTATTCATTCATAGTGGTACGACGAAGGAGGTATGGTCATTTTCACAGTGTTAAGAAATTGCCGTTTTTAACGCAATCTCCATCATTTGCCGGAATCCGGTCTGACGTTCCTTGGAAGATAATTCTTTGTGTGTATACAAATGATCTGAAATGGTTAAAATGCATAGTGCTTTTTTCCCCAATCTTGCAGCATTATAATACAATGCTGCAGCTTCCATTTCAATAGCCAGTACATGCATTTTTTTCCATGCATCATTAAAAGTCTTATCATCTGTATAAAAAGTATCGGAAGACAATACATTTCCTACTTTCACAGGATATTTCATTTCTTCTGCAATAGCCACAGCTTTACGCAAAAGACTATAATCTGCAATTGGTGCAAGTATTCCTGGAAGCTTATACTGACTGGCATAATTAGAATTGGTAGATGCTCCCATTGCAATCACAATGTCCATAACATCCACATCATCTGCCAAAGCTCCTGCAGAACCAATGCGGATAATCTCTTCTACATCATACTGTTCATAAAGTTCATAGGAATAAATTCCAATAGAAGGCATTCCCATTCCATGTCCCATAACAGATACTTTTTTCCCTTGGTAAGTTCCCGTATATCCAAGCATATTTCTTACTGTATTAAAACAAACTACATCTTCCAGATAATTTTCTGCAATAAATTGTGCTCTGAGAGGATCTCCCGGCATTAAAACGGTTTTTGCAATCTCTCCTTTTTCTGCTTTATTATGTGGTGTACTCATAACACCCCCTCCTTTCTTTTTTCAAAACGAGTAACCCCTCATTCTTTTATCTCTTTCCAAAAGCTATTGCCTTCTATAGTACCTTTCACACCAAGACATTCTAATATTGTAGCTGCAATGTCTCCAAAACCTTCTCTTGTTCCAAGATTTTTCTTTTGAATTCCGTTTCCTGCCATTACAAGAGGAATATATTCTCTGGAATGGTCTGTAGATGGTGTACTTGGATCACATCCATGGTCTGCCGTAATCATAAGTAAATCTTCTTCTTTAAGTTTTACAAGAATTTCAGGCAATCGTTTATCAAAATAAGATAAAGCCTTGGCATATCCTTCCACATCATTCCGATGTCCATACTTCATATCAAAATCTACCAAATTGGTGAAACATAACCCATTAAACTCTCTTTCCATATATTCTAAAGTCTTATCTATTCCATCTCCATTATCTTTTGTACGTACCATATCTGTAATGCCTTTTCCAGCAAAGATATCATTTATTTTACCAACAGCCAGCACATCCTTACCTGCTGCTTTTAAAATATCTAACATAGTATCTTTAGGTGGTTGAAGGGAATAATCATGTCTGTTAGAAGTCCTGACATACGGCCAGTCACCCTCAAAAGGTCTGGCTATGATTCTGCCTACACCATAAACTCCTTGACATAGTTCTCTGGCAATCTGACAGTATTCATATAATTGCTCAATCGGCACTATGCTCTCATGTGCCGCAATCTGGAAAACGCTGTCCGCAGAGGTATACACAATTAATGCTCCTGTCTCTATATGTTCCTTTCCAAAATCTTTAATTACCTCTGTACCGGAATAGGGCTTATTACATAATGCCTTTCTTCCTGTTCGTTCTTCAAATTTCTCAATTAACTCTTTGGGAAATCCATTTGGAAAAGTAGGCATAGGTTCTCTTGATATCATACCGGCAATCTCCCAATGTCCTGTGGTCGTATCCTTTCCTTTTGATTTTTCAGATAGCCGGCAAATTGATCCTTCCATAGGCATTTCTACCTTCACCCAGTCATGCTGCTTATCTACTTTCATCCCATCCAACTGGAAGAAACCCAGCTTTTGCATATTAGGCATATAAAAATCTTTACTGTGTGATGCTGCGTATACTGTATGACTTCCCTCGTCTCCATAATTGGCAGCATCAGGCATCTCACCAATTCCAACACTATCCAATACAATTAAAAATACTCTTTTCATAAAACCACACCCCTTTCTATCTGTCTTAATCCCCTTAAAACATGCTTTTATACAACTAACCTTCAGTTATTCACAACTTATATTGCAGACCGCTGCTATTCGACTAAATTGTATATGCATTTTGATATTTTTTCTTCTATTATTATATATTATATGTAATTTACAGTATTTTCGCAAGAAGTATGCGAAATTTTTCCTAATTATAGAACAAAGTAGGCAAGCTTGCATGAAATATAGACGTTTGTCAGGACTTTTATAGTAAGTAAAAAAAGAACAGATTGTTATCCTTTCTGTTCTTTTCTTATACTATAATGCCTGTTTTAAGATTTCTAAATTCTCCTCCATAGTACTAATATAAGTTCTTCCTTGATCGATTTCCTCTTTGGTAACAGATTGTAATGAATTTATTACTAAAATCTTTTGATCCTTTGTGTCTGTATTAGCAATAATGGCATCTGCTACTTTCTTATCAGAGTTCTCAAGTACTAACACAGACGACAACTTATGTTCCTTTATTTTTTCAGATAAAAACGCAACGGTTTCAAAGCTTGCTTCTGTTTCTGCACTACAGCCTTCAAAAGCAGCATAGTATGAAATCCCATAATCCTCTATCAGATAACGAAATGGAAAACGGTCTCCAAAGAGCAATACCTTTTTGTCAGACTGGCTGACAACTTCCTTATAACGATTATTCAAATCTTCTAATTGATTACAATATGTTTTAGCATTTTCATGGTATTGTTCTGCATGGGTGGTATCCATAGTCCCTATCACATTTGCAATTTTTTCTACCATAATCTGTGCATTGGAAAGGGAGAGCCAGACATGTTCATCATATCCGGTTTCTTCATGTTCCTCTCCTTGTTCTTCTTCCATTCCTTCTATATGTTCTTCTTCTTTCAGATTTTCTCCCAGCAAATCCATTAACTTCAAAGACTTTTGATTCTGATTCATACTTTCTTTTATTGCACCTTCTACCCATGCATCGGATTCTCCACCAACAAAAATAAACAAATCACAATCAGAAATCCGAATCATGTCTCCTGCTGTAGGTTGATAATTGTGTAAATCTCCTCCATTTTCCATCAAAAGGCTTACAGAAAAATTGTTATTATTTTCTCCTAAAACTGCCCTTACCCAATCATATTGAGGAAATGTGGAGCATATTATTTTCTTTTTCTCTTCTTTTCCAGTTACATCCTTATCTTTTGTATTGCCACAACCAATTAAAGTTAAAATCCCCATAAATAATATGCAGTATATCCCATATTTTATAGATTTTTTTATATTCATTTTCTTTCTCATAGAGCCTCCTATTTTTTTAAATTGCATATCATTTGCATTTTGTATTGTATTATATCTTGTTAGAAGACTTTTGTCAATAATCCTGTAACAGGTCAGCCCTCGGCTGAACTGTTACATGTTACTGTTCACTCACAAGCTTGACACTTGCTGTCAAGCTATGTGCCAAGAACGTAGAATAGCCAAGAATCCAGCCTTTCGCCGAAGGCGAATTATAAATAGGCTGGATTCCGTTACTGT
>JAAVHR010000149.1 GCA_014799595.1 Clostridiales bacterium | reverse complement strand
AGAATTAAAACAAAGGGTAAAGGATATTCCAGTTGAGGTATTGTCTGGTATGGATGGAATGATAAGTTGTGCTACGCTTTCTGATGTGAAGATTGTAGTAACTGCAGTAGTTGGAATGATTGGTATTCTGCCAACTGTTGAAGCCATTAAGGCTGGAAAAGATATAGCTTTGGCAAATAAGGAGACTCTTGTTACAGCAGGACATATCATTATGCCGTTGGTGGAAAAATATAAAGTGGCATTATTACCAGTAGATAGTGAACATTCTGCAATCTTTCAGGCACTGAATGGTGAGAATAATAACAAAATCAGCAGAATTTTACTTACGGCTTCAGGTGGTCCTTTTCGCGGGAAAAAGAAAAAAGATTTAGAAAACATCCAATTGGAGGATGCTTTGAAACATCCAAATTGGTCTATGGGAAGAAAGATAACAATTGATTCTTCCACTATGGTAAATAAAGGATTAGAGGTAATTGAAGCAAAATGGTTGTTCCATGTGGATTTTGAACAAATTGAGGTTGTAATACAGCCACAAAGTGTGATACACTCTATGGTAGAGTTTGCGGATGGAGGAATTATAGCTCAACTTGGAACTCCTGATATGAGGTTGCCAATCCAATATGCCTTGTATTATCCAGAGCGTCGTCCATTGCCTGGCGACAGAGTGGATTTTTATCAATTATCCCAGCTTACATTTGAAAAACCAGACTTAGAGACATTTAAGGGATTGAAATTAGCTTATCAGGTGGGAAAAACAGGTGGAAGTATGCCTACAGTATATAATGCCGCAAATGAGTATGCAGTAGCAAAATTTTTGAAAAGAGAAATTAAATATCCAGAAATCATAGAAATGATTTCTTGTGCCTTAGATGCACACCAATACATAAGTAATCCTTCTGTGCAAGATATTCTTGAGATAGAGCAGGAAACTTATCGGAACTTACAGGAAAAATGGAAGTAAAAATACAAGTATAGAAATAGGAAAGTGGAGGAAGATATGAATATTATCATTGCATTATTAGTGTTCACAGTAATTATTGTGTTGCATGAGATGGGACACTTTTTACTGGCAAAGAAAAATGGAGTTGGAGTAACAGAATTTTCTGTTGGTATGGGACCAAGGTTGATTACTTTGGTGAAAACGGATCAAGGAATGAGTTGTAAGCTGCTTGCTAATACGAAGTATTGTGAAAGCAGGGAGGATTGGGAAAATAAAACGAAATACTCTTGGAAACTGTTGCCAATTGGTGGTTCTTGTATGATGGTGGGAGAAGATGAGGTAAATGAAGCACCAGATTCTTTTCAGAAAGCTGGAATTTGGGCAAGAATTTCTATTATAGCAGCAGGTCCGGTTTTTAATTTTATTTCTGCTTTTATATTTGCAATAATCTTGATTGCAAATGTGGGATATAATCCTTCCGAAATTACTTATGTGAAAGAGGGAAGTCCGGCAGCAGAGGCAGGCTTGCAAGAGGGAGACCGAATTACGGAAATAAATGGAGACAGTATTTCGATTGGCAAAGATTATGATGTATATTTTAATCTGCATGTGATTGGTGACGAACCATTGCATATAAAATATGTTACCAGTGAAGGAGAGAAAAAAGAAGTAGATGTAGATCCTAACTATAGTTATTACCGGTTAGGGTATAGTTATGGTTCGTCAGACGAAGGAGCAAAAGGAATTGTTATAACTGCGATAGAGAAAGATAGTCCTATGGATCAAGCAGGAGTAAAAGTCGGTGATACGGTTACTGCTTTTAATGGGATAGCTATTCAGGAAGCAAAGGATATGGAAGAGTATTTGGCAAAAAATCCGCTTACAGGGGAAGAAATTACACTTACATACCAAAGAGAGAAGGAATCCAAAACCGTAAAATTGACACCATATTATGCCACAGTCAAATCCTTACAGATTTCTATGGGAAAATATGAAAAGGGAAATGTGTTGCAGGTAGTAAAATATGGAGCTTCTGAGATTCGTTTCTGGATTGAAAGTACCTTAAAGAGTTTGGGAATGATGATACGGGGAAAAGTAAGTAAAGATGATGTTTCTGGTGTAGTGGGTATTGTGGATATGATTGGTACTACGGTTGATGCCAGCAAAACTGCATTTACGACATTCTTGAACTTATTAAACATTGCAATCTTATTAAGTGCAAATCTTGGTGTCATGAACCTAATTCCGTTTCCAGCCTTAGATGGAGGACGATTGATTTTCCTATTTATAGAATTATTTAGAGGAAAACCAGTGGATCAGGAAAAGGAAGGAATTGTTCATTTAGTAGGAATTGTCTTGCTTATGGCACTTATGATATTTGTAACCTATAATGATATTGCGAGAATTATAGGTGGATGATAAAATATATAAAGAAATATGTGTTTTGTTATAAAAAAGGATGGATATACATGAGGAAACTCTTATGGACATTCCTTTTTTGTAACTGTTCAGAACCCCTCATTCGGATTTTTCCAGAATATACATAATACCTAATGATTTCCCATAATGGCTGGTAAAAATCCTCATGTGGACATCAGTCCAATAAAAGTGAGTATACAAATTGCATTTAATAAATAAATTTATTTATTAAATGCAATTTTTATATCACTTTTGCAGGTTCTGAATAGTTACCCCAAAATAAAGTATTAGGAGACTGTAAGTCGATTAAGTGGCAGCCATGAAGAAGTAAGTTATAGGTCAAGTGTCGGTATTAATATTAATGGAATAGAGCAGTTTAAAAAATAGGAAAAAGAAAATTAATAGTTACTGTTCACTCACAAGCTTGACACTTGCTGTCAAGCTATGTGCCAAAACATAGAACAGTCAAGAATCCAGCCTTTCGCCGAAGGCGAATTATAAATAGGCTGGATTCCGTTACTGTTAGCACTATAGGTGTGAACAGTAACAATTAATAAGGAAGATACAGAAGGAAGGGAGTACAAAAAGAATGGGATTATTAGAAAGAGAAAATACACAGGAAAATATGTATTCTGTATTAACAAAAAGTGTATGCCAAAAAATCAAGGATATGGCAGCTCAAAAGAAGGTAAATTGTGATTATGCTCTGGTAGTTTTTAGTTTTAACAGTGTGGTAAATCAGCTTACAAAAGAAAAAATCCCGAAAAAGGAGATAAAAGATGCAATGAAAGCGATTGTTTATATGCGGGCTTATCTCTTTGCTATGTCCCACATGGAATATCCGCAAGATTTAAGATATAGCTTTTTCAAAAGCTGCTGGGAATTGTCTTCTTATATAGAGGAAAAAGCTAGAACCAAAACATTTCATTTTGAACCAGAAGTAGATTTCTTATTACGGACAGTAAGCGATAAAGTATTAGCAATGCTTTCAGTATGGGACGAAGAAGAACTTTCTTATGGCATCTGTACCTGTTGTAAAACTCCATTACCTAGAATAATTTTTTCGGATTGCAAGAAAAAGCAACATAGCTCTAAATTACTAGAAGAATGGGACTTGTTATCAGTGGCTAAGAAGATGACATTGGAATCTAAGGACAATTTTGAACTATATAAAAAAGTGGCAAAGACTTTTGGTGTATATACTTGTAAACAATGTGGGCAGGAGCAGGTTTTGTTAGATTCTTATATGGCATGGTGCTATGAAAATACAGACCTAAATCGTCCAGATAAGAAGTTGTTAGAATGGCTCTATGAAACCGGCAAAGCAATAGAAAGTGTTTCCGATGGATACAGACAAAGAAGAAGTTGTTATAAGTTTATTATTGATTATATGCATGGGCAGATAGAGCTAGACGAAGTAACAGTACTAAAATATTTTAGTGCCATGCAGGACTCCTATAAAGTTGACAGAGATATTTATGGAAAAGAACTGGGATATTACAAGCAAAAATGTGAACAAATGATAGAGGAGTTATTAAAAGCAGATAACTTATCAGAGAAAGAAAAACAATTTGTTCAGTTATTAAAACTGGATTTGGAGTATGAAAAACTTGGTAATACAGTACTTTCTATGGAGCAATTTGAAGTAAAATGCAGGGAATTGGCAGACCAATATGATAAATATTTAGGAATAGGAAATAAAAAGAGTAATAATTGTATTATCCGGTTGGCGTTATCTTTGGGAGAACAACATAATACAGTAGAGGAAGCAAAGCATGGAATTCAAATACTTTTAGAACAATTGGATATTATGGAAACCTATAATCCAACAGCAAAAAGAGAAATTAGCAGGATTAATGAATTGATTGCTTATATTTACAGAGTGAATTTGAAGAATTATCAATATGCAATTTTATTTTATAAGCAATATCTAAAATATATTGAAGATACTTATGGGGAGGACTCAGAGTATGCATTTGGTGAGCGACGTACATTAAAAGAAATGGAGGATTTGGACGCAAAACGCAGAAGAAAACAGAGAGAAGAAAGACTGGCAAGGAAAAAGACAGAAAAATTAAAAAGGAAAAAATTTAGTTATAGCTGGGAGGACGAGGAAGATGACAAGAATGTCAAGACTATGTTAGAGGAGATTTTAGAAAGTAAAAGACTGCCTCATGTGGAGGAACTTGTGATTGGCTGCTGGGGAGAGTGTTATGATGATAGTGTACAGGTAATTGTAGATGGTATTGTGGAATACAAAGAGCAATTCCAGCATATTAAAAGTTTGTTTATAGGTGATATGGAAAGGGAAGAATGCGAAGTTTCATGGATTTTGCAGGCAGATTATTCTAAGTTGTGGGAAGCTCTCCCTAATTTAGAAAAACTTACAATAAAAGGAAGCTCAGGACTGTCACTTGGAATAATTGAGCATAATAATTTGAAAGAATTAGAAATTATTTGTGGAGGACTTCCTAAGTCTGTCATTCATAGTATTGCTAATGCTAAATTGCCTGAACTTACTTCTCTAAATCTTTATATTGGAAGTAAAGAATATGGCTTTGATGGAGATATGGAAGATATTCGGGAGTTGCTTGCACATCCATTTCCAAAACTTACAAGGTTAGGCTTGGTAAATAGTGGGATACAAGATGAAATTACTGCTGAGGTAGTAAAGAGTCCATATATGAATCAAATTTCTGAATTAGCATTGTCTAAGGGAACATTATCAGATAAAGGCGGCAGATTGTTGCTGGAGGAAGTGCCAAAACATCCTAATATTACATTTTTGGATTTGGAATATCACTATATGTCTGCTAAAATGATGTTGCAATTATTGGAATTACCAATTGATGTCAATGTGGATGAACAGCAAGAAGTGTATGGAACAGAAAGTTATTGGTACCCAATGCTGACGGAATAGTAAGATTTTGGGAAACAGTTTAGATTGCAAACTAGAATTTGAGAGGAGAATAGCTATGAAAGAACAGCAATTTAAAGAGAACATCACTAAAAAAGTAAAGCAAATTATTGATTTTATTGTAAATCATGAGTATTCAAAACTGCATACAATTACAAACATTAACAGCTCATGGTTTGGTGATAAAAAGACTCAAGTCGAGGGAATAGAAATATTTGCAGAGTGGTTAGAGGAACAATTAAAAATATGGTCGGAAGATGAAGAGAAAGAGTTTGTTATTGATCCTTACAATGAAAAATATTTTACAATACAGCATTTGGAAGGTAATCAAGCTTTTGGAGTATTTGAGCCACATAGTCATAACGAAAAACTTGAGTTTTGGTTTGAATTTCATTTTTTAATTAATGAAAATGACAATATTATTTCAGAATTTAACATAAATATTTAGGATTTTTTAGATATTTTTAGTTTATTCGATAGTAAGCTAGAATCAGCAGGAGAAATAGAAATGGGGTATATTGAAAAACTTTATCAACAAATTTCCAATATAGGAGACCAAGAGTTTTATCTAATGGAGCCAGAGTTTTGTCATGAACTGTATACTCATATTCCAGATGAAAAAAAGCCATTATGTGTGATTGCTTTTTTAACAATTAAAAATTTAGTAACGGTTTAGCCATGCCATTCATATTTTGCCAGAATATATAGATAATAGAGAATTGATTTGCTCGTTGATAAGTTAATTTTAAATAATCATAAGATATATATGAAATTGTAAATATTTATTTATTAAATTAAATATATTAACAAACTTGGAATAAATGAGGTATAGTATGTTTAAAGATGATTTAAAAATTACAATAGAAGAAGTTTTGAAGGAAAATAAATGGAGAAAATCACTATATGAAAAAATTAATTGAAAAAATAAAGAAAATTGAAAAATTAGTTTGTAATAACTTTGAGGACTTAGAGATTGATGACCCTAAAGAAGAAGGGATATATGATGAATATATGCTTGTTAAAGGTGCAACTGATAAGCAAATTGAGGCGTTTGAAGAAAAGTTTGGTATCACAATGCCCGAAGATATGAAAGAACTGTATCATTATAAAAATGGCAGCCAATGGTTTTATTTACTCTTTCCTAATGATAAGTATGGCAGGGATTTCAATTATAGGCTGTTATCTCTTGAAGAAATAGAGGAACAGAAAGAATATTTTCAAAATAAAGATGTTTTGCTTACTGAATTTTATTCTTATGAGGAGGATTCCACAAAAAAACTGCTAGAGGAAATGAAAGATAGCAGGATTAAACCATATTTACATAATAAAATGTGGTTTCCGTTTGCCGAAGCTCCTGGAGGTATTAGTTTAATGATGGATTTTGATCCCAATGTTAATGGTGTTTATGGACAGATAATATGTTATATTCATGACCCTGACGAAATAACTTATATAGCAAAAACAATTACAGAAATTATGGATGATACTATCTTGAATATTACTTTTTGATGAGGAGTGAAATAAGAATAACCTTTGGTAGTAAAACCGAGTTATATATAACATGAATATCATCACTAGATCAACAGGCATGTGTAAAATTATCATAAAAGGTGGAAAGAGAAATGCAGATATTCTGGTATATCATGTTGAAAGGTAGTGTTGAGGAGATAATTAAAATCTTTGCTGAATATGTTAAATCCCATGGAGTGAACATATTCAGCACAAAAGAAACAGATGATTTTTCTGCTGAATTCGAGTGTAGATTTTTTTCGGCATATATAGGTGATAAGGAGACTTGTGAAGACGGCTATGGATGGATTGCTGATGAGTTCGGAACAAAGGTCAATTTTGACATATATGTGCAGCTTTATCCTGATTGTGAAGTGAGAATATTTGCAGGTTTGGTGAAGTTTTTTGTGAAAGGTATGATGGTGATATTCATCTTGAGGATGAATGGAATCATACCTACTTAGACCGCAGAAATGGCGTTCTTGAAATATATGATGAGGAGTGGAAAAACTGGTTTGTGTAAGTGGGGTGAAAAACTGACTTTGGCAAGACAATTGCACTGGATATTATTTCGTGAATGCTAGCAGGCAGTTTTTTATGGACATTCCTTTTTTATAATAGAATTGACTAGACTGTTGGTTACAAATATTCGTTGTTAATTTGGGTAATACTGTACTTATAATAGATATTTACTGTCAAGTACAATGAACTATGAGCTTAAATTGTAAATCAAGAGGTTGTGGAATGAAAGACTACTGGTTTACTCTGGGAAAAGTTTTAATTAATTTTTGTTTGTGTAGCTTTTTTTGTCCTTTATATGTATTAATATCAGATAGAGAACTAAGGGTAAATACTCTTTCGGGGATAAAAAAAGGAATTTCAAAGCTTTATAAATTAATGTCTAGAGATTCCGGGAGATTATTAGTAACAGTTCAGCCGGGGGCTGACCTGTTACGGAATTGGGCAAGCTTCGCATGTAAATTGCCCAATTCCAATCCTGTTTTAGTCTTTTTTACGGTCTGCACAGCAGAGTGTGCAGACCTACCTGAACTGTTATGATAATTACAATATTAGGAGGAAGATTTCTTGAAATACTCAAATATGTACCAAAAAACAAGAAATTTATTTAAATCGTTCACTTTATATGGTTTAATTTTATTTACGGCAGTCTGCATCATTACAGGACTGATGACATTCTGCTGGGGAAACAGCCGGCTACCTCATTTGAAACCTTATACAGTAGCCATTATGGGAGTAGGTATAGCCTTTTTCCTATATACAGTGCTTCGCTTTTATAGAACATTATGTAACTTTTGCAGCAGGCGTACTGCCTTTTTAATGCGTGCTGTAACAGTTGCCTTTATCCTAGCTGTACAGATTATCTGTTTTGCCAAAACAGGAGAGATTACTCTGACATCAGACTCTTTTATAGTGACAGATATGGCATCGGATATGGCAGCCAATACAGAGGGACTTCTTGATAACAGCCCTGACAACAAAATCACAGCAGGCTATTTTGCCCGATACGAAAATAACCACTTCTTTACCATACTGCTGTACTGGTATTTCCACATCCTGAACAGCTTCACATCTCTTAGCATTGGAGATTTCGTAACATCTGTACAAGTGCTGAATATTATTATGCTGGACTTCGGTATTTTGCTGGCTTATCTTGCAGCACGTAAGATGAAAGATGTAAAAACCGCTGACACTTTGCTTTTGCTCTCGGCATTGTCTCCGACCACCTATGTATGGATTTTCTGGAGTTATACAAACACATACAGTATTCCATTTGTCATGGGAATACTTCTTTTGT
>JAAVHR010000148.1 GCA_014799595.1 Clostridiales bacterium | reverse complement strand
CTACGCACTCCCGCAATCACCAACTGTATTCGTATTTCGGGCTGTCGCCCTACATACTCATACAGTTTAGCCAGCCAAATGTCTATATTTCTTTGCAAGCAAGCTTGCACGAAATATAGACATTTGTCAGGACTTTCATAGTAAATTTTGTAATGTTTAAGCCCCTTCGCTGAAGGCGAATATTCATGGGCTTAAACGTAACTGTTCATGGTTCTGAACAGTTACGCTCTAGCTATCTTTTATTAAGTCCATGAATAATCTCCATTTATTATTCCTCGGAAACAGTTAATTCTTCATCATCGCCTTCAATCTCAATCTCTTCTTCATCTACAGACAAAAGTTCATCTGAGTCAGCAGTTTCTTCTGATTCTTTATTCTCTGCTGCTTTTGCAGCTTCCTCTTCTTCACGCTTTTTTGCTTCCTCTTCTTCTGCGAGTCTTCTTGCTTCTTCTTCCTTCGCAAGCCTGATTTCTTCATCGGTATCAAGCTTCACTGAACGATAGCGTTTCATACCTGTTCCGGCTGGAATTAGCTTACCAATAAGGACATTTTCTTTTAATCCTATCAATGGGTCAATCTTTCCTTTAATCGCAGCTTCTGTAAGAACTTTTGTTGTCTCCTGGAAAGATGCTGCAGATAAGAAGGAATTTGTAGCAAGGGATGCTTTCGTAATTCCAAGCATAACCTGTTTTCCTTCTGGCGGAACTTTTCCTTCTGCTTTTAAACGTTCTACTTCATCTTCAAAATCAAGGATATCCACAGAAGTTCCTGGAAGAAATTCGGAATCTCCATTTGCTTCTATTTTGATTTTCTTTAACATCTGGTGTACAATTACCTCAATATGCTTATCATTGATTTCCACACCCTGCAAACGGTACACTCTTTGTACCTCCTGTAACATGTAATCCTGAACAGCACGTACACCCTTTATTTTTAAGATGTCATGTGGATTTACACTACCCTCTGTTAATTCATCTCCGGCTTCTAACACCATGCCTTCCATGACCTTCACACGGGAACCATAAGGAATCGCATAAGCTTTGCTTTCCCCTGTTTCATGATTCGTAACAACAATCTCTGTCTGTCCCTTCTTATTTTCACTTACGCTGACTACACCAGCCAACTCTGAAATAATAGCAAGACCTTTTGGTTTTCTTGCCTCAAATAACTCCTCCACACGAGGAAGACCTTGTGTGATATCGTCACCAGCAACACCACCAGTATGGAATGTACGCATGGTAAGCTGCGTACCTGGTTCTCCAATAGACTGGGCTGCAATAATACCTACTGCTTCTCCTACCTGGACTGCTTCACCAGTTGCCATATTGGAACCATAACATTTTGCACACACACCTACATGGGAACGGCAGGTTAATACGTTACGAATCTTAACTTTTGCTGCACTTTCAGCTTCAATAATAGCCTTTGTATTAACAATTCTTGCTGCACGTTTTGCCGTAATCATGTGATTTGCCTTTACAATCATTTCTCCATTGTCATCATAAATTGTCTCACATGAAAAACGACCTGTAATTCTTTCTTCCAAGGTTTCAATAACCTGTTTTCCGTCCATAAAGGCACTGATCCACATTCCTGGAATCTCTTTTCCTGGACAGCAGTCTGTCTCACGAATAATCAAATCCTGTGATACATCAACCAGACGACGTGTTAAATATCCAGAATCGGCTGTACGCAAAGCAGTATCAGAAAGACCTTTACGAGCTCCATGTGCAGAAATAAAGTACTCCAATACATCCAGACCTTCACGGAAATTTGACTTAATTGGAAGTTCAATAGTTCTACCAGATGTATCTGCCATAAGCCCACGCATACCAGCAAGCTGTTTAATCTGTTTATCAGAACCACGGGCTCCAGAGTCCGCCATCATGTAAATGTTGTTATATTTGTCAAGACCACCTAGAAGAGCCTTAGTAATTTCATCATCGGCTTCTTTCCAAGTTTCTATAACTGCCTTATAACGTTCTTCTTCTGTGGTCAAACCACGACGATGATCTCTGGCAATTAACTCTACAGTCTTCTCTGCTTCCTCTAATAATGTCTTTTTCTTTGCTGGTACTGTCATGTCAGAAATAGAAACTGTCATTGCTGCCTGTGTAGAATATTTATATCCTAATGCCTTAATAGCATCTAAGGTTTCTGCTGTCTTTGTAGATCCATGGGTATTGATACATTTCTCCAAAATCTTCTTTAATTGTTTCTTTCCTACATGGAAATCAACCTCTAATTCAAACAGATTATCTGGATTGCTTCTATCTACAAATCCCAAATCCTGAGGTACAATCTCATTGAAAATCAATCTACCCATAGTAGTCTCAATAATCTTTGATTTCTGTGTACCATCTGCCAAAGTAATAGTTCTCTTTACTTTAATCTTCTGATGTAAAGTGATGTCTCCATTCTCATAAGCAAGAAGAGCACTGTTAGTATCATAGAAATAATGTCCTAAGATATCCATTGGTGTACAAATAACATAACGGTCATCACTGACACGATATTTTATCATAGTATCTACTGTTAATACACCATTTCCTGTTGCATCCGGCAAGTCTGCAATTATCTCTTCCTTTGTGTTATATATCTTCTGAATACTTGCATCCAGTTCTTTATTATCAGAATGATCTACCATCTTACCCATTGTCAGATAGTAAATACCAAGTACCATATCCTGGGAAGGTACTGCAACTGGTCCACCATCAGAAGGTTTCAATAGATTGTTTGGTGATAACAATAAGAAACGGCACTCAGCTTGTGCTTCCACTGACAACGGCAAATGCACCGCCATCTGGTCACCATCAAAGTCCGCATTAAACGCCGTACATACTAATGGATGCAGTTTAATGGCTTTACCTTCCACCAAAGTAGGTTCAAATGCCTGAATACCTAAACGATGCAATGTCGGAGCACGGTTCAACATAACTGGATGCTCCTTAATTACTTCTTCTAAGATATCCCATACTTCTGGCTGCAAACGCTCTACCATCTTCTTTGCAGATTTAATGTTATGAGCAGTTCCCTGTTTTACAAGGTCACGCATAACAAATGGCTTAAATAACTCAATTGCCATTTCTTTTGGCAATCCACACTGGTAAATTTTAAGTTCTGGTCCTACGACAATAACCGAACGTCCAGAATAGTCAACACGCTTACCAAGCAAGTTCTGACGGAAACGTCCCTGTTTACCTTTTAACATATCAGATAAAGACTTCAATGCTCTATTACCAGGTCCAGTAACTGGTCTTCCTCTTCTGCCATTATCTATCAAGGCATCCACTGCTTCTTGTAACATTCTTTTCTCATTACGGACAATGATATCTGGTGCCCCAAGATCAAGAAGTCTCGTCAATCGGTTATTTCTGTTAATAATTCTACGATACAAATCATTCATATCAGAAGTGGCAAATCTACCACCATCAAGCTGTACCATAGGACGAATATCCGGTGGAATAACAGGAACCACCGTCAAAATCATCCATTCTGGTCTGTTTCCAGACTCCCTGAATGCTTCAACAACCTCCAGGCGCTTGATAATTCTGGCACGTTTTTGCCCTGTAGCATTTATCAATTCCTTTTTTAAATCTTCAGACTCTTTCTCTAAATCAATACTTTGTAACAATTCATAAATGGATTCTGCACCCATTCCCACACGAAATTCCGTGCCATATTTTTCTCTTGCCTCTTGGTATTCGCGTTCTGTCAAAATCTGTTTGTATTGTAAATCTGTATCTTTCTGATCTAAAACAATATATGAAGCAAAATATAATACTTTTTCCAAGGTTCTTGGGGATAAATCAAGAATTAATCCCATACGGCTTGGAATACCCTTAAAATACCAAATATGTGAAACAGGAGCAGCTAATTTAATATGTCCCATTCTTTCACGACGAACACTTGCCTTAGTTACTTCTACACCACACCTGTCACAAACAACGCCTTTATAACGAATCTTTTTATACTTACCACAATGACATTCCCAGTCTTTACTTGGTCCAAAAATCTTCTCACAAAACAATCCATCCTTCTCAGGTTTCAATGTTCTGTAGTTGATTGTCTCAGGCTTTTTCACTTCTCCTCTTGACCATTCTTGAATCTTTTCCGGTGAAGCAAGACCAATTTTAATGGCATCGTAGGTCAAACTTGGTTCTACATTTGTATTGTTGCTTTCTGGCATACCTGGCGCTCCCTTCGTCTTTCATTATGGAGAGGAACACTTGAGGGTGCTCTCCCCTTATAACACTTTGATAGTTTTTATGAAAATACATTTTTTTATAAATCATCTATTCCGTCCATAGCAAAATCATCTTGGTCAAAATCCTCTTCGTAATCTTCTGCTATTTCTTCATTCAACTCTTCCACCGAAGATGCTTCCCGATATCCGGCTGCTTGGAAGTTTTCACCTTCATCACTCTGTGTTTTTTCACCTTCAATAATTGGTGTCAAATCTTCCTCACTATAATCTATATCTTCTGACATCTGTACTTCGTTACCATTTTCATCTAAAACAGTGACATCTAAAGCCAATGATTGTAATTCTTTCAATAATACCTTAAAGGATTCTGGTATGCCTGGCTTCGAAATATTTTCGCCTTTAATAATTGCTTCATAAGTCTTCACACGACCAACCACATCATCAGACTTCACTGTTAAAATTTCTTGTAATGTATATGCAGCACCATAAGCTTCCAGTGCCCAAACTTCCATTTCTCCAAAACGCTGTCCACCAAACTGTGCTTTACCACCAAGTGGCTGCTGTGTTACTAAAGAATATGGTCCAGTAGATCGTGCATGAATCTTATCATCTACCAAGTGATGCAATTTCAAGTAATGCATGAATCCAACGGTTACCGCTCCATCAAAATATTCTCCAGTTCTACCATCCCGAAGTCTTACTTTACCATCACGGTTAATCGGAACACCTTCCCATTGTTTACGGTATTCCTGATTATTCAGCAAATATTCCATTACTTCTGGAGCAAGTACATCTTTATATTTTTCTTCAAATTCCTCAAGAGATGTATTGACATAATCATTTGCCATCTCTAAGCTGTCCATAATATCATTTTCTTTTGCACCATCAAATACTGGTGTTGCCACATTAAATCCAAGCACTTTAGATGCCAATGACAAATGAATTTCCAAAACCTGCCCAATGTTCATTCGGGAAGGCACACCTAATGGGTTAAGGACAATATCAAGCGGTCTTCCGTTTGGAAGGAATGGCATATCTTCTACTGGAAGAACACGTGAAACCACACCCTTGTTACCATGACGGCCAGCCATCTTATCTCCAACCTGAATTTTTCTCTTTTGTGCAATGTAGATGCGGACACACTGGTTTACACCTGGTGCCAATTCGTCTCCATTCTCTCTTGTAAATACTTTGGCATCAATAACAATACCAAATTCACCATGAGGCACACGAAGGGAAGTATCTCTTACTTCTCTTGCCTTCTCACCAAAAATAGCACGGAGTAATCTTTCTTCTGCTGTCAGTTCTGTCTCTCCCTTTGGAGTAACTTTACCTACTAAAATATCTCCTGCTCTTACCTCTGCACCAATTCGGATAATACCTCTTTCATCCAAATCTTTCAAAGCTTCATCACCAACACCAGGCACATCTCTTGTAATTTCTTCTGCACCAAGTTTTGTATCACGGGCTTCTGCTTCATATTCAGTAATGTGTACAGAAGTATATACATCCTCCCGTACCAATCTTTCACTTAATAAAACTGCATCCTCATAGTTATAACCTTCCCAAGTCATAAATCCAATCAAAGGATTCTTTCCAAGAGCAATCTCTCCATTTGCTGTACATGGTCCATCTGCAATCACCTGACCTGCTTTAACAGTTTCTCCATTGGATACGATAGGTCTCTGGTTCATACAGTTTCCTTGGTTACTTCTTGCAAATTTCTCCAATTTGTAAACTACATTTGTTCCATCATCTTTTGTAATCACGATTTCATTAGAGGCAGCCTTCTTAACCACACCATCTACTTTAGAAACCACACAATCCCCAGAGTCTACTGCTGCCTTTTGTTCCATTCCCGTACCAACAACTGGCGATTCTGTTATCAACAATGGCACCGCCTGACGCTGCATGTTCGATCCCATTAAGGCACGGTTTGCATCATCATTTTCCAAGAAAGGAATCATCGCTGTAGCTACAGAAAATACCATCTTAGGAGATACGTCCATCAAGTCAATCTTTCTCTTTTCAAATTCCGAGGTTTCTTCTCTAAAACGACCAGATACATTATTATTTACAAAATATCCATTCTCATCTAACTTCTCATTCGCCTGGGCAACTACATATTTATCTTCTTCATCTGCTGTCAAATAAACTACATCATCTGTTACTCTTGGATTTGCCGGATCACTCTTATCCACTTTACGATATGGAGCCTCTATAAATCCATATTCATTAATTCTAGCATAAGAAGCCAAAGAGTTAATCAAACCAATGTTAGGACCTTCAGGTGTCTCAATCGGACACATTCTGCCATAATGGGAATAATGTACATCACGAACCTCAAAACCAGCACGGTCTCTCGACAAACCACCTGGTCCCAATGCAGATAAACGTCTCTTATGTGTCAATTCACTAAGCGGATTATTCTGATCCATAAACTGGGACAACTGGGAACTTCCAAAAAATTCTTTTACTGCTGCTGTAACCGGCTTTATGTTAATTAAGGACTGTGGGGAAATCCCCTCTAAATCCTGGGTAGTCATTCTTTCACGAACTACTCTTTCCATTCTTGACAAACCAATACGATACTGGTTCTGTAACAATTCACCAACCGCACGGATACGTCTGTTTCCTAAGTGGTCAATATCATCATCATGTCCTATTCCGTGTTCTAAATGCATATTATAATTAATAGAAGCAAATATATCTTCTCTTGTAATATGTTTTGGAACTAAATCTGCATAATCTCTCTCCATTGCTTCACGGATCGCATCCATATCTCCAGCATACTCTTCTAAAATTCCTTGTAATACCGGATAATATACATCTTCTGTAATTCCAATCTCTGATACATTAAAATTCACATATTGATTTGCATCTACAACCATATTAGAAAGAATTTTCACATTTCTTTCTTCTGTCTGTACCATAACATAAGGTACTGCTGCATTTTGCAGTTGGATAGCTAACTCCTCTGTAATCATGGTTCCAGCAGGAATCACTTCACCTGTCAAAGTATCTGTAACATCCTCTGCAAGAGGAAATCCAACTATTCTATTTTTAAAAGCTAACTTTTTATTAAACTTATATCTTCCTACCTTCGCCAAGTCATATCTCTTTGGATCAAAAAACATACTATTTAGCAGACTTTCTGCACTGTCTACAGATAATGGCTCACCTGGACGAAGCTTTTTATATAATTCCAACAGACCATCGCTGTAATTGTCTGATGTATCTTTTGCAATACTTGCAAGAATCTTAGGTTCTTCTCCAAACAATTCAATAATCTCTGTGTTGGTACCGACTCCAAGTGCACGGATAAGTACAGTAATTGGTACCTTTCTATTACGATCCACCCGCACATAAAAAATATCATTAGAATCTGTCTCATATTCCAACCATGCACCACGGTTTGGAATCACCGTGGAGGAAAACAATCGTTTACCAGTCTTGTCATGACCAATTGCATAATAAATTCCAGGGGAACGTACTAACTGGCTTACAATAACACGTTCTGCACCATTAATCACAAATGTTCCTGTGTCTGTCATTAATGGCAAATCACCCATGAAAATGTCATGTTCATTAATCTCATCATTTTCTCTGTTATGAAGTCTTACACGAACTTTCAACGGAGCTGCATAAGTAGCATCCCGCTCTTTACATTCTTCTACTGAATACTTAACATCATCCTCACACAAAACAAAGCTGACAAACTCTAGCGCAAGTTTTCCATTATAGTCTGCGATTGGAGAGATGTCTCTGAAAACTTCATTAAGTCCTTCCTCTAAGAACCAATTGTAAGAATCAGTCTGCACTTCAATTAAATTAGGCATCTCAAGCACTTCTTTTTGTCTTGAGAAACTCATTCTTACACTCTTACCAACTTTAATTGGACGAATTCTGTTTTTTTCCATTGACGTTTTCACCCCTTGAATTTATTTTAGTGCAGCAACTGGATTGATAGCTTTATCCTTGTCACCACTACACTATATGTGTACTTTTCTACACCACAAAAATGCAACCTATCAAAAACACTTTCGAATATAGCAAGTGTTCTTCACCTTTCATGAACATTTTTAAATATGCTTTACATTTTAACTTTATTGTGTTATAATGTAACAAATTGAACGAAAAGCATAAGACACCACAATAGTGCATTTTTCATCTTATCATATTCTTGTCAAGATGTCAATACAAAAAAGGATATCTAAATACTAAAGAATAAAATCCACCCCAAATTAATTTTCGGACAGTCTGAGGGGGGGATTGCCAATCAAAAGTTCTCCCAAAACTAAAATACAAAGCAGACATCTTCCTTGACATCAAAAAGTTCATGCCTATCATTAAGAATATTTTTGATTTCTTCATATACATATATTATAGTTTTCGTTCTTCATCACACTTTCGAAAGAATCCAATATACATTTGAATACACATAAAATTGCTGATGACAAAACAACTAAACATCTTTGAAAGATGAATAGTTTTTTTATTTTTTCTTTCATATAGAAACTTGTTAATTGAGTAGTCTGATTGACTACACACCATTATTATTTTTGTTAGGAGGTTACAAAATTGAAACAAAGATTTTTTTCAGTTGCTTTAGCATTATGTTTATGCATTTCTTCCTCTTCAACGGCATACGCAGAGCAGAAAGACTTTTCACTGCTAGAGGATGTTTCTACAGAAGAATCCGGTGATAGCATAATCCCTACCCCAACGGAAGTCTATGAGGCCATGATTGCATTGAAGAATCAGGATGCATATATGGAGGGAACGACCTGGACTGATGATACGCCTTATTCAAACTCAAAGGGATATTATCATTGGAAGGGTGGTCCCCTTGGCGGGACGAATATCTCTGCCACAGGCTGTGTAGCTTTCGCATTTATACTCAGCGATGAGGCATTTGGCAGTCTGCCAGCCAGGATGTATGCAGCAGGCGAATTTTCATTTGAGGATATAAAAGTTGGGGATATCTTGCGGGTAAACAATGGCACCCACACTGTGATCGTACTTGAAGTGACTGATGTGGGTGTGGTTATTGCTGAAGGAAACAACCAGAGTAAAGTCCATTGGGGACGAGGAATATCTAAGGAAGACGTGATGAACACCACCAGCCATTATATCACCCGCTATCCAGAAGGCTATGTTTCACCTGATGATCCTGAGGCTGGCACGATAATTGCCGAAGGAACTCTTGAAGGAGGACTTACCTGGAATCTGACAAAGGTGGGTCAGTTAACCATCTCTGGCAGAGGGGCTATGCCAGATTTCAGCAGTATTGACGACCAGCCGTGGAGCGATGTCAGTAAGAAAATCCGAAAGGTTGTTATCGAGGATGGCGTTACTAGTATCGGTAACTGTGCTTTTTGGAGTTGTGGAGTTCTTAGTGCACAGATTCCCTCCAGCGTGAAAACCATTGGCAACAGTGCTTTCCGTGCATCTTCAATCATTTCCGTAACCATCCCCTCTAGTGTGAAAACTATTGGTGACAGTGCTTTCCGCGAGTGTAAGAATCTTAGTTCAGCAACTGTTTCCGAAGGGATAGAAACAATCAGTCAAAATGCCTTTCGTGCTTGCTCAGGTCTTACCTCTATAGCCTTGCCTGCCAGTATTGGAAAAGTGGGTGCCGCAGCATTTATGGAATGCACAGAAATGACAAGTGCAACCTTTGCTGCCGGCAGCAAGCAGGTAGAGTTGGGCGACAATCTGTTTACAAGATGTTATTATTTGACGAGTGTAACACTGCCTCAAAGTATAGACCGCATTGGTGAGGGTATGTTTCAGAATTGCATTATGCTTCCTGGAGTAATAATTCCACAAGGTGCGAAAAGTATTGGAGGTTCAGCATTTGCTTCTTCCGCTGTGAGCATTGTCCAAATTCCAGACAGCGTAACAACAATAGGGATAGCTGCATTCTCAGCTTGTCCTCTGACTGATATATACTTTACTGGAACCAAAGAGCAATGGGCTCGCATAAGTAAAATAGGCGACACGGCATCTGCGGTGTCAAAAGCAATGATACATTATGACTACAAGCCTGATATAGATGATGATAACAACAATAGTGACAATTCTGGCAGTGGTGATAATTCAAGTACTGGCGACAATTCAAGCACTGGTGATAATTCAAACACTGGCGACAATTCTGGAAATAGCGACAATTCAAGCACTGGCGACAATTCAAGCAGTGGTGACAATTCTGGAAATACTGGCAATTCAAGCACTGGTGATAATTCAAACACTGGTGATAATTCTGGAAATACCGGCAATTCTGGAAATACCGGCAATTCTGGAAATGGCGACAACTCTGAAAATGCTGGCAATTCAAGCACTGGTGACAATTCTGGAAATACCGGCAATTCAAACACTGGTGATAATTCTGGAAATACCGGCAATTCTGGAAATGGCGACAACTCTGGAAATGGCGACAACTCTGGAAATGCTGGCAATTCAAGCACTGGTGACAATTCTGGAAATACTGGCAATTCAAGCACTGGTGACAATTCTGGAAATACCGGCAATTCTGGAAATACCGGCAATTCAAGCACTGGTGACAATTCTGGAAATACCGGCAATTCAAGCACTGGCGATAATTCTGGAAATACCGGCAATTCAAGCACTGGCGATAATTCAAGTACTGGTAATAATTCAAACACTAATGACAATTCTGGAAATGCTGATAATTCAAGCACTGGTGACAATTCTGAAAATGCTGGCAATTCAAACACTGGTGACAATTCTGGAAATGCCGGCAATTCAAACACTGGTGACAATTCTGAAAATGCTGGCAGTTCTGGCAGTGACAACAACTCTGGAAGCAACGACAACCAGAAACCAGAACAGACACCATTGGCAAAAGGCAAAACCTTTACAGTCAACAAAGTCACTTATAAAGTTACAAAAGTTGGTGCTGAAGCAAAACTGGTAGCATCAAAATCCACGTCAAAAAATGTTACAATCAATGCCGTTACAGGTACAGATGGTGTGAAGTATAAAATAACCTCTATTGGGTCAAAGGCAATGCAGAACAATACGAAGATAACAAACCTGACCATTGGTGCGAATGTAAAGACCATTGGTGCGAATGCATTTTCTGGCTGTACAAAACTGACAACAGTTAATTGTGGTAAAACAGCAAACTCAAGTCTGACAACGATTGGAAAAAGTGCATTTAATGGATGCAAGAAGCTTAACAAAGTAACAATCAAGTCAACAAAGCTTAGTTCTGTAGGAAAACAGGCATTCAAGGGTACGAAATCCACTCTGAAGGTGAAAGTACCATCCAAACAACTGACTAAGTATAAGAAACTTCTTAAAAAAATAGGATTGAAAGCTAAACAGATAGAAAAATAATTGAGAATTAAGTAAAATTTGTAAATTTTTAACTGGCGGTCATTATGACCGCCAGTTAAAACTGCTTTCTTAATTAAAATATATCATCATTATCTACAATCATCCCCTTTCTTTAAAATCACTTTAATAATCCTTATTCCACATTCAATTTTACAATTCCAAACAAGCTATCTTTCATTACATCTCATTCTCTCTCCCTAATACAATCTCTTTATTTAGATGCAATGAATAAATTACCATTTCTTTTACTCTTTTCCCACTCATCTGCTCCAAAGCTTTCTGGTAATAATCCAACTGGGCCTGGTAACGCTGAATCAGCTCTTCTTCTGATTGAACTCTGTCTGTTTTATAATCCACCAATACCAATTCCTCCTTTTCCTCAAAGTAGGCATCCATCATTCCCTGCACTAGTACAATCTCATCACTATCCCACTCCTCCTTCACCTTCCGTGCTGGAAGACCAATTACAAAAGGTGCTTCTCTCCAAAGCTTTTTTGCGGCTTCCGCTGTTGCCATACGGGTTCCTAAAGAAGATTTACAAAAAGCAAGTATCTTTTTTTGATAAAACACCTTTGATTCCTCCTTCGAAAAAATGCCCTTATTCACAAGATTCTCCAATTGTTTTTTCACATCAGACAAAGTTTTTACTTCTCCAATCTTCAGACACTCCATAAACTTGTGATACAATGTACCTCTATCGGCTCCTTGTATTTCTTCCTTTGTTTCCTGCAAAAATTCTGGAAGTGGAACTTTTTCTTCCAGTTCCTCAATATTTCTGTCAAATTCTACTACTCCACATTCCTCTTCGGTCATGTATCCTAACCGCTTTAACTCCGAAACAGTCATTTTGCTTTTTAGCGATTTTTCTTTTTCAAAAGGATAGCAATAGTTTTGCCTTTCTTCTAGTTTCTCTTGTAAAACTCCTTGATAAGTAACTTCTGTATTCCAAGAAAACAAATCTTCCTTTTTCCCAACTGCCGCCAACTGTTTTTCTACTTCCACATAAACCAAATCTGCTAATGAAAAAGTGCATAACTGGTATTGGCCAGTTTTATCATTTAATACCACAGGTGCTACCCAGTCCAGATAATTCTTAGCCTCTGTCCGCGAAAAATAATCCATTACTTCTGGCTGATTTTGTAATTTTTCCTTCCATCTGTCTAATTGTTCCTTCCCCTTTGCATAAAATCCTGTCATAATCAATTTTTCTTTCGCACGGGTCAATGCCACATAAAGAACTCTTAATTCCTCTCCAAGATTTTCCAAAACCGTTCTCTTTTGTATGATTTTCTTCAATAAAGAAGGTGTCTTGGTCCGCAGCTTATAGTCTACATAATCTGGTCCAAGCCCTAAATCCATATCCAGAACAAGTTTACTTCTGGCATCCTGGTTATTAAAAGTTTTCCCCATACCAGACACAAATACGACAGGAAATTCCAGCCCCTTACTTTTATGTATACTCATAATCCGCACAGCATTTTCTGACATTTCACTTCCTACTGCTTCTCCAAAATCTACTTCATACTTATGGAGTTTTTCAATATACCGGTTAAAATGAAATAAGCTACTTAAACTAGTTTCCTCAAAATCAATTGCTTTTTGTAAAAGTAAATCTAAATTGTCTCTTCTTTGCAGACCATTAGGCATAACAGACACGTATGCATAATATCCGGTTTCTTCATAAATTTTCTCTAAAAGCTGGCAAATAGAACAGTAAGAAACCATATCCCTATACTGGTTTATCATTACAAAGAACATTTCCACTTTTTCTTGTAATGCTTCCTCAAAGGAGCCCTCAGACAAATTTTTATAAGCTTTTAGGGAATCATACAAACTTAGAGGTACTTTTATTATATTCTTTTCCTCTTCTCTTTGCTGATATCTACATGTATGCCGGATTTTTGCCAATTCCTTACTATCAAATCCAGCTAATGGCGAACGAAGTACCGCTGCAAGAGGAATATCTTGGTTGGGATTGTCCAGTATTTTTAAAAACTGCAGAATGGTTCTCACTTCATAAGTGGAAAAATAACCAGAACGTGTATCTGTATAGGTTGGTATTCCTTCCCCAGATAAAATTTCCATAAAAGTATCCGACCAGCCGGACATAGTGCGGAGTAAAATAACAATATCCCCATAATTACAATTTCTAAGCTCTTTTGTTTCCTTATCTTGTACTATCAATTCTCCACTAACTAGTTCCTGAATTCTTTTTGCCACCATTCTTGCTTCCATTTCCCGGTTATTAAGTTCCTTATCTTCCTCTGATAATTCTGTTTCTTCTATGCTTTCTTCTCCTTGCTCCTCTTCAAAATTTGCACAAAGAAGCAATTCTGTATTCTCTGAAATCCCTTTTTGTATAGGAAAGTCCATATTTCCTACATACAAAGCTGCCCTCTCATCATAATCAATATTTCCAAGAGATTTTTCCATAATCTTCTTAAAAATTGTATTTACACTTTCTAAGACTACTGCCCGACTTCGGAAATTCTTTGCCAAATCAATTCTCTGATATAATCCATCCGTCAACGAATAGGTATTGTATTTTTCCATAAAAAGCTCAGGTCTTGCCATTCGGAATTTATAAATGCTTTGTTTCACATCTCCCACCATAAATAAATTAGGACAGCCTTCTCTCTCTCGTGTAATACTATTTAGAATCGTTTCCTGCACCCCATTACTATCTTGGTATTCATCCACTAGAATTTCCACAAAATGATGGCTATATTCTATTGCTACAGATGTAGGAGTCACTTTTGTTCCTTTCTTTTTCACAAGAATCTGCAAGGCGAAATGCTCCAAATCATTAAAATCCAAAATGCATTTTTCAGCTTTCTTTTGAGCATAAGCATCCATAAAGGCTTCGGTCAATCGAATCAATGCTTCCATTGGTTTTTGCAGCTTCTGCATATCTGAAACCATGTACTCTGTATTCTGAAAGAAAAATTGTTTTTTTAAATCCTCTACTGCCTTTTTTACAATTGCACGAATTTCCTTGACTTTTTCTCTTTTATCAGGATCTACATCTTCATCTTTTTTCCGGGATAGAGCCTTCCACTTATAATCTTGTAACATCTGGTTCGTTCCCACATAACTCTTTATTTTTTCCAGTTCCTCTAATAATGCTAAGTCTTCCACTAAAGCATCTTGATACATATATGGTCCATTTTCTTCTTTCGTAATCGCAAGAGCAGCTTTTGTTCTTTCTATTAAGGCTTGTGCCGTTCCCTCCACAAAAGTAAACATCGGTTTTAACCACTCTGCCCCCTCTAATTCCTCCACAGACTCTATAGAAAAGGGAACCAGTTTTTCTTGTAACCATTCTTTTGGCCAAGGATAACTCATGGCAAAAGTATGCAACTGCAATACCAAATCTACCAATCCTTGATCTGATTTGCTTCCTGAATAACACTCTACTAATTCCAGAAAATCTTCCTCACCCTTCTCATAATACTCCTCAAAAACCTCTTCCAATACATCATTTTTTAAGAGTTTTAATTCCGTTTCATCACCAATCCGGAAATTCGGATCTAAATCAATTTCATTGAAATAATTACGTATCACATTCTGACAAAAGCTATGTAAAGTAATAATCTGGGCATTTCGTACCAATGTTGCCTGCTTTTGCAAATGCATATTTTCTGGTTCACTCTCTAATCTTTTCTCTATGGCTTTTCCGATTCGCTCCCTCATTTCCGCTGCTGCTGCATTAGTAAAAGTCACTACCAGAAGCCGGTCTATGTCTATTGGCTTTTCTTTATCTGTAATCATGGTAATAATACGTTCCACTAAAACCGCTGTTTTTCCAGAACCTGCTGCTGCTGAAACCAAGATATTACAATCTCTTTGCGAAATGACCTTTTGCTGTTCTGCAGTCCAGGTAACTTCATTTTCCTTGCCCACGTTTTTTCTCTCCCTTCTATGTCAATGGTTTCGTTTCACCATCACTCAATTCTTCCCCCATATTTTCCCATATCTCATCCTTCCCCATCTTCTTCAAATCCCGGTAACGATTTCCCGGAAGACGGGTATCAAAGTTACACACTGGACGAAAATTGCAATAATCACAAGCTGTCTTTTTATCCATGCGGTAAGGGGCAATGGAAATATTACCATCTACAATTTCTTTTCCCTGCTTAGCCAGCAAATGGTTGGCGTATGCCCCAAGCAATGCAAATTGTTCTTTGGTTGCAGTTGTGGAGTAACTTCCAATCTTTCCATCTTTTGTGGTGTCTACTGGTATGGCAAGGGATTTTACAGATCCATTTAACTGTTCCTCATTTCCAAAATTCCGGTCAAGAAGCTGTATTAAATGTGTATCCTCATTTACCAGACCATTTAACTTTAATTCTTTTAATATTGCCTCCCGAAGTTCTTCCTCTGTTCCCTTTCTTTCAATAATTGGGTCATCTATATTATAATAAAAAATTCCTGCTGGTACTACCTTAGCATCCGCCCCTGTTGGAAGAGTTGCTTCTTTTTGTTCTAAAGCTGCATTCATATAGACCACAAGCTGCATCTGCAAACCATAATATAAATTTTGAATCTGGAATTTGGTACTTCCCGTTTTGTAATCAATTACTTTTACATAGATAGCATCTTTCTCATCCACTTGCTCCTGATAGCTGTCAATCCGGTCAATTCTTCCATAAAGACGCATCACCCTTTCCTTTTGCAGATCCATACGGGTATTTTCAAACCCATCCATATAGGAAAATGCCATTTCATAATCGGTCGGTTCAAATTCACCCAGTTTTAACTGTTCAGAAAGTGCCCAAAGTGTTCTCTTTATCATACGGGTCATCCGTTCTACCATATATGCATGACGGTAACTGCTGGATAGAATCTGGTTTCCATAATCTGCAGTCACTTCATGGATACACTGTTCTGCCAGTTCAATCAGAGTTTCTTCTGGAACTGTTCTCCATCCATAATTCCGTTCTGCCAGTTTTGTAGGAAAAATCCGAAGGACTTCATGGAAAATATTTCCAAAACCCAAACCACCAAAACGAAATTCCTGTCTTTCTTGAAGCTGAAGTCCATATTGTAAGAAATGTGCATAAGCACATGCTGCATATTTTTCAATTCTGGTTACACTATTAGACAAATCCTTTCCATATAGTGCTTCTGCAACTTGGCTGGTCAAGGAATTTTCTTCATTCACAAACCCAGTTCCCTCTATCAGTTTCGTAAGCTGTTCTGTAAATTCAGGTTGTTTTTTATAAAAAGAAAACAGTTCCTTCCACCAATCTGCCAAATCTATCTCTCCATATCTTCCAAGTCCCTGCAAAAGATACCTTTGTCCAATATCCGCTCCCAATAGCCGGTACATTCCTTTTTCTGAAATCTCTTCCCAAGGCTGGAGATGTTCCTCTTGCTCTACTACAATATCCGGAAAAATATTTTGTAGCTTTCCAATAAGATAAGAAGGAAGTGCTGTTTTCCCCGCTGCATCTACTTTATGATATGTAATATACAAGCGTTCCTTTGGCTTTGTCAGATTCAAGTACAAATAGAATTGCTGCATATATGCATTCTGTCTCTGGGTAGGTGCTAAGGTAACTTGATTTTCAAAAAGCATTTCTCTTTCCATATCAGAAATAATACCACCTTTTCCGCCACTTTTTGGCACAATTCCCTCATTGACGCCAAGAAAAAACAATGCCCGTATGTCCTTGAGACGGGTTCTTTCAATGTCTCCTACCAAAATCTGGTCAACTCCTGGTGGAATCACTCCTACTTTTGCCTCTACAAATCCTGTTTCTAATAAATCCCCATATTCTGTAAGGGTTACTTTCTCTTCTCCCAAAAGTTCTACAATTTTATCAAAAATTCCCAATACAATTTCATAAATCTGGCTGTATTCTTTGGCAAGAAGCGGCATTCCTTTCTCTTCAAACTCCTTTTCATACTTTTTCAGTTTATGGTAAATTGCCTCTTTCTGAAAATATTCATGTAGTGCAGTAGTATAAGTAAGTACTGTTTTTTTTCGCCCACTAAAGACTTTTCCAATCTCCTCTATGTGTTCCATTACTTCTATACGCAGCTTGTCCATTTCTTCTGCACTAACGGCATTTTCCTGTCCATAAGTTCTGGTCCATTTCTGTCCCCAGCGTTTTTTCCCTTTTATCCCCAATGCAATGACATAATTCTCCAGTTTATCCACATCTTCTCTATCCATATCCACAAGACCACATCGAAGATACCTAAATACACTTTCATAATTAAAATTTTGCTGAAAAATTTCCAACAATGCCCTTACTAGTTCCACTAACGGATTCCCCATAATATGTTTTTTGTAATCTATAAACACTGGAAAGTCCACTTTAGCAAATGTTTTTTCTACAATTCTGCTATACTGTTCTATATCCCCAGTTACAATAGCAACATCCCGATACCGGTATCCTTCTCTGCGAATCAGACGAAAGATTTCACCACAGGCATAATCCACCTCTCCCTGCATATCCTTTGCAGAAAGGAGATGGATATCTGCCTTTGTATCTTTTATCTTATGTTCCTTCTGATAAGTCTTTAAGTTCTTTGGAGGAAAACGAAACAAATTCTCTTCCAAACAGGCAAGACTAGGACTTTTTCGGAACCGGTAAGGTATTTCGTCCAATCCTATCCACTCTATGGAGTGTTTTATTCCTATCTCTTTTGACATATCAAGCAGCTTTAAAATAGTTTCTTTTGATAAGTGAAATAATGCAAATTCACTGCCCTCTCTATAAATATCTTCTCTTGGGTCGATAGTAATGCTAATCCTTACTTCCTTACACTGTTTTAACATTTCCCGCAATAATTTATACTGTACTGGGGTAAATCCAGTAAATCCGTCCAGACAGACCATACTGTCTTTTAATAAAGAGGAATGCCCAACACAATCTGTAAGTACTTCCAAGATTTCTTCTGCTGTAATATATTTTTCACTTAACAACTCCCGAAACCCATCATAAATCACCAGCATATCCTGAAGCTTTTGCTGTAACATCGGTTTCTTTTCAGCCAATTCAATAATATGCTCTAAATCTTCTCTTTTGATGCCATACTGCAAAAATTCCGAAAGCAGGGATTTTATCTCATTCACATATCCTGTTTTCTTTATATTATTTTGAAAGATTCGCAGTTGTTCCTTTTTTTCAGACACTACTTTCCTGACAAGCATACTTTTTCCTGTATCCTCTAAAATCGTTCCCTGCTTCTTCCCCTGTTCTTCAAATACCCTGTATGCCAAACGCATAAAACTCAGTATATCTATATTTTGAATACCATGCCGGGGATGTAATTGCACAAAATCCTTCTGGGTTTCCATAGTAAACTGTTCTGGTACAATGGCAAAATATTTTCCTTGTGGATTATCCATAGATTCCTGTATCATATCCTGATACATTTTATAAGACTTTCCCGCACCACTTTTTCCTAAGACTAATTTCAACATATTCCTTTAACCTCCACTGTAACGGTTCACATCAATGAACAATTCCTCTCTTTATTATAGCGGTAAAGGTAGTTTCTCACAAGCAAGAATGAAAAAAGCCATAAAAAAATAACGTAAATACATTATTTTCTATGGCTTTTTATTCATATTTGATTACAAAGTATTGCCTGCATAGCTTGTCAAACAGTGAAGTTTATTCAAACATTTATAACATATATAACCACAAAATACACCAATACAATTTAAAATAACATCATCTATATCTGTGCTTCTTTCTACAAAAAATTGCATAACTTCAATAAAAACAGATAATGCTAAACCAAATAGCATAGTTTGATAAATTTTTGAAAATTTTTCAAGTGCAATCGGAAATAAAAATCCAAAAGGAATAAATAAACAAATATTTCCAGCTAAATTAACAATCCTTACAACCATGTTTGCGTTACCATAAAAATCATTTGCTCCACTAAGATAATCCAAAATCGTTTTAAACGGAATTAAATTTAAACTTCTAGAGTTGTATGTAGATATTTCAATGGAAAATTTACCATTTATAAAGAACACATTCCATATAGGTATTATGGTTTGTGATAGTAATGCAACAATGTATGCACCTAAAATAATATATGGTATCTCTGATTTTATTACAAATTTTTCATTATTATATTTCAAATATATAAATTTCGCAATTATATATATACAACTAAATACAATAGCATAACTTATTGCACTAAAAATATAACTTGCAATCATTGTATCATTATCCTTTCTCTATACTCCATGTAAAATCTGCTGGTTTAAAAAATTTCACATAATATTTATCTGTTGAAGAAGTTGAAATTGTCCATGTTGTTGTTCCGTTTGCCGGAACTTGAACTGTACTAACACAAGAATCCCAATACTTACCATATTTGTATACTTTTACTTTTATACTTTTTTTAGAACTTACATTTGTTACAGATATTTTCATCTTGGAAACACCTTTAAAATAATAAGCAGAATATAAATCAACTGTATTACAGGTTCCATATCCTTCATATTTTCCATTTCCGCCTTTTTTTACGGTCTTTAAACTCCAATCACTATTAGGCTTATTGGTTGCAGCCATTATTTTTCTGCCACCAAATACATTTGCAACACTCAAAATAATCAAAGTATAACAAATAATTTTTTTAATATTTTTCTTAATAAAACATATTCTACTCGTATTTTATATCGTTTTTAAGTATAATATTTCTTTTATTTTTTGTCAACATATATTTTTACATTTATTTTTTAATAATATGTTCTGTTACTGTTCACTCCAAGTTTGACACTTGCTGTCAAGCTATGTGCCAAGAACGTAGAATAGCCAAGAATCCAGCCTTTCGCCGAAGGTGAAGTATAAATAGGCTGGATTCAGTTACTATTAGCAGTATCATAAAACTTATCTGGGATTATTCATGACCTCAAGCATGAACTAAGACTTATATAAGCCAAAAGCTTATATAGTTCTTAGTCATACTTAAGATATTGAATAATCTTATCTATATAACTGTTCAGAACCATGAACAGTTACGTTTAAGCCCATGAGTATTCGCCCTCGGCGAAGGGGGACTTAAACATTGTAAAATTTTCTTTTTCATACGAAACACGCAGTAAATGCGTGTTTCTACCTGAATAGTTACTCTATATTAACTATAAGCTCGAATCACTGGCTGTATCTGCTTACCTTCCAGAGCTTTCTCAATTGTAGGAATTAAAAGTTGTGGATGTGCTACCAAAGATGCTGGCTTCTTCTTTGCATCATCCTGACCAAATGGTACAAAATAGATATGCTTGGAAGCATATAAAAGACCTACGTTTTTAAAATTCATGCCAAGGCTGTCATTGCTGGATAGAAAAATTACCACTGGTTTTTCCGTACGAAGATGTGCTTTTACTGCCATGGTTACTGGTGTGTCTGTAATGGCATTAGCTAATTTTGCTAATGTATTGCCTGTGCAAGGAGCAACCACTAATAAATCCAAAAGTTCCTTTGGACCTATTGGTTCTGCTCCTGCAATGGTAGTTATTGGATGATTTCCAGAGATCTCTGTTGCACGTTTCATAAATTCTTTCCAGTTTCCAAAACGGCATTCCATTTCCTGCGGTACATAAGAAAAAATAGGGAACACCTTTGCTTCAAGAGCAACCAGATGTTCCATTTCAGCAAATATCTTTTCATAAGTACAGAAAGAACCGGTGAGTGCAAAGCCGATTCTTTTTCCCGCAATCTCCATAATAACTCCTTCTTTCTATATACTTTTTAAGAGTGTAATAATTTGTTTTGCCAGAATATCTGCTGCTGTTTTTGGTGCTAACTTTCCCGGGATGCCCAGACAATGTCTTGTGGTAATTCCAAGACTCTCTGCCGTTTCAAAATCTACTCCTCCTGGCATAGAAGCAATATCAATAATCACAGCATCTTTATCTATATAGGACAATCTCTTTTTATCCAGTATCCGTGCTGGCACTGTGTTAAAAATAAACATAAAGCTTCCTAAGGTAGCATTTAACTCATCATAGTTTATCGTTTCCATTCCACAAGCTTCTGCCGCAGATAAATCTTCTTCTCTTCTGGCACATACTGTAACCTTTGCATCTAGTGCTTTTAATTTTTCTGCCAATACTTTTCCGCATTTTCCATATCCCAACACCAGACACTGACTCTTATGAAGCACGCATTGACTGGCTTCCATGGCATAATATATAGCTCCTTCTGCAGTAGGTATTGCATTTTCTATCGCAATGGCATTGCATTTTAGTAAGTCATGGCATGGTATTTGATACTCTCTGGAGAATTCCACAACTTCTTTTGGAAAACATCCTCCTATCAACAACTTAGGCGGATGTTTCGACAGATTGTGGAAGAAATACTCCATGGTAATCAAACAGTTGGAATTTTCCGAATATAGATGTACCTGATCCTTAGTAAAAGGAATTCCTGTTATCCAAACATCGCTTGGCAGAAGTGTGTTTACTGCACAAAGGCTTTCGGCATGTACGGACTCCCCGTGGTAGTCTGTATGTGAAGTGGTCTGCAAGGAAACACCCGATACAGAAAATCCACGGTTTACAAAATTTTTGTACAAAAGATAATGGCGGTAATCTCCGCCGATTATGGTAATATTGGGAGAAGAAAAATCAGTTGACATAGTAATCTCCTTTCTTTTTATCCCTCTAGCTTCTAGTAGGGATTTTGTAAATATGATACTATAGTATATGAAAACTTTAAAAAGAGGTGTCTGAAACAAAAAACCAGTATGACAAAGTTTTCTTCGTCATACTGGTTTTTCTATTAGGTGAAATAAACCATCTCCTCTTTTGATTTTTCTGTTCTTTCTACAGAAATGGCTTCTAAAACTACTCCTTCTCCTTCATATTCTTTGGCATATTCCACACGGGCTTTTGCCGTAATATTAATCCAGTCTCTTGTTTTGTATTGGTCTATTTCGCTACAATGACATTTGAATCCAATAAAGGTAATGTCATCTACACAACAAGTCATAGCAAATCTTCCTGGTACAAACCAGTCTCTTGGAAAGTTATCTGGGTGATACACAATTGCCTTAAAGTGTAAAGTTTTATCTTTATAATGCTCTGGATGATCCATTGCATCCATATACCAGATGCCATAATCTTCTTCTGCAATTTCAATCACATCTGCATTCATATCAAATGGCATTTCTTCTTCTAATGAATTGTCAATGCTTCCATCCTCTAATTCATAAATAATCTGTGCACGGCGATTATTTGCTTTCACCAATCTTCTAAAAGATGCTTTTGGTGTCTCTTCATTACAACGGTTGAAAATGACCGCATCTGACTCGTTAAACTGTTGTACCATCATACCTCCCATATTTCCCATATAGGTCTGGAATGTACTGGCATCTATAGTAGTCAGAACCTGTACAATTACCCACTCTTTTGGAAGTTCTGTATTAAGAAAATCTTCCACTTTCCACATTCCATTATATTCCACAAAAACACGGTCTGGTCTATGTTTTTTATTTAATTTCTCCATATATTTTGTGGTTAAATTTTCTGGTTCGTCTATCACAACCATATCTACATTCGCCTTCTCTAATGCAGCTTCATCATACTCTACTTCTCCCTCTTCGCAAGAAATCAAGAGACCTTTTTCCCCATTAAGGAACTCTGGTTCTAATATAGTCCCCTGAATAAGGGTACTCTTTCCACTTTCTAAAAAACCAGTAAATAAATATACATATATTTCTTTCTTTTCCATAATTGTTACCAAACCTTTTCTTATAATCGACGTAACAGTTCAGCCTATAGGCTAAACTGTTACTAATCAACTCTTTTATTCAACATAATGCCTTGAAAACAGACATGTAAATTTACTACTCAGCCTTATTAAACATATCACACACTAAACCTTAGTTAAATGTGAAATACTTCTTTTAATTTGCCCTCATCCAGCTTTGTACCAATCACGCAAATCTTTCCTGTGATTTCCGGTTCTCCGCTACGAAGTTCGTATTCTCCTGGTACCAAATCATAGTAAATCCATGTTCCATCTGTATTCGGAACAATACCCTTTGCACGAAGGATAACACCAAATTCTTCTGTATTTGCCAATTTTTCCAGAATGCCTTCCATTTCAACTTTTGTGAACTTATGAGCAGTTTCCTGTCCCCAACTGGTAAATACATCATCTGCATGATGGTGATGGTGGTCATGGTCGTGTCCACAACATTCCCCATGCTCATGATGATGTTCATGATCATGTCCACAACATTCTCCATGCTCATGATGATGTTCATGATTGTGTCCACAACACTCTCCATGCTCATGATGATGTTCATGGTCGTGTCCACAACACTCTCCATGCTCATGATGATGTTCATGGTCGTGTCCACAACATTCTTCATGGTCATGGTGATGTTCATGATCATGTCCACAACATTCTTCATGGTCATGATGATGCTCATGGTCGTGATGATGACCACACACCGGACAAACTTCTGCCTCCTTCATCAAATCTTCTGTCCAAGAATCTTTCTTTTCCATTGCATCTACAATCTTGGATCCACTAATATCATCCCAAGGCGTTGTAATAACAACTGCATTTTCGTTATGCTCACGAATTAACTTCACACAAGCCTCCAGCTTGTCCTGTGCCATCTTTTGGGTTCTGCTTAATACAATGGTATT
The DNA here is from genome assembly GCA_014799595.1 of Clostridiales bacterium. Lineage (GTDB taxonomy): Bacteria > Bacillota > Clostridia > Lachnospirales > Lachnospiraceae > CAG-411. The sequence goes on along the minus strand of JAAVHR010000148.1, from coordinate 16,089 downwards.
TGCATATTCAATTTGATTGTTAAAGAATTCTCCAAAGTTCTTCATGTACATCTTACATTTTGTAGCATCTGCTACAGTGACGAAACTATTCAGTTCAATGTCTACCTCATCTTCCACACCTTTTACAGCTTTGATAACATCTGATAACTTACCAACTCCAGATGGCTCAATTAAAATTCTATCAGGAGTATATTTCTCCAAAACCTCCTTTAATGCTGTACTGAAATCTCCAACTAAAGAACAGCAGATACAGCCGGAATTCATCTCTGTAATTTCTACACCTGCATCCTTTAAGAATCCTCCATCAATGCCAATCTCACCAAATTCATTTTCGATAAGCATCATCTTTTCACCTTTAAAACCTTCTTCTAGCAATTTCTTAATTAAGGTTGTCTTTCCTGCACCTAAAAATCCTGAAATAATATCTATCTTTGTCATTTCTACTTACTTCCTTTCTATACATTTTTCTATTATCATACACTCTCATCTATATTAGTGTTTTACACTTTTTTGTATGATTTGTAGCTTTATCTGTTACTATTCACACCTACGGTGCTAACAGTAACGGAATCCAGCCCATTTAAAATTCGCCTTCGGCGAAAGGCTGGATTCTTGGCTGCTCTACATTTTTGGCACATAGCTTGACAGCAAGTGTCAAGCTTGTGGTTGAACAGTAACCTTTATCTTTCATTATACTCAAATTCTAAAAAAATTCAAGAAAAGGAAAGAACAAAGAGAGGCATTTCTGCCTCCCTCTGCATCAAACTAATTGTATAGTAAACATATTTATTTAATGCATTTACTTAGATGGTTCCTTATCTGAACAAATCTTGTTATTTTACTTTTATTGGTTTGCTCAGCTTTTTGGTTGTTGTATTTCCCTTTGCATCCTTAATTTGCAAATAAATATAATATTTACCTTTTGAAGTTGCCTTCCAAGTCTTTGTTTTTTTAGTAGAATATTTTCCAACTATAGTTATCTTTTTACTTCCAACTTTCTGTACTTTAATTCTATACTGCACTTTTCCAATTGAAGTTGCTTTAAAGGTAAATTTCACACTTTTACCCTTTTTCACAGTTTTCTTATTAACTTTAAATGTACTTACTTTAATTGGATTAGTCACCTTATAATTAACAGTTCTTGTGCTATAATTTCCAGCTCCATCCACAACTGATGCGTGTATTTTGTAGGTATCGGCTTTTGTAGGTGTCCATTTCACATTAGTTGTCTTAGAAATATTCTTTGCATACAAAGTTTTCATTTGTCCCTTAGAATTTTCTGCTGTCAACCGATAGAAATATGGTGCTGTACCACCAGATTGTACGGAAATAGTAAAAATAACAACATTTCCCGCTTTTTGTGGTGATTTTGTAACCTTACTTACAGCCAGACCAATTTTGATATCAGTATCATTATTGCCTATATTCCCGTTTCCAGTATTATTTCCATTGTTGTTATTTTCTGGATCATTTGGAGTTTGTGTGTTGTCAGGCTTTTTCGTCTCTGTTGGAGTTTTCGTAGTAGTTGGTTGGTTTGTATTATTTGGTGTGTCTGTCTTAATTGGTGTATTTGTCTTAGTTGGAGCTTCTGTTTTTTCTGGTGTCTTTGTATTATCTGGTGTCTTTGTTTCATTTGGTTTTGTTGTTTCTCTAGGAGGCTCTGTTTCTTGTGTATTTCCTCCTGATTTTGCTTCGATTTCATACTCTTTCTCACTAGTGACTTTTTTACCACTCTCATCTTCCACAACCACTTTAATTGTATGCTTTCCTGCTTCTCCACTCCAATTATAGGTTGCCTTAGAGGATGCACTTTGTACTACTTCTCCATCTATAGAAAATTCGTAAGTATAATCTCCTTCTCCATTATAAGGAATAGCCTTTAATGTAAGCTTTCTGTTGTCATACTGTGGAGAAGAATAATCTGCACCAAAGTTTACAGTATATTTCTTCGACTCTGCTGGTTTATTTGTCTTTGTTGGTGTTTCTGTTTTTGTTGGTGATACAGTATTATCTGGTGTTTTTGTCTCAGCAGGCTTCTTTGTAGGTGGATTAACTGCACCACCACTTTTTCCTAATTGTGCCAATCCTACTGTCACAAGATCCTCATCTTCTTTTTCCTGAGAAGTAGAATCATCTTTTGAATATGCTTCACCTGCAACATCGAGCATTGTCATATCTGCTGGCAGGCTTCCTATTCCGCTGGAACCGTATGTTGCAATTGCCATTACTCCGATACCATTATTTTCAATATCGGAAGCAGTTACACCTAATAGACTTAATGGAAGCTTCACTATACAAAAAGTATCATGTTCTTTACTATGCCCTTCTGAAAGGAAATCTACCCAATCTCCTGAATCACTCTCTAAATCGGCTGGTGTATAACCTGTATATCCTGTTCCTTTGATTCCGTAGATGCTTGAGCCGAAGAAACCATCTTCCCATGTAGTTTCTACTCCTGGAATAGGCGGCATATTATATCCTGATTTTACAACACTATCATAATCAACTAAACCATTTGTTACTGGGAAAAATGCCTGATTAATAATTCCATCTTTAGGTGAATACAAAAAGACTTTATCTACCTTTGCATCCCCTCCAAATTTTACATTAGTATCCCATGCAGTTTTTTGTGTTGTATCATTTGTCGTTCCATCCGTATAATCTCCACTTCTTGTATCAAATACAAGCATTTGCGGAATATCGGCATCTGCACCATTTGGTTTTCCTCTGCCTGTCTGTGGTGCCTGTTGTGCGGGGTCTACCACATCAATTACATTTGTATACTGGATACCGATATACAAGTTTTCATCATCCCATGCACCATACATTGCATAGGGATCAAATTTTGGTGCTTCATGTGTTCCCTTGAATGCTCCCGGATCATCATTGGCAACCCCTTGGGCAATAATCATATCTTCTGTAAAATCACTTGCTGATGTAATAGTTTTTCTTGTTCCTACATTTCCATTAGGATTGGTTGCATAATATGATGAACCTGGTGCTCCGTTCACCTCTGCTGCATCTGCCACTACTTCAAATAAACTTTGAATACGGGAAATAGCAGAAGATCTTACAATAGCAGTTTCTGGAGCAAAAACTTTTTCATATTCAAAAGTTTTTGTTACTTTTTTTGTTCCTGTTCCTGCAGAAACTTCCAATGTTACAGTGGAATCTGCAATTTTTCCTTGTCCAATTGTTACAGTATCTCCAGATTTAAAGGTCTTTTCTGGTCCATTATCTACACAATAAGTTCCATTGGTAACTCCCGACAAAGTAATCTTGACATCCATAGTTTCTTCTGTAAAACTTGTACCATCAAACTTATTTACTTTGATATCTACTGCACCACTTGGTGTCTGTGTCTCTTCTGGTTCTTTTGTATCCTTAGGTTTTTCTGTCTTTGATGGAGTTTTTGTCTTTTCTGGTGTTTGAGTTTTCTCTGGTGTTTTTTGTGGTTTCTCTGTTGCTGTGGATATGGCAACTTCTGACCATCTTCCACCATCATAAGAGTATGCTTTTCCTCCCACATAATCGAAGCCACAGTCTTGTCCTGGTGAATCTTGTGGGTCTTGGCTTCCACTTGCACCTGATGCAAAAATAACTTTCGCACTTGTTACAGATGCATCCATAGTATATGTATATTTTCCATCCGATCCTGCTGTCATTTTTGTTCCAGGCCATTCACCTGTCAATTTCGTAGCTGTTGCTCCTGACTGATATGCATAAATATACATATCATCCCAACCTGATGGTTTTGTTGCTACAATCATATTTGCACCAATAGATACATTGCCGCTTGGTGTAGTTGTTTTAGCTGGTGTAGTAGTCGTATCTACTTCGCCACCCTGATTTCCGCCATTTCCACTATCTTTATAAATAACAGCAATACCCGATTGTCCAACATCGCCGGAAATTTTATCAGCAGTAACTGTCCATGTACTTCCAGAAACTTCATCTGTATAGGTACCTGGTGCAGTTGTTCCACCACCATTTGAAATCTCTACATGACCACTTCCACTTCCTTTTACAATAACAGCTCCACTTTCACGACATACTGCGGCTGCACTTCCTCCATTTACATAATAATCTTTTTCTCCTACACAATTGTTATGTAAATGATTCACTGCAGCTACTTCTTTAGAAGTAAAATGTGTACTTCCTTTCACTCCTGCCTTAATTGATTGTTTTCTAGTCTCATGTGGCCGTGAAAAGTAAAGTGAAGTTGCCTTTCCCTGTCCTGCCACAATAGCATATGCGCGATCCATGATATTCTGATCTGTATACGCAGTCTGTTCACCATACTCACCATCATTTGAGTACGTGTCATGACTTTCTGCCCAATAAACCAGCTTGTCTTTAGAAACACCACGCTCGGACCAATTACCGATAGAGGATGGCACTCCGCCATGTTCAAATGCTTCTCTTATGGACTGTCCATACTTACTGTCTGTAACAGACATATGATTTGTATATTCTTTCATTAAACCTTCGCCACCATTCTCAAGTGGACCTACAAGAATTTCACCATAGTTATATAATCCTACACTGGTAACAACTGGCCAAAATTGACAGCCTTCACTTGGTAGACTAATATGTTTTGCAGCATCCCAACGAATACCATCTACACCAACACTCTTTAATTCTTCAATATAACCTTTTACTTTATTCTGCACAGTAGAACTTTCTGAATTCAAATCAGGCATACCGATTTTACCATGGGTGATACCATAACGATCTGTATACCAAGCATCACCATCATTGTGAAAACAATCAGCTCCTAGACCATCATCACCTATAGAACGTGTATGATTGGCAACTACATCCACAACAACCTTAATACCATATTTTTCTGCCTCATCACATAACGCCTGTAGGTCAGCTTTATTTCCCAATGCATTTTGAGCTATGGAAAAAGTTTGTGGCTGGTATAACCAATACCAGACATCACCATCACCTTTCTGTGCTGGTGATGTCTGAACAGAAGTAAAACCTGCTGCTGCAATATTAGGAAGTTCTGCCTTTATATCATTATACTTCCAGTCAAAACAATGCAGAATCGTTCCATCTTGTATATTACTTGCTAATCTATAGTTACCTGCATCTACCTGACTGTCTTCTGTCTCCACCTTATATTCTGTTTCTTTTGCAATAATTCTGCTTTCAGCTATCCAGTCTGTATTCCCTGCAAAAACAGTAGAAAATACCAATGTACTAGAAAGACCAACACCAACAAGTTTTCTTCCCAGCCGTTTTTTCAAATCCTGGCTTATTCTTATCATAAATTCATCTTCTCCCTTCTTTTCACTTTTTGTCCCAAAACATAGTTTTGTTCAAAAAAAACATATTTTATACTCTAAGTTTCTTTCATTTTAACAAATTTCCAATACTTTTTCAATGCATTTTTCACTATTCCAGTATACAAATTTCATACTTTTTTGTGCATTTTTTGTATTTCCATCATTTAAAAAAAAGAGCTATGATATATATCATAACTCTTTCTTTTTACAATTTACAATTATTTTACAGTAATCTTCTTTTTCACCTGCTTAGTATTTCCATCTGCATCCTTCACTTGTAAGTATACATAGTACTTCCCTTTGCTGCTTGCCTTCCATGTATAAGTTTTCTTAGTGGAATAGCCTCGGAGTGTCTTTATGGTCTTACTTCCAACCTTTTGCAATTTAAACCTGTATTTTACCTTGCTTATGGAAGATGCATTTACTGTAAATGTCACCTTTTTATTCTTTTTCACTGTACTCTTACTTGCTTTGAATTTCTTTACTTTAACCGGTGTTGTAATCTTGTAAGATACACTTCTGGTATTGTAATAACCTTTTTCATCTGTTACTGTAATACGTATTGTATAGGTTCCCATCTTAGTCGGTGTCCAGGTTGCCTGCTTTTCATAAACAGAACTGTTCTTTACTGCCATAACAACTTTCTTGTTAGAAGAATTCACAGCTTCAATCTTGTATGTAAGTTTACCTGTACCTCCTGTTGCAGACATATAGAATACAACCTTCTTTCCTGCTACGGAAGAAGTAACATTTGAGTCTTTCTTTGTAACAATAATAACAATACTTGTATCTTTCTTATCCCCACCTTGCTGGCTGCCACCTTGTGAACCATTGTTTCCTGTTGGTGAAGGTGTGTTGACTGGTTTCTGTGTTGGTGGTGTTGATGTTTTTTGTGTTCCCGTATTCTGGGTAGGAGCAGGTGTATTTGTTTTTCTTGGTGTTTCTGTATCTTTTGGTTTTTCTGTATTCTTTGGTGCGTCTGTCTTTTTTGGTGCATCTGTATCTTTTGGTTTTTCTGTATTCTTTGGTGCATCTGTTTTTGTTACAGAACCAGGATCATCACCATTTTCACTTTGGATCTCGAAATTTTTCTCACTGGTTATCTTCTTTCCGCTCTCATCTTCCACTACTACCTTGATGGTATGCTTTCCAGCCTCACCTTTCCAGCTATAAGTTGCCTTGGAAGATGCATCCTGTACCACTTCTCCATCTATAGAAAACTCATACGTATACTCTCCTTCTCCATTGTAAGGTATTGCTTTTAAAGTAAGCTTTCTGCTGTCATACTGTGGGGAAGAATAGTCTGCTCCAAAATTTACAGTATATTTCTTTGACTCTGTTGGTGTTTCTGTCTTCTTTGGTGTTTCTGTATCTTTTGGTGCTTCTGTTTTTGGTGCTGTTGTTGGTTTTGTTACAACATTTCCACCGTCCCCTCCTGCTTTTGCATTACCAACTGCCGCAAGTGGCACAGTAATGATATCCGCATCATCTTTTTCATGGGAAGTAGATGGGTCAACGGCACAATCCCCTGTTGCATTATCTAACATAGAAGGATCATGAGGAAGGCAGTCAATTCCTGAAGTTCCTCTTGTTGCAATCTGCATTACTCCAATACCATTCTCCTCAATATAGCTTTTATCTATACCAAGGGTCTTCAACGGAATATTAATTTCATAAAATGAATCATATTTAGTATTATGTCCCTTTGACATGGCATCAACATATAAAGACGCATCGTATGCATCATCTGGAGATGTGGAACCCTCCAACATCATAATAGAGGAAGGCAAACATCCTTCTGCCATTTTATAACTGATTCCTTCATCTTTAAAAGATAAACAGTAATCCGCATCATAACTGGCTCCACCGGCCTCATCACTTGCTATAAAATATCCTGGTGTTCCAAGCCCTACTTTTCCACTCATCAATAAAAGATTATCTACTCTGGTTTCAAAAGACACATCCAATGCATCCCATATCAGCTTTCCATTTGCCATTTTTCCTGTCATTGCAGGTCTGTTTCCTACATTGATGGCAAGCATCAGTGGTACATCTAATACACGTCCACCATCACTTAATGGTCCGTCACCTTCTCTTGCCCATGTATCTGTGGTATTTACCATCTGCCATCCAATATATAAGTTGTCATTATCCCATGCGGCATACAATGCATAATCATCCAATACACAGTTTTCATGTCCGCCTTTCCAGTTATTGGCTATATCCCATGCCCCGCCTTGTGCAATAAGCATGTCTTCTGACCAGTCTGAAAAACTTCCATCAATGGTAATGGTTGCTTCTTTTCCAACTCCTCCATTTGGATTGGTTGCATACATGCCACCGGTTTCCGCTGATGCATTCACCTCAGCAGCATCTGCTACTACTTCAAACAAGTTCTGGATACGGGAGATTGCAGCAGATTTTACCACTGCTTTTTCCTCGTTAAATACTTTTTTGTATGTAAAGGTTTTTGTCTTACTTCCTGCTTTTACTTTCAAGGTAACATCTGTATCTGCAATCTTTCCTTCTCCAAGAGTTACGGTATCCCCTGATTTAAACTCTCTTTCCGGTCCATCATCTACAGTATAGGTTCCTTTTGTTTCTCCTGACAATGTTATCTTTACTTTCAAAGTTTCTTCTTCAAAACTCTTCTTATCTGCTACAGATACCTGAATAGCTTCATTGCTTGGCTTTTCTGTCTCTTTCGGTTTTTCTGTTTCTATTGGTTTCTTGGTTGGTGCTGTAGTCTTTTTTGGTGTATCCAGAGTAAAGGTCTTAAAGGTATTGGACGCTTTATCATACTCCGCATATCCACTTACTGCCAATCCTGGTGCCATATCTGGTGTGCTTCTCCAGTCCCCGCATACCAGAATCGCAGTTGCATTATCTAAGGAATCGCTGGTAAATGTATAGTAATCCCCTTCTGCTGTCATGGCATTTCCAGGCCATGCACCATTTAATGCCTTATCAGCAGAATCATACAAATATAAGGTTGGTACACCAGAAAAATCAGACTTTTTCACACGAATATACATCTTATATGCTGGAGTTTCTGCCATTGTATATGTATATGTCTTACTAAATGGATCTCCTTCACCAGTTGCTGTAACTTTAACAGTTACCTTATCACCAATTTCACATCCTTCACCAATGGTAACTTTTGTTGCCTTTGTAAAAGAGACTTCATCTCCTCCGTTAATAGAGTATGTCGCTTTATCTGCATTGGCAGGTGTTAGTGTCAACTCAAATGGTGCGGTAAAAGTCCCGCTATCTTTTGATACAGAAACAGAGGGATTCTTTGTTACAGTAGTTCCACTATAAACAACTGCAATCGTTCCACCTGGTACCGTATAATTCAAAGTGCCTCCTGAAACTTGTACCTCTTTTCCGCTTACTTCTTCTAAATAAGTTCCATCTGCCATTTTATTCATGTGGATGTTTGAAGCATCAGAACCCATATTAATGATAACTGCACCCTTTGTACCACGTTCAATTACCAGAACACTACTATTACCATTTGGATTACTCAAATATTCCGATTCTCCAACCATGGCATTGCGGAAATGATTACACGCCGCAACTTCTGGATGTTTAAACTGATCATTTCCTTTTGCTCCAATTTGATTATTACCCCAATAATTTCCAGAAGAACCATCTGAACCATCTGGTCTTGAGAAAAACAAAGGTGTACCATTTCCACGAGCAGCAATAATTGCCCATCCTGCACGAATCTGCCAATCTTTCATCCATGCAGATTCATGTTCATTACAATAGGTATCATGAGATTCTACCCATGTTACAATTTTATTTGGAGTTGCATGTGCCCAATCGCTAATAGAACCAGTGTTTAAACTGTAATTACCCAAAGCACTTCTCAAATTATATCCATAAGAACTTGCTGTCATATTCATATAGGAAGCATATTCGTCATATGGAATACCATTATCCTGTAAAACTTCGCCATAAATAAAGAAATTATCTGGTCTATTTAATTTTATACCATTAACCTCTTTTGCTCCTGTTGCAATATCCCAGAAATCATTTTCTCCTCTGGTATTGGATGCATCTTTAGGGTCACTATGTACACCAATATGTTTTGCTGTATCATAGCGGAAACCATCTCCTCCACATGCAATCACATCATTACAAAACTTTAAATAATATGCCTGAAATCCTTGATTTTCTGTATTAACATCAGGAAGACCACCCATTTGTCCCAATGTACATTCATAACGGTCACCATAGTTTTGAATTTCATTAAATCCATTACTATGGTAAAGTGCTCCTGCACTCTTCCCTCCAGCTGCATTTGCAAGATTGTCTGATACCGCATTTAAAGTTGGTGTTGTATGGTTTGGAAGGACATCACTAATAATTTTGATACCATATTTATCCGCTTCCTCACACATTGCTTTATATTCTTCTCTGGTTCCTAACTGATAGTTACCAATTACCCAATCTGTAGGCTGATAATGATAATACCATTTACCATTACCCCATAGCTGCATTCCACCGCCTTCTCCTGCTAAACATTCATTAATCGGTGAAGTTTGTACTGTAGAATACCCAGCAGCAGCGATATCTTCCATATTTTGCTTTATCGTGTTAAATGACCAACAGAAAGCATGTAAAATTGCTCCATCCTTTGTATATTCTGTCAACCCATAGTTGCCTGCATTTACCTGTGTATCTTCCACAACTACTTCTTGTTCTTTATTTGCTGTAGTAATTTCTTTGACTGCTGCCACAGCCTCATCAGTCAGATAAGAAGGTGCCACCGGCATGCTTCCAAATACAGTAGATAATCCTAGGAGTGTAGCAAGTGCACAACTTAAAATTTTTCTTTTTGCCATCGCATTCATTTCCTTTCTTCATTTATAAATTATCTGCTAAATCTTATGTTCTTCCTTTTTGGTCTATCTTTCTGTTTCATTGTTGTAAAATTCTCTGTCTCCCAGAAAATTTTACATAAAAATCCCATAACTGTTCAGAACCATGAACAGTTATGCTCTAAGCCCATGAAAATTCGCTTTTGTCGAAAGGCTTAGAACAATCAAAATTTACTATGAAAGTCCTGACAAACGTCTATATTTCATGCAAACTTGCTTGTAAAGAAATATAGACATTTGTCTGGCTAAACTGTATGAGTATGTAGGGCGACAGCCCGAAATACGAATACAGTTAGTGATTGCGGGAGTGCGTAGCACATAGCAATCAACTTTCATTTTTTGCTACGTAAACACGCAGTAAATACGTGTTTCTGCCTGAATAGTTACAAATTCCCTTATATCCTTTGTAAAGTACTGTACTGGTTTTATTATATCAAAAAAAAATTAATTTTCAATAAAATTTTTACAACTTTTTTAAAAGTTGCAATTTTTTTATTTTTTTATTATTAATTTTTAACAAAAAAAATAAAGTCAGGTACATTTTTTTGTACCTGACTCTGTTTTTGTTTTACATTATTTTATAGTAATTTTCTTTTTCACCTGTTTGGTATTTCCATCTGCATCCTTCACTTGCAAGTATACATAATACTTTCCTTTGGCTGTTGCCTTCCATGTATATGTTTTTTTGTTAGAATAACCTCTTAGTGTTTTTATCGTTTTACTGCCTACTTTTTGCAGTTTAAATCTGTATTTCACAGCTTCATAGGAAGTAGCTTTTACTGTAAACTTAATTTTCTTACCTTTCTTAATGGTAGTTTTACTAGCCTTAAATGTCTTTATGGTAATTGGATTTGTAATCTTATAAGTTACACTTCTACTATTATAATATCCTTCTTTATCTGTTACCACGACTTTCACTTTATAAGTACCTATCTTACTAGCAATCCAAACTGCTTCTTTTTCGTAACCCTTACTAGAAGTGTTCTTTATTTTCAGGTTTACCTTCTTTCCTGATTCATTCAAAACTTCTACACGGTAAGCGTAATTTCCTGCTCCTCCTGTGGCACCCATATAGAATGTAACTTTCTGTCCTGCGGCAGAAGATAAGACTGTTGGATTTTTCTTTGTAAAGTTAATCTTGATATTTGTATTATGCTTATCTTCTATCGGATTGTCTTCTTCAGGTTTCTTTGTTGGTGCCGATGTTACTGTCATAGTAGGTGTTGGTACTGCCGGACTTGGACTTTTCTTTTCATTATCTTTAGTAGGTGTTGGTGTGTCTTCCACAATTGCAGTCTGTGTAGGAACTGGTGTTTCCGTTTTTGGAGTTTCTGTCACAGTGGTTGTACCAGATGCATAGATTTCAAAATTCTTTTCACAAGAAATCTTACCAGAGCTATATTCTACCACTACTTTAATAGTATGTTTTCCAGCTTCACCTTTCCATTTGCAGCTATTCTTTTCTGATACATCTTGTATTTTCTCATTATCCACATAAAATTCATAAGATTTTGCCATAGAACCACCTTTTGATTCTGCTTTTAAAACTAATTCTCTACTATCATACTGTGGAGAAGAATAATCTGCACCAAAGTTTACAGAAATCTTGTCAGAGGATGGTGTTTCTGTTGTTGGTACTTCTGTTACTGGTGCTTCACTTGCTAGTGTTTCTGTTGCTGGTGTTTTTGTCTTTACCGGACCATCATAAGAACCACCTAACTGTGCCAAAGGAACTGTTACTACATCTGAATCTTCTTTTTCTGCAGAGGTAGAATCATCTTGTGAAAATGCATCTGTAGCATTATCCAACATGGTCATATCCATTGGCAAAGAACCTATCCCACTAGAACCATATGTTGCAATTGACATCACTCCAATACCATTACTTTCAATATCTGAAGCAGTCACATTTAACAGACTGAGCGGAAGGGTTACAATACAAAATGTATCATGTTTCGTATCATGCCCGGTTGTTAGGAAATCTGTCCATGCTGCTGAGGAATCTGATAAGTCAGCAGGTGTATATCCTTCATATCCATTAGCTTTAATTCCGTACATTGTTTTTCCAAAGAAACCATCTTCCCAGACAATTGATACTCCTGGAATAGTATGATCCTCATACTTTTCTCCTCTTTCTGCATTTATATAGTGATAGCCTGTCTTAACAATATTATCATAGTCAACTTTACCATTATTTACTGGAAAGAATGCCTGATTTACAATACTAAACTTTGGTGAATAACAAAATACTTTATCCACTTTAGCATCTCCACTGTATTTTACATCAATATTCCATGCTGTTGTCTGGTCTGTATCATTAGTAGAACCGTCTGTATAATTTCCGGTTTTTGTGTCAAATACAAACATCTGAGGAATATCTGCATCCTCGCTATATGGCTTTCCTTTCTCTAGTTGTGGTGCCTCCTGTAACGGATCCACAACATCAATTACATTGGTATACTGAATACCAAGATACACATTATTATCATCCCACGCTCCATACATAGCATATTGATCAAATTTTGGTGCTTCATGAGTACCTTTGAAAGCAGCCGGATCATCATTAGCAATACCCTGTGCAATAATCATATCCTCTGTAAAATCAGAAGCAGAAGAAATTGTCTTCTTAGCTCCCATCTGATTATTTGGATTTGTGCCATAGTAATCATTATCAGGTGTTCCCAAAACAGCATTTACTTTTGCAGCTTCTGCTACCACTTCAAATAAACTCTGGATACGGGAAATTGCAGAAGTTTTTACTACTGCTTTCTCCGGATTAAACACTTTCTTGTAGGTAAATGTCTCTGTTTTATTTCCGGCTTTTACCTTTAAGGTGACATCCGTATCCGCAATCTTACCTTCTCCAAGAATAACACTGTCACCAGATCTAAAGCTACGCTCTGGTCCATCATCGACTGTGTAAGTTCCTGTATCTTCGCCCCTTAAGGTGATTTTTACACTTAAAGTTTCCTCATCAAAACTACTCTTATCGGCTACTGAAACATTGATTTCTCTTTCTTCTGTCGGAGTAGGACTAGGTTTTTCTGTTGGTTTTTCTGTCGGTTTTTCTGTCGGCTTTTCTGATGGTTTTGTTGTTGGATCTACTATTGGTGTAGGTTCTGTTGTTGGATCTACTGTTGGTGTTGGTGCTTTAGTTTTTTTAGGTGCTGGAGTAAATGCTGTTACTTTCTTTGCACTTTTATCATATTCCATATATCCAGAAATATCATATCCTGGAGTTTCTGCTGCTGGATCTTGCCCTCCATCATACTTAAAGATGACCTTTGCACTTTCTGCATCATTTGTATACCACACATAATAATCACCTTCTTCTGTCATGGCACCAGCATTATCCCAAGCTCCATTTAACTCTTTTGCAGGTGTTCCATCTACATATACATAAGCATTTGGTGCACTGGAGAAATCCGATTTTTTAACACGGATATAAATCTTCGCTTCTGGTATATCTGGGGTATCTATCATTGTATATGTATAAGTTTTACTAAATGATTCTCCTTCGCCAGTTGCAGTAACCTTTATTGTTACTTTATCACCAATTTCACAACCTTCACCAATTGTAATTTTTATTGCTTTTGTAAATTCAACTTCCGTTCCTCCATTAATAGAATACGTTGCTTTGTCCGCATTGGCTGGTGTTAAAGTTAACTCAAATGGTGCTGTAAAATTAGAGCTGTCCTTAGAAACAGAAACTGAAGGGTCTTTTGTTATTGGTGTTCCACTATAAACAACTGCAATAGTTCCTCCAGGTATGGTATGATTTAAAGTTCCACCGGAAACCTGTACCTGTTTTCCGCTTACTTCTTCTAAATATGTTCCATCTGCTACTTTATTTAATTTCACATTTGCCACATCAGAACCAAGGTTAATAATAACTGCACCCTTTGTTCCACGTTCAATCACTAAAACACTTCCATTGCCATTTGGATTGCTCATGTATTCTGATTCTCCTACCATAGCATTACGGAAATGATTACATGCTGCAACTTCCGGGTGCTTAAATTGGTCATTTCCAACTGCACCAAGTACATTTTTGCCATAATAGTTTTTTGACTTACCATCAGAACCATCTGGTCTTGAAAAAAACAAAGGTGTACCATTATTACGGGCAGCAATAACTGCCCAACCTGCACGAAGCTGCCAATCATTCATCCATGCAGATTCATGATCATTACAGTATGTATCATGAGATTCCACCCATGTTACAATTTTATCCGGTGTTGCATGCGCCCAATCACTAATGTCCCCAGAATTTAAACTGTAATTGCCTAATTTATCTCTTAAAATATGTCCATAAGAACTGGCAGTCATATTCATATAGGAAGCATATTCACCATACGGTATACCATCATCCTGCAAAACTTCACCATAAATAAAGAAATTATCAGGTTTATTAAACTTTACACCATTTACCTCTTTCTGCCCAGTTGCTACATCCCAGAAATCATTTACTCCTCTGGTATTTGATGAATCTTTAGGATCACTATGTACACCTATATGCTTTGCAGTGTCATAACGGAATCCATCTCCACCACAAGCAACCACATCATTACAGAATTTTATATAATATGCCTGAAATCCTTGATTTTCTGTATTAACATCAGGAAGTCCACCCATTTGCCCCAATGTACATTCATAACGGTTTCCATAATTTTGAATTTCATTAAATCCACAATTATGATAAAGTGCTCCCGCAGTCTTTCCTCCTGCCGCATTTGCAAGATTATCAGATACAGCATCAAGTTGTGGTGTGGTATGATTTGGAAGTACATCACTAATAATCCTAACACCGTATTTATCTGCTTCCTCACACATATCTATATACTCATCTCTAGTTCCTAACTGATAATTGCCAATTACCCAATCTGTCGGCTGATAATGCCACCACCATGCTCCTTGATGCCCATCATATTTTTTATTATCTATCTGATTCAAATCCCAAAATGCCATTGTTGGATAATTACTATTGCATTCATTAATTGGTGAAGTCTGAACCGTAGTAAATCCAGCTTCTGCTATACTCTTCATATTTTCCTTGATAGTTTTAAAAGACCAGCAAAAAGCATGTAATATTGCACCATCTTTTGTATTATCACATAATCCATAATTTCCTGCATCTACCTGTGCATCTTCTACAGCCACTTGTTGTTCATTCCTTGCAGTTGTACTCTCTTTTACGGCTGCTATTGCCTCTTGATTACTATGGGAAGGTGCAATACTCACTTCTCCGAATATACCAGACAAACCAATCAATGCTGCAAGTGCACAGCTTAAAATTTTTCTTCTTGCCATTACATTCGCTTCCTTTCTTAAAAGTTATGTAACTATTCAGAACTACGTAAACACGCAGTAAATGCGTGTTTCTACCTGAATAGTTACAAAATTATTAACTAGTGTTTCTTCCTTTATGGTATCCTTGTGTTTGTATTTATTCAAACCAATATTTTGATTCAACAAAAACCTCCTCTACTTGTTAAAAAAGCACAATCTTTCTGTGCATATTCATCCTTTTCTGTTCCTTTTTCCTTATTAAATAATATTCTTCATATAATTATATTAATATTTTAACAAATTATTTCACATTTTTCAATACTTTTTAACAATTATGCAATATAATATTAAAGAACCAAGTGGACAAACCCACATCAACTCCCCTAACCCCTCATTCATGAGGGGATTGCACACTTTGCGTGCCAGATGCATGTTGCATGTTATTTGCAACAATACCCCTTACGCATCTGTGCACATCCTAAGCGGAGCGTTTTTGCTTTATAGGACGAACTTTCCTCGTATTATATAAACATAGCCTTCTTCTTTACCTTTTCAATAGGTTAGGCTATACTGTTTTAAGATGCTGTGGACTTGTTGAACTTTCCTCCCACATG
>JAAVHR010000147.1 GCA_014799595.1 Clostridiales bacterium | reverse complement strand
TTAAGAGTTCGCTTTCAGCGAAAGGCTGGATTCTTCTCTACCACTACTTATTCTTACGTACTTTGCAGCAAGTGCAAAGTACTACCTATGAACAGTAACGAACTATTACAACAAATAAAAAACAAAAGTTTTACAACCTTGACAAATTAGAAAAAAGATATTATAGTTAGACGTAAGACTTTGAAAAATGTAGTGATGAAGAGGAGTACATGCA
Source organism: Clostridiales bacterium (assembly GCA_014799595.1). Classification (GTDB taxonomy): domain Bacteria; phylum Bacillota; class Clostridia; order Lachnospirales; family Lachnospiraceae; genus CAG-411. The sequence continues at coordinate 10,862 of JAAVHR010000147.1, read as the reverse complement.
TAACCTATACAGAGAGAATCATTAAAGATACTAAGGTAACTTTGCTGGAAGATGATTTATAGAAGTGGGTATGGAAGGTAGCTTCGGAACAGTGTCTGTGAAAAAGTGATTTAGTAGCAGGCAACGAGTGGCTTCGTTAAAGGCTTTGAGGTGACAGCAATAGTTGTCATAAATAAAGGTGGTACCACGGCTTTTCGTCCTTTTTGGATGGAGAGCCGTTTTTTGTTTAACTAGGAAATTCCTTCGGATTTTTTCTATAAGACAAAAGTATCATGATTATATTTATAAAAACAGAAAAGGAAAGATGAACATGGCAAAGGAATTAGAAAAAACATATAATCCCCAGGAAATTGAGGGAAGATTATATGAAAAGTGGATGGAGAAAAAATATTTTCATGCAGAAGTGGATAGAAGCAAAGAACCTTTTACTATTGTAATTCCACCTCCAAACATTACAGGTAAATTACACATGGGACATGCACTGGATAATACCATGCAGGATATTTTAATCCGTTTTAAAAGAATGCAGGGATACAATACACTCTGGATGCCGGGAACAGACCACGCCAGCATTGCAACAGAGGTAAAAGTAATTGACCAGTTAAAAAAGGAAGGCATTGACAAAGAAGATTTGGGAAGAGAAGGATTCTTAAAGAGAGCATGGGAATGGAAAGAGGAATATGGTGGAACAATTATCAGCCAGTTAAAGAAAATGGGTTCTTCCTGCGATTGGGACAGAGAGCGTTTTACTTTAGATGAAGGATGTTCAAAGGCTGTCGAACAGGTTTTTATTAAACTTCATAAAAAAGGGCTTATCTACAAAGGCTCCAGAATTATTAACTGGTGTCCGGTTTGCCAGACTTCTATTTCAGATGCTGAGGTGGAACATGAAGAACAGGCAGGGCATTTCTGGCATATCAATTACCCGATTGCAGGAGAAGAAGGAAGATTTGTAGAAATTGCAACCACAAGACCAGAGACATTACTTGGGGATACAGCGGTAGCAGTACATCCCGACGATGAAAGATATCAGGATTTAATTGGAAAGAATGTGATTTTGCCTCTTGTGAATAAAGAGATACCAGTAGTAGCAGATTCTTATGTGGATAAAGAATTTGGAACAGGTGTAGTAAAAATTACACCAGCACATGACCCTAACGACTTTGAAGTTGGAAAACGGCATAATCTGGAAGAAATAAATATTATGAATGACGATGCCACCATCAATGAAAAGGGTGGAAAATATGCAGGAATGGATCGCTATGTGGCAAGAAAACAAATGGTAAAAGATTTGGATGAATTAGGGTTGTTGGTAAAGGTAGAAGACCATACTCATAATGTAGGAACCCATGATAGATGTAAAACAACCGTAGAACCAATGATTAAGCAACAGTGGTTTGTAAAAATGGAGGAGCTTGCAAAACCTGCAATAGATGCATTGAAAAATAAAGAATTGAAATTTGTGCCAGAACGTTTTGATAAGACATATTTGCACTGGCTGGAAAACATTCGTGATTGGTGTATTTCCAGACAATTATGGTGGGGACACAGAATTCCAGCATATTATTGTGATTCTTGTGGGGAAACTATTATTGCAAGGACATCGGAACGTCCATGTACCTGTCCAAAATGTGGACATGATAAATTGACACAAGACCCAGATACTTTGGATACCTGGTTTAGTTCTGCACTTTGGCCATTCTCTACTCTTGGATGGCCACATAAGACAGAAGAACTTGATTACTTCTATCCAACGAATGTATTGGTAACCGGATATGATATTATTTTCTTCTGGGTAATCCGTATGGTATTCTCAGGACTTGAGCATACTGGAAAAACACCATTTGATACAGTATTGATTCATGGTTTGGTGCGGGATTCCCAAGGACGTAAGATGAGTAAATCTCTTGGCAATGGGATTGACCCTCTAGAAATTATTGAGCAGTATGGGGCGGATGCCCTTCGCTTAACCTTGATTACAGGAAATGCACCAGGAAATGATATGCGTTTTTATATGGAACGTGTAGAGGCAAGCAGAAATTTTGCCAATAAAGTATGGAATGCTTCCCGTTTTATTATGATGAATTTGGAAAAGAGTGAGGGACTGGATTCTGTAACTTTAGATTCTCTTACACAGGCAGATAAATGGATTTTATCTAAAGTCAATACTCTTACTAAAGACGTTACCTACAATATGGAAAGCTATGAACTTGGTATTGCAGTACAAAAGATTTATGACTTTATATGGGAGGAATTCTGTGACTGGTATATTGAAATGGTAAAACCAAGATTATACAGTGATACAGATGAAACTAAGGCAGCAGCTTTATGGACTTTGAAGACCGTATTAATCCAGTCATTGAAATTATTACATCCATATATGCCATTTATTACAGAAGAGATTTTCTGTACTCTTCAGGAGGCTTTAGGAGAATGTGAGCAGGAATCTATTATGATATCTGCATGGCCAGTCTGGCAGGATGCATGGAATTATGCAGAAGACGAAGAGGCTGTGGAAACCATAAAGGCAGCAGTAAAAGGAATCCGTAATGTACGTGCAGAAATGAATGTACCACCAAGTAAGAAAGCAATGGTCATTGTTGTTTCTGAAGAGAAAAAGATACGTACTATATTTGAAACCAGTAAACTGTTTTTTGCAACATTAGGATATGCCAGTGAAGTACAGATTAAGGAAAATAAAGATGGCATTGCTGAGGATGCAGTTTCTACAGTTATCCATGGTGCAACTATTTATATGCCATTTGCAGAACTTGTGGATATTGAAAAAGAAGTGGAACGTTTGGAAAAGGAAGAAAAACGTCTTACTGGAGAATTAAAGCGGGTAAATGGAATGTTAAATAATGAGAAATTTATCAGCAAAGCACCTGAATCAAAAATTAATGAGGAAAAGGCTAAGTTGGAAAAATATACAGATATGATGAATCAGGTACAGGAACGTTTAGCTCAGTTAAAGAAGTAAGAGACAGACAGTTTGTTTTTGAATAACTGTGTAAAAAATATACAGAGCATCTGGAAAGAAGAGATTTTTTCCAGATGCTTATTTTTCTATATATTTACTCTTTTTAGATAGAACCTTGCAATTGTGTGCATCCTCGTTTACAAAACACTCATGCGAATAAATTTATGTGATGCCGCAGTCCACAAGGCATGAGTGTTTTGTAACAGTTCAGACATACAAAAGTATGTTTGGACTGTTATTATTTTTATATCATTATAGGTTAATTTGTAAGGAAAATACTTATGAGAGAAGTCTATTTCATGAAATAGGAAAATTATACGAAACTACATAGATTTATAGTAGAAGGTTTAGCACAAGGAATAAACATTGCAAGATATGTGAAATAATGGTATAATAATTATATATAATATAATAGTAGCGATAGGTAACAGAGGTGGAGGTGATAGTTATGAGAAGTGAAAATGGAAACACGATTGAAACACGAATTACTCCAGATGGATTATATGCATTTCTAAAGATTGAGACACAAAGTGATGAACCGGTTACTATGGATCAGATAAGAGAAGAATTAGACGCAAAGCAGATTGTTTACGGAGTTGACTGGGCTTTCATTGAAAGTATTGTAAAAGATAAAAGATATTTTCTGGAATTTCAGATTGCAAAAGGTACAGAATCTCAAGATGGTAAGGATGGATACTACGAATATCTTTTTGATGTAGATGTGGATGTGAAACCAAAGATATTGAAAGATGGTTCTGTGGATTATAAGAGTATGGGAGAAGTACCTGTTGTAAAAGAAAATCAGGAAATAGTAAGATATCATCCAGCAACAGAAGCAAAGAATGGAAAGAATGTACGTGGTGAAGAAATTATTGGAAGAAATGGAAAGGATTTACAGACATTAAAGGGTAAAGGGTTCATTGTCTCAGAAGATAAGACTTTGTATTATGCTGCTATAACAGGAAAGGCAATTGCCAAAGGAAGAACGTTAAAGGTTAGCAGCCTGTTAGAGATTAATGGAGATGTATCTATTTCCACAGGTGGAGTAAATTTTACTGGAGATGTAGTGATTCATGGAAATGTTTTATCAGGAACACAAGTAAATGTACAAGGAGATATTGAGGTGAATGGCTGTGTAGAGGCGGCTACCTTAATTGCAGGAAAAAATGTTGTTTTAAAGAATGGAATGCAGGGAAATGGAAAGGGCATTATTCGTGCAGGAGGTAATGTATCTGGTAAATTTTTTGAGCAGGTTTCTATTGAGGCAAAAGGTAATGTTTCTGCGAATGCTATTATGAATTGTGATATCCAGTGTGGAGATACAATTCAAGTGGCTGGAAGATTTGGAATTATTGTAGGAGGAAAAGTTTCTGCTTTAAGAGAAATTGAAGCAACCATAATTGGAAATATGGCAGGAACAAAAACTTGTCTGGAAGCAGGAACGAAAGAGGATTTATTTGTAAAAATGCAACAATTGGAGCATCAATGTAAAGAGATTTCTATGGAAACAGCAAAATATAGCAATGCATTGAAAAAAATGACAGAAATTATGGAACAACAAGACCTAACACCAGAGTTACAAAAGAAAAAAATGATGATTATGCGTTTAAAGATTGAAAAAGAAGCGACATTATCCGATTTAGAAAAACAAAAAACACAATTGGCAGAAAAGATTGGTAAGTGTTCTAATGCAAGAATTATTGTGGTAAAATCTATTTATCCGGGAGTTATTCTTACCATTAACGGGATAACAGAACGGATTAAAACAGAAAATTACAATAGTACATATCAGAAAAAAGGCTATGAAATTGGCTTTACTTCTAATATTTAGTCATGTTGTGACGAAAGATATCAATTGCTTGCGAAAAAACAAAATAAAAAAATTAGGAAAACTATTGACTTTTGGGTAGCGAAAACATTATCATGTATAAGAAGATGTACAGTAACTGTTCAGAGCATACTCGAGGATTTGCTTAACAAATCCGAGTTTTACAAGATTTTAGCCCTTCGCTTTGTGAATTTTTATGGGCTAAAATCTCGTATCTGTTCAGGTACTGAACAGATATGCCGCACACAGTATTCGGTTTTATGTGCGGCTCTTTTCTACATATAAACACCCCATGTTGTCTATGGTGGTATCATGAATGAAAGTTGAGGAGATTATGCTTAATTTTGAAGAAGAATTAGAAAAGTTTCAGCCTAGCTTGGAAATTGAAAAGGCCGAAGATGCAATTTGTCAAGGGGATTCGGTAGATATCTTAGACTTGTTGCATGAATTAATGAAAGAAAAAGGCAATAACAATTAATTGATTAGGATTAGTTAAGGTTGAATAATATTTATATGACGAAGAGGAAAGATTATGAATTGTCCAAAGTGTGGAACATATTTATTGTTTAAGAATAAACGTTGTGATAAATGTAAGGAAGATTTGGTAAGTTACAGAAGAATATTAAGTTTATCGAATAAGTATTATAATGACGGTTTGATGAAAGCACATGTCAGGGATTTGTCCGGTGCAATTGTTTCTCTTAGAAAGAGTCTGCAATTAGATAAGAAAAATACCAATGCCAGAAATTTATTGGGATTGATATATCATGAGATGGGAGAAACTATTCAGGCATTAAGTGAATGGGTTCTTAGTAAGAATTACCAAGAGGAAAATAATGAAGCAGATTACTATATTGATTTGATACAAAATAATCCATCAAAGCTGCATAATACAAATCAAACCATTAAAAAGTATAATTATGCTCTGTCCCAAGCAAAAAGTAGGAATTATGATTTAGCAATTATACAATTAAAAAAAGTAATTTCAGGTCAACCTCACTATATAGCAGCACATCAGCTATTAGCATTGTTATATATGAATCAGGGAGAAAATGAAAAAGCTGCCAAGTGTCTAAGAAAGGCACAAAAGATAGATATTAATAATACAGTAACACTTAAGTATTTATCAGAGATTGGAGTGAGTCCAAATGCAGTACGTCTGGATAAAGAGACGATGCGAAAGAATCTTACAAAAAATAATGTAGAAGAACCACAATTCTTTTCTCCAGAGCCAGTTATCCGGGATGGCAAGATTAGTAAATGGTCATTGATATATCTGGCAATTGGTTTAATTGTAGGTATTTTGACAGTAAGTTTTCTGGTTGTACCCAATATGAGGAAGTCAATTAGTGCAGAGTATAACACACAAGCAATTGCTTTAGGTGAAGAGCAGACAAGAATGGCAGCGGAGATTTTAACTCTGGAGGATGATAAGAAAGACTTACAAACAACAGTTAAAAAATTAAAAGCACAAATTAAAAAAGTAGAAGAAGAAGCGGTAGATGAAACAATTTATGAAAAACTGTTTAGTGGAATTAGTAAGTATATAGAAAAAGATATGGATGGTGCAGCAGAAACATTGCTTAAAGTGGATGTAAGCAAATTTGAAAGCAAGTCTGCAAAGAGCTTATATGCGATGATTCAGGAAAAGACATTCCCGAACATGTCTAAAAAGAAATATTCGGAAGGTTATGCATTTTATACCAGAGGTGCTTATGAAGATGCAGTAAAGACATTAAAACTTACTTTAAAGTATGATAAGAGTAATGTGAATGCAATGTATTACCTTGGAAGAAGCTATCAAAGATTGAATGATACCAAGAATGCGAAGAAATATTATTCAATGATTATTAATGATTATCCGAACGGACCAAGAGTAAGTGAAGCAACCAGAAGATTGGAAGAACTAAAAGAAGAATAATTGAGGATAATTGAAAAGTAAGCATAGATACAAAAGAAAACAATTGCTAATAGGTAATTGTTTTCTTTTTTTCTTTTAGGAAAGTGTAACCGCTTATAAAAATGAAGGAGGATGCAAAATGCAAAAAAGTAAGTATGAACTCAAAGGAAATTGTCTTGTAATACATTTAGGAAAAGAGATTGACCATCACTATGCTGATAGATTAAAAGAAGATACGGATAGAATTATTTCAAAAAATTATGTAAAAAATATTGTTTTTGATTTTGAAGGAGTTGATTTTATGGATAGTGCCGGAATTGGTATGATTATGGGACGGTATAAAAAGATATTGCATAATGGAGGACAAGTATTAGTATCAGGAGTACAAAAGAGTGTAGACCGTATTCTGCGTATGTCAGGACTGTATCAAATTGTAGAGCGTTGTGAAAATATAGAGGATGGCATGAAGCAAATAGAATAACTGTTCATGGTTCTGAACAGTTGCCAAATAGAATATAGACAAGAAAGGAATTAGAAAAATGACAAATCAAATGAGTATGGAATTTGACAGTAAATCAGAAAATGAAAGTTTTGCAAGGGTTGTAGCAGCTTCTTTTGCTACTCAGTTAAATCCTAATTTAGAGGAAATAGATGATATAAAAACAGTAGTTTCTGAGGCCGTAACCAATAGTATTATTCATGGCTACCAAATGGGAGAGGGAAAAATTTTTATGGAATGTAAAATAGAAGGAAATGATTTTCATATTACGATTATGGACAAAGGTGTTGGTATTGGTGATGTGGAACAAGCAATGGAACCTATGTTTACCACAAGACCAGAGTTAGAACGATCGGGAATGGGTTTTATTTTTATGAAAACTCTTATGGATGATATAGAAGTGATATCAGAGCCAGATATAGGGACAACAGTAAAAATGTCAAAACGTATCTATGGTTAGGAGGGAGAGACTTGAGCCAGAATGTGGAGGTATTCCAATACATAAAAGCAGCACAAAGAGGAGAAAAAGAAGCACGGGATACCCTTGTAGAGAAAAATACTGGTTTGGTATGGAGTATAGTAAGACGTTTTGTAAACCGAGGATATGAGTTAGAAGATTTATTTCAGATTGGTTGTATTGGATTGATAAAGGCAATTGACCGTTTTGATGTGTCTTATCAGGTAGAATTTTCCACTTATGCAGTACCTATGATAGCTGGAGAAATTAAACGCCATATTAGGGATAATGGTATGGTCAGGGTAAGCAGAACCTTAAAGGAGCATGGATGGAAGATTGGAAAGGCAAAAGAGGAGTTATGTATGGAACTTGGGAGAATGCCTAATATTGGGGAAATTGAAGAGAGGACTGGGTATACCAGAGAGGAAATTGTACTTGCCATGGAAGCAAATGCAGAAGTAGAATCTATTGATAAAACCATATATGGAATGGACGGAAAAGAAGTAACCATATCGGAGCAGGTAACTGGTGTTCCGGGTATGGTTGGAAATTTGGAGAAACAGGGAAGCCAAGATATAGAAAAAGAAAAAGTATTAAATAAAATGCTAATAGAAACTTTATTAGGAGAATTAAACAGCAGAGATGCCCAATTAATTTCTCTTAGGTATTTTGGCGAAAAAACACAATCTGAAATTGCAAAAACATTAGGGATTAGCCAAGTGCAGGTAAGCCGTTTAGAGAAAAAAATATTACAAAAAATGAGAGAAAGATTATCAGAAAATTAGTTTTTGAATAATTTTTATAAAAAAGTGCAAAATAGAGAAAAAGATATATAAGAAATGAGGGAAAAAAATGAAAGCAAAAATCTGTTTCGTAACGGTATTAACGATTTGTATTGTGGCTGCACTTGTATTTTTATTTGAACAATATGGAACGAAAACAGCAGATGTTTTTGATGGAATACTTATCTGGAAGGAAAATATCGAAAGGGTATTGATATAGATACAAGGGAGGAGAAAATGCAGGAGAAAGAATTATATATAAAAATAGAACAAAATATTGAGATATTAAATAAAAAAGTATATTTAAGTGATATTGCAAAATTGTATAGTACTGATAGCAAAATGGTTCATGACCTAAATAAAACAGAACTTATGACTATACAGGCAAAAGAAAATACAAAGTATATAGTGTCTATTATGAAAGTCATAGAATTGATTTCAAAAAAATATCCAGGATGTAAGGTCAATAATTTAGGAGAACAAGATTTTATTATTTCCTATATAGTACCAGAAAAAAAAGGAAAAAAGTGGGAGTATGTAAAAGCAGTTTTTGTCGCTGCAATTATATTATTGGGGTCTGCCTTTTCGATTATGACTTTTAATGCAGATGTTAGTGTTGCAGATATTTTTGATAAAACTTATAAATTAGTTCTGGGACAAGAGGCATCCAGTAACGGAGTTGTGGAGATTGCATATTGTATTGGATTACCAATCGGTATTACTGTGTTCTTTAATCATTTTTCCAGAAAGGCAACTTGTAACGATCCTACACCATTACAGGTAGAAATGAGGACATACGAGGAGGATACGAATAAGGCTTTGATACAAAATGCCTCCAGAGAGGGGAAGACAATAGATGCTCATTAAGTATTTAATATTAATTTCTATTGGGCTTGCAGGTGGATTATCCATTGCAGGAGGTACTTTCGCTTTTATTGTTATGATTGGAGTATTGCCAAGATTAGCAGGACGAACACACACAGCATGGGCTTCCTGGCAATATGAAAATATGGTGATTGCTGGTGGACTAATTGGAAATGTTTTATATCTATTTCCTATGAGGATTCCTGTTGGGTATGTAGGGCTTGGAATATATGGTATTTTTTGTGGTATTTATGTGGGATGTTTTGCTATGGCATTAGCAGAAGTACTAAATATTATACCAATTTTTTCAAGGAGAATTAAGCTAAAGGTTGGATTGCCAATTATAATTACAGCAATTGCAATTGGAAAAGCCTTAGGGTCATTTTATCAAATGGTAATTCCTGTTTTGAACCTCTCATGGCTAAAGCCATGAGATTCTTAGCCAAGGCTATCAACATAGCCAGATACACTAAGCTATCCCCACAGTTCCTGCGGTTCACACGAACATGATATACATTCGGACCTTGGATATTTTACGCACAGAAGGGAGCTTGGTTTTTTCATATTCGATTTCTATGTGCAACTATATATATCCAATTGTCAATGTAATTATAATTGAAATAATCATATCATGTATAAGACAAGTTGTCAACTCAAAATACCAATTCATTCCATGACTAAAGTTACAGGTGTTCTTGGATTACTTATAAAATAGAAAGGAAGAATGATTATGGCAAAAGAGCAGATAAAGATAGAGGATGTATTACAAGAAAAAAATTCTAATGAGAGAGACAAAAAATATAATCAATATGTAAAGCAGGTAACACCAACACATAATTGCTTGGAAAATATTGGAAAAGCCTTTTTAATAGGCGGAATTATATGTGCAATTGGGCAAATATTTACTAATTGGTATGGTTCCATGGGAGCAAACGAGAAAGATGCTGGTTTATATACCACAATTACATTGATTACCATTAGCGTAATCCTGACAGGACTAAATATATATCCAAGATTAACAAAGTTTGCAGGTGCAGGAACTGTAGTACCAATTACTGGATTTGCCAATTCGGTAGCATCGTCTGCTATAGATTTTAAGGCAGAAGGCCAGGTTTTTGGTATCGGCTGTAAGATTTTCACGATTGCAGGTCCGGTTATTTTGTATGGAATATTTGCAAGCTGGATTCTTGGAGTAATTTATTGGGTTTTAAAAATGGTTGGAATGATGTAATATAAAAATCTTGCAGAGCATAAACAAGAATATGAATCAATGAAAGAGTCATCACAAATGGCTCTTTTTTTACTTACTATGAAGGGCGGCAGCCCGAAATACGAATACAGTTGGTGATTGCGGGAGTGCGTAGCACGTAGCAATCAACTTTCATTCATGGTGATGCCTCGCTTGCGAGGCATGATCGTTTTATAGGAAAGTTCGTCCTATAAAGTAAAAACGCTCCGCTTAGGATGTGCACAGATGCATAAGGAATATTGTTGCAAAAAACATGCAACACACATCTGGCACGCAAAGTGTGCAATTCCCTCATGAATGAGG
>JAAVHR010000146.1 GCA_014799595.1 Clostridiales bacterium | reverse complement strand
TGTTCAGAACATACTCGAGGATTTGCTTGACAAATCCGAGTTTTACAAGATTTTAGCCCTTCGCTTTGCGAATTTTTATGGGCTAAAATCTCGTATCTGTTCAGGTACTGAACAGATACTGTTTTTAATATAATTAAAATGCTCTAGTTATACTGCCATGGTCTTTTTCGTCTCGTGACTCGCTAGTTGCATTTATTACCAAAGTCTATTTAATCTAATATTCCAGCAATGTCATCTCCATGTCCTCTGGTCAGTCCGGTTACTCCAGTGCGGACCAGACTTAAAATTTCAAATCCTTCTAACAAACGGATAAAGGCATCTACCTTTGCCTGATTTCCTGTCATCTCAATCATCAAAGATTCTGGTGCCACATCTACAATATTTGCCCGGAAAATATTTACAACAGATATTACTTCCTGACGTTTTGCGGCATCTGCCTGAACTTTTACAAGTACCAGTTCCCTGCATACAGAAGCTCCATCTGACAGTTCTGTAATCTCTCTTACATCCTCTAACTTTTGCAGTTGTTTCTTAATCTGATCCAAGGTATGTTCTTCACCTGTTGCAGCCACTGTCATTCTGGAAAACAATGGATCCTCTGTCTCTGCAACTGACACACTGTCAATATTGTAACCTCTACGGCTAAACAAACCGGAAACTCGACTTAATACACCTGCGGTGTTATCCACCAAAATAGACAAAACCATTCTTCTCATATTGTACAAGTCCTTTCTGTGTATGTTACTTTTACAGAATTCTATAAACTCTGTAATCCACTTCCCTTTATTCTACCAATTTCAAAAAACTTTGTCAATGAGCTTTTACGCTCGAATCTGTTCCATCGTATTCAAAAATAAATTTCCAAAGTGCTTCTTTGTTTTTATTTAAATCCGGAACCAGTACTTCCATTCCTCCTATTCTCTCTGCAGAATAAGTATTATTTAGAGGTATTCTCTGTTGGTCTATTTCTGTAGTCCCCATTTTTATTACATCTGCCATATATGAAAAAATTTTCTCATTGCTAAGATCTGTTGTAATATTTTGCATAACGGTTTCAGATAATTGTAAAAGCTGGCTATAAGATTTTGTCTTCATCTTCGTAAACAAGGATTGTAATACTTTTCTCTGTCTTGCTGTTCTGCCAAAATCCGCCTCTGCATCCTGACGTATTCTGGTATAAGCAAGTGCCTGCTTTCCGTTTAGATTATTCATACCAGGTTTTACCTTTGTCTCTGTTCCTTTTTTGTAAGCTTTAATCAAATAATTTGCCTCTGCCTCTGTAAGTTCAATCTTTACACCGCCAAGACTTTTAATTACCTTAGTAAATGCTGCAAAATCTACCAATACATAGCCATCAATTTTTAAATCAAAATTATAAGCTATGGTCTGATATAAAAGAGAAATTCCACCATAAGAATATGCTGCATTAAATTTATTTTTTCCGTGGTTTGGTATCTCTACATACATATCTCTCATTAGAGAAGTCAATTTTAGTCTTTTGTGTTTTTTATCTATGGTTGCTATCATCGTTGCATCTGATCGCCCTGCCTCCGACCAGCTTTCCCTTTTATCAGCTCCCACAAGGAGAATATTAATTATCTGGTCATCTGAATCTAATTGACTTTCATCCACTACAACTTCATCTAAACGGATTTCGCTTTCTTTTTTCTGATTCAACACCCGGTTAACTTGGGCATGTACCCTTCCAAGAAGATGTCCTAACAGAACTGCCACACACAGCATAGATACCATTAGGATATTTTTATATAATTTACGTTTTTTTCTCTTTTGACTGGTGGTTTTACTCTTTACGCTTTTGGGTGCAGAAGAAGCTTGGGAATTGAGGGTTCTGTTTGTACTCCTTTTTTGAATCTCCTCTTCCCTCTTTCTTCTTTGATATTCCTGCCTAGTCTCCTTTTCTCTTAAATCAGGCCGGTTAGGTCTTTGGGCATATTGATATTCTCTTTCTGTTTCTCTTTTAAAATCTGGTATTGAAACACCTTGCCGTTTCTGTCTGTTTCCATTAGAATTATTTGTCATACTCACTATCACCTATATCAAGAAAAATACTCCTATATTTCTTGCCTTTCCTGTTTTCCAGAAACCATGCCGGAATAAACGATCTCTTCTTTCTATCCAATTCTGTCCATGTATATATGCAAAATCCTGTAATATTTGTGCCTGTTCTTCTAAAATATACTTTTTGTAAATCTCATAAAATTCCCATGCCTGTTTCTCTGTTTTGATTAAAGCATTTCTTTGGACTTTTATATTTTTTATTCTGTCTATCAAATAAGAAAAGAAACTCTGGCTTCCTACCACATTACTACCATGCTGGCGGTAGAGCATAGTTACTTCATCTAAATATGCTAAATCACCAAAAACAGATGCAATCAATGCCACCCACCAATCATGAAATCTGGCACAATTCGGAAAATCTGTAATGCGGTTTAATAAATTGCGGTTTACCATGGTAGTACATCCAATTACTTTATTTTCTATAAGAAGATGTGGCAGATCGGTCTTTGTCACATCTAACACATTATAGTCAAAGAAAGATTCATGAATCGTACGAAGAACTGCGTCCACAGGTTTTGCATCTGTAAAAACTGCCACCGGCACATTTCCTGCAATTTTTTCTCTTTCTTTCATAAATGCCAGTGTTTTTTCTATTTTATCTGGCAGCCATACGTCATCCTGGTCACAAAACATAACATAGTTTCCCTTAGCCCGGACTGCCGCCTCTAAAAAATTTCTGGTTGCTCCTAATTGTTCATAATTACTATAAAAAATTATTTTATCAGGATAGCTTTGCTGATATTTATCTAAAATTTCCAGTGTTTTGTCTGTCGAACCATCATCAGTCACTTCTAATATCCAGTCAGTATATGTATTTTTAAAGAGAGATTCTATCTGTTCCTCTAAATAGGCAGCCCCATTATAGGTTGCCATTACTATACTTACTTCTGCCATTTTGAGTTACTCCTTTCCCTTATCCCAATATCCTGTCTGTGAACTACACCTGCGAATCAGCCATAAAGGCAGCTTATCATACATTTTCCCCATACGGTAACCAAGGAACTTAAACCCACTTTGCATAATTAAATCCAAAATTAGAAGTGGTTTCCCCTGTTTCCACAGATAGTGTATTGTTTTTTTTACTAGTTTCTTTCCCTCTTTTTCTGATTTTACCTTAGAAAAAATTTCATGATATTGTCTATGAGATACCCCTAAATCAAAATTCCGCTTGAACTGCTGGCTGTAAGTATACCGATGTGCATGAAATACTTTTGCTTTGGCTGCATAGGCAATGGAATATCCTGCATCAATTATACGGGATGCCAGAATCATATCTTCATTAAATATGGTTTTTGTTACAAATCCTCCTAATTCCTCATATATACTTTTCCGGTAAACAGCACATACATTGGAACAAAAGAAAGTTTTAATCCCTAATCTCTCTAAATCTTCTTTAGATTTAACGGAATCTTCCTTTGGATAATTAAATACTCTGGTATAACTCTCTACCACCCCTACTTCTGATGTTGCAAGCTGTCTAGCATAAACAGCCGCCACCTTTTCATCTTTAAAGGGTTCTATAATCTTTTCAATCAGATATTTATCCGCTGGTACTGCATCCTGAGTCATCATCATAACAAATTCTGCATCCGACATGGAAGCTCCTCTGTTTCTTGTTCCTCCATGGTCAAATTCTGCTTTGGAAAGATTGGTTACAGTAAGGTTCTCTATATTCTGGTGCATTAAGTCCACATCTACTGTTTCTTTTTCACTTATGGTATTCATCACATAGATGTGATTGGGTTTGATTGTTTGTTTGGTTAACCTTTCAATTAATTTATCATATTTTTCATCTGGATTGTATCTTGGGATAACCACATCTACTTTTGGATAACAATTGTCCATACAAACATTTCCTCCATTCTAGGCTATTACAATAGATTTTTGACTAATCCTACTGCTTCCTGAGCATCTTTAGAATATCCATCTGCTCCTATCTCATCTGCAAAACTTTGGGTAATTACGGCACCTCCTATAATCACTTTTATATCCAGATTTTGTGCCTTAACCTTGTCCACTACCTCTTTCATCTGCATCATAGTAGTAGTCATAAGTGCAGAAAGCCCAATAATTTTTGCATGTTCCTTCTTCGCTGTTTCAATAATTGTATCAGAAGGAACATCTTTCCCCAAATCAATTACACGATATCCATAGTTCTTTAACATAAGTACAACCAGATTCTTTCCAATATCGTGTATATCCCCTTCTACTGTAGCAAATACAATAGTTACCTCTTCTCCTTCATTTTTTTTCTTTTCTAACAATGGCTCCAAATAGTCAATGGCGGTCTCCATTGCTTCTGCACTGCTAATAAGCTGTGGAAGAAAATATATCATTTCATCAAATAATTTTCCTACATGGTTAATTGCAGGAATTAATATATCATCAATTAATGCATTAGGCTTAAATCCCTCTTCTATTGCCTTCTTTACAATTTCTACAATTCCTTTTCGATTTCCCTTCACTACTGCTTCAAATACGGGATGCATCTGTTCTTTTTCACTGCTGCCATTTTTTGTCTCTACAGCTGTCATGGTAAACTTTCTCTTTGATACTCTGTCAATATAGCGGATATCTGCTTCTTCCCGGTTCATAAGTAAATCTGATGCTACTGCTACATTCATAAGCAAATCTTGGGAAGGATTGGCAATTGCCATGGTTAGGCCTTCTTTTATGGCAAATGCAAGGAATGTACTATTAACAAATTGTCTCTCTGGAAGCCCGAAAGAAATATTAGAAAGTCCGCATATTGTTGCCACACCTAACTCCTGCTTACAATACTGTATCGTTTCCATACATTCCACAGATGCCCGTTTATTGGCTCCTATGGTATTCACCAGCCCGTCCACAACCACATCTTCTTTTGTCATGCCAAAACTATATGCTCTGTCTAATATTTTACCAATAATGTCTTTTTTTTCCTGAATGTCTTTTGGCAGTCCTTCATCCGACAATGGTAGTAAGATAAACATAGCTCCATATTTTTTTGCAATAGGAATCAACTTTTCAAATTTTTCACTCTCCAAGGATATGGAATTAATCAAGGCTCTTCCCGGATAGATCCGAAGTGCTGCTTCCAACACTTCAATACTGCTGGAATCAATGGATAACGGAATATTAGAAATCATAGTTACATGGTTGATAACATCCAACATAGTTTGTTTTTCATCTATTCCATTCATCCCCACATTCACATCTAAAATATCTGCCCCAAGCTCCACCTGTTCTTCTACAAATGTAGTAACAATATCCAGTTTTCCCTCTCGTAATTCTGCTTGCAAAGCTTTCTTTCCTGTTGGATTGATACGCTCCCCTACTACCATAAATCTGCCATTGATATCAATTTCCACTGTTTTTCTTTCTGTGGTAATAGCACGGACTTTTTCCTTAGAAATCTGTGGAATTGCTTTTTTCTCCACCAATTCTCTCATACGGCTTATATGTTTTGGGGTAGTTCCACAACATCCACCTACAATGGAAATTCCTTTTTCTACTAATTTTTCCATTTCCTCAGCAAATTCTTGTGGTTCCATATCAAATACTGTCTCACCATCTTTTAACTCTGGAAGTCCTGCATTGGGTTTTGCAATCAATGGTATATTTGCCACACTACGCATATCTTCTACAATCTGATGCATCTTGTCTGGTCCTGTGGAACAATTTAGCCCCACCGCATCTGCCCCAAGACTTTGCAGTACCACCACTGCAGTCTTAGCATCTGTTCCAAACAATGTTCTCTCATCTTCATTAAAAGTCAAAGTAACCATAATTGGCAAATTGCAAATTTCTTTTATGGCAAGAACTGCTGCACGGCACTCCTGCAAGCTCATCATGGTTTCCACCACAAATAAATCTACACCTGCTTCTACCAATACTCCTGCCTGTTCTTTATAAATTTCCACCAATTCTTCAAATTGAAGTTTACCAACCGGATATAACTGCTGCCCTGTCATGGTAAGATCTCCAGCAATGAAAACTTTTTCCTGGCATCCACACTCTGCCACAGCTTCTTTTGAAATCTCCACAAGCCGATGGTTCATTTTCACTAATTGATCTTGTAACCCATATTCTTCTAATTTAATACGGTTACAGGTAAAGGTAGGGGCATATAAAATATCTGTTCCTGCCTTAATATAGTCTATCTGTAATTGTTTCATAATCTGGCTGTTTTCAATAATCCACTGTTCCGGGCAAATACCCACAGGCATGCCACTCTTCTGTAAATTTGAACCGGTTGCACCATCCAGTATTACAATCTTTTTTTGTACCAGTTCCCTAAATGCTTTTTTTTCCATGCTGCTTCTCCTATCTGTTGTTCTCTTGTAACTCTTTCGAACCTTGAATAATTACTTCTTTAGTAATTATTCATTTTAGTAATTATTCATGTAGAATCACACATTTACTGCGTGTTTCGTAAGAAAAATGAAAGTTGATTGCTACGTGCTACGCACTCCCGTAATCACTAACTGTATTCGTATTTCGGGCTGCCGCCCTACATACTCATACAGTTTAGCCAGCCAAATGTCTATATTTCTTTGCAAGCAAGCTTGCACGAAATATAGACGTTTGGTTTGAAGACTTTAAATGAAAGTTGATTGCTACGTGCTACGCACTCTCGCAATCACCAACTGTATTCGT
>JAAVHR010000145.1 GCA_014799595.1 Clostridiales bacterium | reverse complement strand
TACATATACTCCTGCACCACCACAAGAATTATTAGAGAAATATAAGGCATTACCTGGCTGCTTTTATACTATTGACTATGCAGAACTGGAAGATGGCTCATGGAGAATTATAGAGGCTGGAGATGGACAGGTTTCTGGTTTGTCCGAAACACAGGATTATGAAGAATTTTATAGGAACTTAAGTCAGTGTTTTGAGATTATATTGAATTGTGTAAGTAATATAATAAAAATATATAAACCACAACTAAAGTATTTGGGGAAAAGGAGTATGGTATCAGAATATGACAGATTAAATCATAAATTTATGGATAAATTGCGTGAGGTGACTAATGCGGAAGGTGAGATTGCTGAATATTTTAAATCTGCTATTGAAAACCAAGATTGGGAGGATGAAATATATTGGGAAACAGCAGCAGTGGTTCATCCATCGGCTTTATACTTAGATTATTTTTTTGAAATATTAAAAATAAAGAAAATTGACAATTCCATTTATTGGTGTATATTAGATTGTTTAACATGTATGCCAGAAGAGTGTGAGGATAGAATAGTGAAGGGAATTGAAGAAGTCATAGTATTGAATAATCTTTCATGGGACAATGAGACATTATATAAAGCATTTGAGAATCTTGGAATATGGCTTGGGGAGGAGGAGGTTTTACAATTCTTTGAATCACAATGTAAGTCGGATAGTAAACGCATCGCACAAATGGCAGAATACTGGATAAAGTGGGTAAATGATGATTGGGATGATATGCCGGAATACTGGATAAAGTGGGTAAATGATGATTGGGATGATGCTGAGTGTGCGGCGTTTGATATATATCAGTATGCATACAGCGACAAAGAAATAAATGAAAATTTTGAGGAATTAATTGATTATATGAAACGCAACCATATTGTTTTGGATAGCGGCCAGATGGCAATTAGTGGAAGGGTGCTTGAGGACCTACAGATAGATAATATTCTTAATACTTCCAAAGGTACGCTTGTAGAGGTGAAGGGATTTCATGCTTATGGTGCAGAGTTTGATTTTATGCCAGCAGGTATGACATGTGTTTTAATTACTGATAGCATTAATGAAGAATTAAATGAAAATGAGATTTTGTATAAGAGAAATAATAAGGCAAATAATAGAAACTGTATGGCTGAATGGTTAACAAAAACGAGCAGATTGTAATTAGTGGAAGAGTATGTATTTTGCAAAGTAGTTTTAAGGAACTATTCAAGTAGAAACACGCATTTACTGCGTGTTTCGTAAGAAAAAGTAAAATTTAAAATGTTTAAGCCCCTTCGCCAAAGGCGAATATTCATGGGCTTAAACGTAACTGTTCATGGTTTTGAACAGTTACATTTTAAGTATAAAGTTATCAGGATATTTTAAGGGAGAAGAGGTGTCATGGCAAATAGATTTATATATAAAGATTTTTCATGTGAAGTAGACATATTTAAAAACGGAAAGGATGTAATATTACGATTTTATGATGATTCTAAGGAACAAAAAGAAGAGGAAATTCATGATTATGTTATGGTTGATTCAGGATATGGTTTTCTTTGTTTAAAATATAAAGGTGATTCAGCTCTTTTAAGTGGATATTTGTGTAAATCTGTTTTTTCTACAGATGAAATGATAGATGCAGCCATAGAATTATTAGAAAATATCTCACCTGAAAGTAAAAGTGTATATATGCCTTATCATATAGAGTACGTGGAAGTTATGGGTTATATGGAATATAATGGAGAATATTATGGGAGGTAAAAAATGAGAACAGAATTAGAATTTCCTATCATTGATTTTAGTAAGATAGAAGAAGTAAAAGAATTAATTGATGCAATT
This sequence comes from Clostridiales bacterium, assembly GCA_014799595.1. Classification (GTDB taxonomy): domain Bacteria; phylum Bacillota; class Clostridia; order Lachnospirales; family Lachnospiraceae; genus CAG-411. Next base: position 16,615 of record JAAVHR010000145.1, on the reverse strand, counting down.
GCAGAGAATATGAAAGATCATAGTAAAGAATTGGAAAAACTGAATTCCATTACAAATAAACAACATAGTGCAGAAGAGGTTGCAGAATATTGGGGATGGACTGATTTAGATATATTGGCACAAGTTACATTAACACCAGAACCACCTTGTATCAGAGATTTAGAAAAAGAGGAAATTGCTGCACTCATAAAAATAATAAAGGAAAGTTTTATAAATGGAGAGGACAATAAGACAGAATATTATGTTGAGTTATTGCATAAAAGTCTTCCCATAGTGGATGTTATGAAATATATTATGACAGATGAGAATCCAGAAGTTTTGGCAGAAAAAATGATTGCAGCATCATTAAATGAAATTATTTTATTATAAAATCGTATCAGTCAAATGATGCTACCTAAAAAGAGTAAATATATAGAAATTATAAATAAGAAAGGAGGACTTTTTAGTGTGGATTCAGTGCAAATGTAATTATAGAATACATGATACTACAGATTATTTATCTTATAAGGGGCATGTATTTTCTGACCAAGATTGGTTTGATTTTCTTGATTTAGTTAGTGAAGCAATACAATCAAACGAGGAAGATAGAAAAAAACTTGTTAATGAGATTTATGGAGCAAGTCATATTACGAAACTGATTTATCAATGTCCAAAATGTGGACAGTTATATATTGACGATCAACAATCGGGGGAACTTTGTTTATTTTCGCCTGATTCTAAAGTAAATAAAAGGTTATTAGAATCCGCTTATGGAAGTGCGTGGAAAGGTTTTTTATCTGCATATTGGAAAGATGAAATAGAAGAATGGCAAGAACACAAGGGAATGATTTTTCCTATAGTCAATATAAATTTAGAAAATGAAAAATTATGTTGGGATGATAGAGAAGAGTTTAAAAAAGCATATTATTCATTATTTGAAAATCTAAAAGGAAAGAATATACTACGGAGTTCCACTCTTAAAATTAATGGTAAAAAAGTCCATGATTGGAGTGAAGATGAACAGGCATAGGAGAGAAAGAATGAAGGAAATTAAAATCGTGGCAACGGAGTTTTATTATAAATGTCTGTGCTGGCTGACAGAAGATGTTTCGATACAGCTTGTAAAAGTAACAGGTTTATGCACAACGGCAGAGGTTGATGCATTGCTTTATGGATTATTGGGATATAATGACATTCCTTTGTCGGTAAATCCAGCAGGGAGTTTAATTGCATTAATGCAGGAAATGAAAGAAAATAATGTAGCAATGTCAGGAGGATTGTTATTTCAAGAGGATGAAAAAATAATAACGCCTAGTTGTTGTTGCGGTTTAGAACAATGGAAGGAAATTGTAAATGATATTAAAGCAAAAAAATGACCTTGGCTGGGACATGATCCTTGGGGAACTTGTATCTATGAAGAGGATAAAACCATTGTCTGCTCAGACGATATTTCCATACTCCAAGAAATAAATAAGGATAACATAGAGGCAAGTGAAGAGATAGAGATTGTAAAAATAATATATACAGATAAAGAACTAGAGGTATTATTTCATCAGATTGAAACAGATATGCAGGAATTTATTCAAGGACCACTTAAGAAACGCATATTAGAATTGGCACCAGAAATTGCAGAAGAATTTTGTGATGCATGGTCATTTTATTTTGGTAGTGTTGTCAAAGATGACATGTAAGTATAAAATAGAAAACATAAGGTAACTATTCAGGTAGAAACACGCATTTACTGCGTGTTTCGTAAGAAAAAGTAAAAATTGATTGTTCTAAGCCCTTCGCTGAAGGCGAATTTTCATGGGCTTAGAACGTAACTGTTCATGGTTCTGAACAGTTACACATAAGGTAACTATTCAGGTACTGAACAGATACAACATAAGAAAGGCTTAAAAGTTATGACTGAAGAAAAAAGAATACTTTTAGATAGAAAAAAGGCAATGCAGAACGCCAAAAACAGATTGAAATATATAAATGGGCAAGGGCTTGAAGTTCTTGAAATATTTGGAGAGGATACCAAACCAGCATTAGAAGAAGTTTTTTCTGAATACCGGGCAACACATTTTTCATTTGATATATCTGCAGATTATAAAATTTCAACAGATGCTCCACAAGAACAAATTTATGCATGGATTATAGAGAAATTTCAGCTTCATGAGGGAAAAAAGTATTTTTTATTGGAGGAAGGTGGTATATGGGCAACAACCAAAATTAATAATGTTTATGAGGCAGTGAAAAGTATGTGGATTCATAAAGATAAAAATTTTATACTTGTGGATATGGAATCCAAGAAAGTTTTAGAAGTCGGAAATGATTCGAGAGATGAAGACCACTATTTGATTGATATATATATAACAAAAGGGTAACTATTCAGGTAGAAACACGCATTTACTGCGTGTTTACGTAACAAAATATAAATTTTGATTGTTCTAAGCCCTTCGCTGAAGGCGAATTTTCATAGGCTTAGAACGTAACTGTTCATGGTTCTGAACAGTTACACAAAAGGAAGAAAATATGATAACTCTTAAAGAAATTCATATAGAAAATACAAATTTTTGGCTAAATTATTTTTGTTTGAGTTATCCAAATTCATATAATGAAAGTATAGGTTTTTCCGTGTCAGATATTATAGAAGAAAATGAAAACGTCGAAATTAGTTGGTGGGATACCTTTACAGGCTATTATAATGGTATTTTGAAAGACTCAGATGGTTATCTGGAAAATCCAACTACATTTATAACACCAATAGGAACAAACGAAATATTAAAAATTGAGTTTCATCCAGGAAATATAGTTTACTATATGAATAATAAGAAAATTGGAAGTATAGGACCTCCTTGGGAACTGCAAGGTTTGCCATATCACAAAATTATATTCGGCAGAGTGGATGGAAGATTCTTTAGCATATTGTAATATTTTTGCAGGAAATACAGAAGAATTGATAAAAACCCTAATAGATGATAAACAAGATGAAGAGACATTTCTTTTGTTATATATTGGTTACATATTATGTTACCTTAATGAAAAGAATAATAGCAATAGTTATAAAATAGATAGCTACAAATATAATAAACTGATTGAACAGGAAATTTGTAATCAGAAAAGTGACATGATTTCTGTGTCAAAAATAGAAACATTTGAAAATGCCTATAAATGGTACAGAAATTGTAAGGGGTATTGGAATGAATGATGATAAACAAAGTAGTGAAAAGGACAGTTATTATTACTATAGATTAGGAGATGAGTATCTAAGTAAAAAAGAGTACCAAAATGCCATAAAATATCTTATAATATCATTAAAAATAGCGATACATTATAAAACATACGAAAAGTTGTACGAATGTTATAATGGTATAAACCAGAAAGATATGGCAAGACAGTTTCTTACATTAGCTTATAACACAAATCCAAAAAGTGATAAAGTTTCTTTTATATATGCAAAAGCTTTAATCAAAGAAAATGAATTAGATAAGGCAAAAGAGATATTATTAGAAATTTTAAAAAGAAATCCCAGTTATAAGCAGGTGAAGATTCCCCATGAAAAATTAGATATTGTGTAGAGGCTGCTGAATCGTTATAATATTTTATGTGAAAGCCAGATTAGAAAGGGGTGTTAGCATTGTAGTGATACAAAAATGATACACAACAGTAGTATATTATAGTTATTTAATTACTATGAAAGTGTTATGAGAGCATATTGTACAGAGACAAAAGAAGAAAGGATACATAAGAATGCAGAAGGCATTCTTGAATAGAAAGGAATGATTATATATGAACGGTAAGAGAAATGCTGTTAGAAAACGGTCAAATAAACATAAAAAAAGAAGAGGATCTCAAAAAACAATTATTATCATTGTAGCATTTTTTTTATTGATACCTTTGATTTATTGTATGACAAGGTTTATGAAAACGACAGGGATGAATGAGCAAGCAGTAACAGTTGGTGAACAAGAAGATGATGATTTTGTTATACGTGCTGCTCCGAAAAAAAATACAGTATCTGCTTCTCCTGATAAAACCGTGAAAGAAACAGCAAATCCTAAAAAGGAAAGAGAAGCTGATCAAACAAAAATCAAGGGGAAGAAAGTTTATTTGACCTTTGACGATGGACCAAGCCAAAATACAGAAGAAATTTTGAGTATATTAGATCAATATAATGTGAAGGCAACTTTTTTTGTGATTGGGAAAACAGATGAGTTTTCAAAAAAAATGTATAAACAAATTTATGAGAATGGACACACTCTTGCCATGCATTCCTATACGCACCAATATGATAAAATTTATAAAACACTTGGTGCATATAAGAAAGATATTACACAATTAAGTGATTTATTATTTGATGTGACAGGAGAGAGACCAAAATATCTAAGATTTCCAGGAGGAAGCAGCAATACTGTTAGTAAAATAGGTATGAAGAAAGTAATTCGTTATGTGGATGCACAGGGATTAACATATTTTGACTGGAATGTAATTAATGGTGATGCCACAGGCAAAAAGTTAACAAAAAAACAAATGGTAAGTAATGTAATTTCGGGTGTAAAGACTTATAATAATGCAATGGTTTTGATGCATGATGGTACTGGAAAAGAAATGACGGTAAAAACTTTACCAACTGTATTAAAAAAATTGAAAAAAATGAAAGTAAATATTTTACCTATCAATGATACCACAGTGCCTGTTCAACATATTCGGGTGGAAAAAGTAACAGGAAATAAAAAATGAGAGAATTTTATAAAGCCCCTAACATTAATGGTGTTGAAGTGCCGTATGATGCCAGTATAAAAGAACTGAAAAAGGGACTGGATGCACCAATGAAAGATTATGTGGTGTGTTTAAGGGCACTTGCATGGAAGGAAAATTGGAAGTCCTTTGAACTATTGAAAAATGAACTTAGAAACAAGGATTACTATCGCAGACGTGCTGCATTAGAAAATATTTCATATCACAGGCTCTGGAATATTAATTCATATTTGGTAAAAGAATTATTATTAGATCATAGTGAATATGTTGTTAAGCTGGCATTAAGCCTGTTAAATACATTTGGCGACTGTGATGTTACAAATGAAGTAGTCATCGCCTATGATTTTTGGACAGGAAATGAGGAAATACAGGCTGCCTGCCAGCAGTATTTCGAGAGAGAACATGTAGATTATCATAATCTGGTGTGGGAATATACCAATAAAAAACAGGAGCTACTGGAGAATGCTACTTTTTATAAAGGGTGTTCTCAAAAAAGGCTAATCGGCAATTGGAATGAAAATGAAAAAATGGCGGAATATCTGTCTGTGATACATAAATATTTTCCAGAATATTCTTTGGATGATGCCCGTCTTGTATTGTACGAATTGTCGGAGGATGGATGTGGATATGCAGCAATTGTGGCTACGTTAATACACTTTTTCCGAAATAATAGTTATTGCTTTATGAAGACATTTGGGTTTTCGATGTATGACCAAAAAGGGCAGAGTAATGCAGATCTTTTGCTTCTCCATTTTTACTGTATGGCAGATGAAAATAATTATGGAATGACAATTGGTCAAATGATGAGCCAGTTTCGAAGATTTACAAAAGAATATCAATTAAAAGCTAAGATGGACACAATGTTGAAGGTGAAGTCTGGACAGTTGAGAGAGAAGGACACCTATATCATTGTTATGACGAAGAATTTTGTTTTATTAGATGAACGTAGAAAAAAGATATATGTGGATGAATGGCATTATATGAATCTGTGTGATATAGATGAAGACGGAAATTTGGTGGTTTCCAGTTGGGGAAAGAGTTATATTTTAAGGAAGGCAGATATTGCAGGAAGGATGTACTTTGTCCGCATACAGTATGCAGCAAAAGTATGATATGCCAGTATTGTAACAATTAAAGCATACATAGGTAAACTACCTGTTGTTTTGATAAAATGATTTCCAAAAGAGGGGCAAAAGTACAAATGGCCTCGTTTTGGAAATCATTTATTATTTTATTCTGATATTAATTCTCTGACTTCGACTTTCTTAATTTTACCTGAAACCAGATAAGCAAACAAGAAAAAGCAAAAGCATATAACACAAACTGGAACAACGATAACACCAAGAGTATAATCGGTGGTGAAATTCGTAATTCCAAGTCCCCGCAGGAGTAATTTCATCATAGAGGGACATAAGAAAATACAAAATATTACACCCAAGGTAGATCCTATAGCGGAAACTGTAAGAAAACGGAAAGAAAATTGCAGCCGGAGTTGTCGGACTGTGAATCCAAGTGCTTTGTAAATTCCAATGTCTATTCGTTCTCTTAAAAAACTTCGCATACAAACCATACTCACTGTAATCAAGGCAAATATAATGGAGATAATATAAATTAGAGCGGAAATCCCAATAAGTATAGTTTCGATTAACTTCATTTGTGTGTTATCTGGATCATCAAGAACCGCTTCTACTTTATCAGGATAGGTTTCATTAAGAAAATCTGTCACTTTTTTTGCGAGGCTGCTGTCGGCAAGTTTAATATAAAGAGAATGAGGTATTTTATTACCAATCCTTTTGTAAGCATCATAACTCATGGCAATACACAAGCCTAGATCATTTGAAGATTGATGTAATCCTGTAATAAGATAATCTGCCTCATTTTCTTTGGATAGTGTTACGGTATCACCAATATTTAGCCCATATTCATCTGCCACAATTTGGGTAATGGATATTTCATTTTTGTATTTCGGTATTCTGCCTTTGATAAGTGTTTTTTCAATAATCAAAGGATTGCTGTAAAAATCGCAATGAATATTCACCCCATCTAGGGAAATATATTCCATACTTAATGCATTAAAATCTGTAATTCCAGCAATTTTTCCGATTTCTTTTTCTATCTTATCCAGCTCTGTCATAATATCATCTTTATTAAAATATAATTGAGCCTCCAGATCAGATGGAATTTTACCCATACTTTCCATAAAGCGTTCTGAACTCATACAATTTGCAAGTAAACTTATGCTTATCATGAAAAATACCAATATTGATGAAATCATTAGTGTACCTACATAATGTTTCTTATTTGTAATAAACTGCCGGAAGGCGAGGGTTAGGGAAAGCATCCTTTTGTTAATTTGCATCTTAAGACGGCTGTCAAAATAAATTTGTTCTGCCCCTCCCGAAATTGCTCTTACAGGAGAGATTCTTCCTACTTTGGCTGTTAAAATAACTACAAAAATGTATATAATTATAATCATTGTAAGAAGCAATAAGAAAATTTTAAAAAAGGAAATACCGTTGCCTATTAGTATGCCTGTAATCGGCAAATAGAGTTTTCCCAGCAAAATAGTAACGGGATAAGAGGACACCATTCCTAAAATAATACCCCAAAATTGTGCTATCATGTATTGTAAAATATAGATTTCCCGAATTTTATGGTTTGAAAATCCAGTTGCTTTTAGGATACCAAGATTAGTATAATCCATTTCAATTCCTGTTGATATGCTATGACATATAATAACAAGAACTATTACAAATAGTAGAATAACAAAAGCATACAAGATGCCGGAACCAATTTTTGGGAAAATAGTGGTATAACCCATCATTGTCTCTTTAGATTCTGCAAAAAGGGCATTATCCATAATTCCACTTGATTCATTTAGTGATTTTTTCCATTCTGTCATAGAAAGATTACTGTTATCCGCTTGAAATATATGGATAATTTTACCTAGACCAATCAGTTTATTTATGTCGGTTGTATTCTCTTTTCTCTTCAAAAGCAGGTCATAATCTGTATCAGAAAGAAAAAACTGTTTTAAACCTATAAAAAAGCAGCCATTTAATGGTTCCTGTACAAATCCTTTGACATGGAATTCCTTATCTCCAGCATTAGTTTTAATTATGATTTTACTTCCAATCTCACAATTATATAAATTTTGAAAGCAGATTGGGACATAAGCTTCACCTTTTTTCAAAGGTTCTGGATCTTCTATAAAACCATGCAGATTATCTTGAAATACCTTGTAATTGCTATTCCATTTTGCTATAAAATACGAATTTTCATTTTCTATTTCTTCACCATTTATAATATAGTGATTTGTATAGAGAACATCATCAGCCCGGAAGGAAGCTACATTTTTGTTATTAGAAAGTCCGTTATAAATTGTTTCCATATCAGAAGAATCGTCAACACATGCAATCATATCACCAGTATCAATCTCTGTTATAGCTTTTTTTAGAGCCTTATAAGTAAGGTCGTTGGTGCTGATAATTGCTGTCATGGCAACTGTAATAATAAACATTAGAATAATGACGCTTTTGAAGGCACCTTTTTTGTGCTTAATATTTGCTTTTAAAATTGTTAATATTTCCATTTTTCTCACCTACCATTCCATAGATCCAAGCCACGCATTAATTTGTGTTTCCCGGCTTTTTTCTTCATTGGGCTTATAAGGTGGCAGGGTAAGATTTCCTATGATTTTACCATCCTCAAGATAAAGGATTCTTGTAGCACGCAGAGCGGCTTTTATATCATGGGTAACCATTAAAATGCTTTGTCCGGAAAAATTTAACTCTGTTAAAAGATTTAATACATCAATACTACTTTTTCGGTTCAATGCTCCGGTAGGCTCATCCGCAAACAATAGTTTTGGCTGGTTAATTACTGCCCGTGCAATGGCACAACGCTGTTGCTGGCCGCCTGAAACTTGTGACGGAAGATGAGACTTAATAGAAGAAAGATTCATTTTCTCAATTAATTCTTCTCCATAATCTTTGATACTGGCAGCAGTTTTCTGTTTATTCAAATATCCAGGCACCACGATGTTTTCAAATAAGGTTAGATTACTCACAAGGTGCATTTGCTGGAAAATAAAGCCGAAATCCGTGTGCCGCAATGTGGCAAGTTTTTTCTCACTCATTGTCACAAGGTCTGCATTATTATAGATAACCTGACCTGCTGTTGCTCTGTCCATACCGCTTAAAGCATACAATAAAGTAGATTTTCCAGACCCGGATGCTCCCATAATAACTGTGAAATCTCCCTCAAAAAGTTCTAAATCAATATGGGAGAGGATATGAAGCTGCCCTCCGTTATGAGCAAAACTTTTACATAAATCTTTTGCTGATAAAATCGTATTTTTCATAAAGTGATTGTCCTTTCTACTAAAAAGATATTATAAATGTAACTGTTCAGAACCATGAACAGTTACCATTATAATCTCAGATAATTATTTCCTGTTTTGAATAATTACAACTTATTTTATCAGAAAAGTTATTAAGAAATCCTTAAGAAAATGAGAATTTTACAAAAATTTAAAATCAAGAAATCCTTTATTTTAAAGGGTTTTAGAGTTTGTTACATGTTAGAAAAAATACATAAATCTGGATTGAAAGTAACACGAAAGTAACAAAGTTAAGCCTTTTTATAGGGCTTAACTTATTGATATAATTTAATCATTTCTACTGCATCCCTCAATTCATCAATTGTTTTATGAGTGTATACTCTTTCGGTTAAGTCTTGACTTGCATGTCCTACCAGCAATTTAATTAAAAGAGGTTTCGCCCCAGCAGAATCCAAGAGACTAGTAAATGTGTGCCGGCAATCATGAGGAGTATGTGTTTCAGTAATACATGTTAGTTCCAAAGCACTAGAAAACAATTCCCTATACTTATTCATAGACATCTTGTTTCCTTTATTGTTACAAATAAGATAAGCACCTTCTTTATCATACCAGTGCTTTACTAATGGTACAATTACAGAGTGGATAGGCACTACACGGTTTTTTCCAGCTTGGGTTTTTACTCCACCAGTAAAGGTAAGATTCTCCATGTCTACATCTTCTCGTTTCATCCCTAAAAGTTCAGAGATTCTCCAACCGGAATAAATAAAGATAAGAACAGTAGCCACAACTTCATCATCTTTATATTGCCACAATTTTTCTATATCTTCTTGAGAGAATGGTACACCATGTTCATCATCATCTGCTTTATTGATCCTTACGTACTGGGAATAATCTTTCTGTACAATATCATATTCCATAGCATACTTATACATTTGGTTAAAAAGGTTCTTTATATGTTCCATATAGGCATGGGATAGTGTGAAATCATCTAGAACCGCTTGCAAATCTGGTGTCTTTAATTCGTTTAACATACGTTTATGTAGTGCTGCACACTTTTTAAATGCTCCTACAGTGCAGTTTATACTACTTTGGGAATATTTCTTTTTTGAAGTTTCATACTTCCACTTAAACCACATTTCATAAACATCTTGAAAAGTTGCTTTACTTGCCTTTAAATCGTATGGATTCTTGTTGTAGTCAGCAAGAGCCTGCAGAGCATCTGCACGTTTCTCATAATATCCAAGAATATCAAATTTGGGATATCCTCTTTCATCTAGAGAAGAGTTTACCTTGACCATAAAAGGTCTTCTCCTGTTTCCTGATAATTTGGTTACACTGCCATAACCGGGTGGTAATCTCATTGCCATAGTCATCATCCTTTCTAAAAACTGGTATAAAAAATACACCCTAGCCAAAACCTAGGATGCATGATATAATGTACTTGTTGAGGGTAGATTATGTCATGCAAATTGGTTTTGCTAGTAATCTATGAAATGCCGTCTCTGTTGGTGCAGGGGCGGTTATTTTTCTGTTGACATTTTATACTTTATATTGTCAATGTGCGTTAGTTGCACTGGTGCAACAAAGCTATTTGCGATTCAAGTTTAGATATTCACTGGCTGTATATATTGGAAGAGTATCATCTTCAAAATCTTTCTTGTTATTAGAAATGATAGCGGATATTCTATTTTTTTGTGCAATTGTATAAAGTACGCAATCCTCAAAGTCTTTCCAATTTTGTTGGAAAGCACAAGTAATATCTTCAGAAGTTGCAGGGAGTACAGTTACAAGTTCTAGGACATGTCCAAGCAATTGGTACGTTTTTTGTACATCATGTGTAATTTTCTTTATAATATAAAATAAATCAGTGACAGAGGATGCAGAAACAGATATTTCAATGCTTTCTCTATTCAAATATCGGAATAATTCAGAAATATTAATGTAATCATTTCTTTTAAAAATCAAATCTAAAATAATATTAGTATCAATCATCAATCTCATATTTTTCACGCAACCTTTCGTCTCGATAATCTTCAGAAGTCATTCCACTGTCTGGCAGACATCCTGTGATGGCGGAAAGAATAGAGTCTATATCATGTGGTTTTTTAGATTCTTTTTCTTTTTTTTCAGTAACAAATTGAATAAAAGTGTAAACAAGTTCCACATCAGATTCTGGTAGTGTGTTTAACATCCCAATAGCTTTTTCAAGTGTTGACATTCTAATCATCCTTTCTTATATGCTTTTAGGCATTTTCAATATTAAATATTGTATGTTTTTATACTAAGTTGCACTGGTGCAACAGTTCTCATTTGACATTTACTTCTAACTATTCATCATGCTGTCAAGTATTTGTGATGCTTGTAGTGGTGGATGTGCAATAGAAATAGTTGTTTTTATTCCGTTTAGATCCAAATCAATATAAAGAATGGGAACACCCCCAACTGTTTTTGTCTCTGTTTGGGTTTTTGAAGTGGCTGCTCCAACTACTGCACCAGCTGGACCGAATAAAGCACCACCAACTACAGCTCTTCCAATTTCACCCTTGTTTTTGGTTTTAGATATGGTTTTCTCGCCTACTTGTTCAATTCTATATCCTTCAATTTCAGAAAAACTGAATATAATCGGTTCTTGTTTTGGTTTTTTGTAAGAAGAAATGTAAGCATATTGTTGAGAATTATCAACATAAATATAGCCGCTACCAAAATTTGTAATAGCCATAGACTGATTAAAAGCCGAATAGCGACGATGATTTTCCTCCCATGCGGATGAAATAGTCTGTACAGTTTCCATAAGTGACTTTTTACAGATCCTTCCACAATTTAAACAAATCACCCCATCACCAATCTGGTTTTGTAATGACTTTGAGACCTTTGTGCCACAAATAGCACATAGAGTTTTCTTTCCAAACATAATATCCCACCCTTTCTTGTATACTTTCTTAGACTTCTTGAATATATAGTTTCAGACATTCGATTATTTGAGTTTTATAATCATATAAATTATCTAAAGTATCAATATAATATCTGGTAAATTTCTTGTTTTCATCAGGTAGTAGTAATTGTTTCTTTTTTGTATCAAGGTTTAGTCTACAAATAGGTTTTCTATTGTTGTTTTTATAAAGTATACCAAAGTAACTTTCAGTATCTCTGTATACTATATCATCTAATTGACACATTCCTGCAAACATGCCCTTTATTATGTAAAATGCCTGTAATTCTTCCTCTGTAGTCACAATCCTAGGTTTAGATTTTTCTTCTGTTTCTTCCGATTCTTCCTCTATAGTAGTATCCACATTCAATGCTGCACTAATTTTATCGTTCATACTTTCGCTGATATATTCATTTAAGGCGTTTTTTATGATATCTCTGTATTTATCTATAACAGATTGTGTTTTTAGACCATCATATATACCTGTTAAAAAGTATCTAATAAAGTCATCATCTGGTGTCTCTAACTGTTTATGGAATAATTCTTTTATTGCTTTTGAGTACTTTAATTCGGATGCAGTACTAAATACACTTTCAACATCAAAATTAATTTTCTGAAACTTCTTTAATTCTTTTATTGTATTTTTCTTTATATCTAATATATTAAATTCCATAAATGGTGTTAAATCCATTTTATTTGTTTCATCTAAATCTGTGAAGAATTTGTAAGTCAAACCATTTGTCAATATTCCAAATTTTGCTTCGCTTGTTCCAAAATATCTAAATAGTTGTGATGCATGTTTACTTAATTCATCAGAAACAGACTTGCATTCAATTAAAATAAGCGGTTTTCCATCTTTCATTATTGCATAGTCAACTTTTTCGCCCTTTTTTATGCCCACATCTGCGGTATATTCAGGCATAAATTCATCTGGATTAAATACATCATACCCCAGTATTTGAAAAAAGGGCAATATGAGAGACATTTTTGTGCCTTCCTCAGTGTCTATGGTGTCTTTTAGTTTAGTAACTCTTGTTGAAAGTTGCTTTAGTTCATCAATAAAATCCATAATAATTCCTCCCTATTTTTGTACTTTGTTATATATTTACAATGAAATAAAAATTATTTCATACGTAATTCAATTAGTTTTTCATTATACCCAAACAATCTTGAGAGTTGCTCTATTGAATATTCGTTATATTCAAGTAATGAATCATCTGACAGTAACAGATGCATTGCAAATGTGTTTGCTTCTATTTCATATTTATCAGTATTAAAATAAGTACGAGTATCCATATATACAGCATTAGCTTTCTTATGCAGAATCATGTGTGCAAGTTCATGAGCACATACAAATAATTGTTCATGTTTCGAAAGTCTCTCATCAATATAAATAATGTTGTTTCTCTGAAAATATTGATAAAATCCTCTCACACCTTCAAGAGGATAAAACACTATGATTGCATTTAAACCATCTATTATATCAAATGGGTTACGAGTTCCGTGTTGACGAACTAAATTATTTACTATATTTATTATACGCTTATCCATAGGCTTCAGTCTTTTATATATTTCTTAGGGGTATAGCGTTCTTTATTTTTCTTCTTTGCCATTGCCATACCTATTTCCATAGCTGATAAGATAGACTCGATTGCCTCAGGACTTGCAGGGTCTCCATCAAATAGTAGCCCTTCTTGACTGGTAAGTTGTTCTTTTGTCTGTTCTAGTATTTTTGCAATATCTCTTTCGTCTTTTGGAGTAAGTGTTGTTTCTTTTTTCTCAGGTTCGTCTTTTCCTGTCATAAGATAGTCAATCGAAACTCCGAAGTAGTCTGCTAATTTTTTCATGTTTTCAGTTTTTGGCGTGCTTCTTCCTCTTTTCCAATCACTTAATGTAGATTGTGTAACTCCACTTTCTTTTGCTACTTTGTATGCACTTACACCGTATTTTTGTAATAACTGTTCGAAAATCTCATACATTTTTTGTCCACCTTTCACAAAATATGGATAGTACTATGAAAAACCGATAAAATATATTGACATTATCGGTATTGCATAGTATGAGTATGCTATGGAAAAACGATATTCCTTTGGCATACTACGGAAATGTTATTTTTATCTTGCAAATAAATAGTATCACATTTACGTAGTAATTACAATAGAATATATTCGGAAAGGCGGTGTAAAATTGTACAAAAAATTTGCGAATTTATTAGAAAAAAGAAACAAAACGGCATATCAAGTATCAAAAGATACTGGAATTGCACAATCTGTTCTTTCTGATTGGAAGAGGGGACGAAGCAAGCCTAAATTCGACAAACTACTTATTCTTGCGAAATACTTTGATGTTCCAGTTGAGTATTTTGCCGAGGAACAAACAAGAAAGTGAGGTGAGAAAGAGTGTGGATATCAAAAAAGAAATGGCAACGATTAGAAAAAAGAATTGCTGACCTTGAAAGACAAGTACAAAGTCAGCAATTCCGAGTTGATATTGAACAGTTAGAAAAGAAATTAATATCAAGAATGCAAAAAGAAATAGAACAGCTACTTTGATTTTAATTTTTCATATTCTTCAATACCAATAGTAAATACTCTCGAAGCGACTCTGGATATTGTTTTAGTAATACTATCATCTGGTCCGAACAATTCATTTATTCTTGAATTTATATTTTCTTCGAGTAATTTAAGTTCTTCTTTAGATAACATAATATATTCTCCTTTCTTATTATACTTGGCATTGGCAGATACCTGTATATAAATTATAGGAAGATTTTGGAAAAAAGGCAAGAAAAAGGTAGATACATTAAATTTAGAAAAGAAGCCAATTCATTGGCGGATGAACTGACTTCCAAGAGACATTATAGGACCTTAGCATACACACAATCAATAAAGCGTGCAGTGACTTCTATATGTTTGTTGCGTTGCAGTTCCCTTATTGCATTAATCTCTTTTATCTTCTGTTTGGAGTCAGTGTTGTAGTGAAATTGGTTGTGTTCCTGAAAATGGGCAAGTATTTTACTTTGTAAATTTGTCATGGTAAACCATCCCTTCATCTATACTTGGCTTCAATGGATGCCATAGATAATTATATTGGGAAAAGAGAATAAAAGCAAGAAATTTCTCGAATAAAGAGGATTTTTAGGAAAGTGAGGTGATACTCATGGTCCGTATAGATACCATGAAACTAATTGTAGCAATGGCTAACAAATGTATGACGGTAAAAGACTTAGCAGATGCCATTGGAAGATCAACCACCTGTATTTACAAAATACGAAGAGGATGCTTAGCGAAAGTAGAGACCATTGGGAAAATCTGCAAAGTATTAGAGATGGATGCAGCAGATTTAATTATAGAAGTAGTTCATTATCAGAGAACAAGAACTTCTGCATCATAATAAAAAGTTGCACCAGTGCAACAGAAGGGAGTGGTGGCATGGATACAGTAAAAATATATGAAATCATAGATAAAGAGCTTGCTCAAGGCAAGACATTAGAAGAAATCTATGTTAAACATTATAATGCCTGGATAGCGGAGCATGAAAAACCAAGAGATAAACAGGACTTTGAAAAAGCGGACGAATGTCTTGAAATTAAAGATGTCATAGCAGCACTTATTACCAGTGATGTACTACAGGAAAAAGGCTATATCCGTGTGCAAGGCAAAAAATTTAGTTATTGGAGAAAGATGAAAGGAGGTAAAACGTATGATAGTACTGATTAAAAGCGAAAGAATGAACAAAGGTGCATTTCCTCTGTTTTGGTTGTATGAACTGTATGACTTAACAGGTGAAGCAACTGTAATACATAATGGAAAAATAATAGGAGAGTGATAGTAAAGTGATTACCAAGATGGAACAGATGATTAAGGAAGATATGGCAGCATATATATTGGAAGAATTAAGTAAGCATGGCTGTATCCCAGAAGAAAAAAGAACAACAGCAATGAATGTGATAACAAAATCTCTGCTGGATATCAGAAGATGCAGGACGAAAGGGGATGAAACAGAAATGCCCGACAGGTAAAGGAACCTGTCAGGCACACAACAAATAAATACACTATTAATATAACACAAATAGTAAGTTTTGGAAAAGGAGAATTTAATCATGGATAGTATAAAAATCAACAAACTGGAATTAGAAAATGTAAAACGTATCAAGGCAGTAAAAATAGAGCCGACAAAGAACGGACTTACCGTTATTGGTGGAAATAATGCACAGGGAAAAACTTCTGTATTAGATGCAATTGCGTGGGCACTTGGTGGTGAAAAATATAAACCTTCCATGAGCCATAGAGAAGGTTCTGTGTTACCACCCACTCTTCATCTTGTATTATCAAATGGATTAGTAGTAGAGCGGAAAGGAAAGAACAGCAGTCTTAAAGTAATTGACCCAGAAGGTAACAAAGGCGGCCAGCAACTTTTGAATGAATTTATTGAACAGCTTGCCCTTGACCTTCCAAAGTTTATGGAAAGCAGTTCAACAGAAAAAGCAAAAACACTACTTAGTGTTAGAATAAAAATGGTACAAGTTAAAAGTGGAAAAATCCCCAAAATAGGTTACAATAAAAGACAGAAAGGATGGAGATTTTTCATGAGTAAACAATATGATAAACAATTTAAAG
>JAAVHR010000144.1 GCA_014799595.1 Clostridiales bacterium | reverse complement strand
TGCACTCTGCTGCAAGGTTCGTAAAGCACCAAGTGCTGCTTTTGCACTTGTGTGCATCCTCGTTTACGAAACACTCATGCGAATATATTTATGGTGATGCCGCAGTCCACAAGGCATGGGTGTTTTGCAACTGTTCAGAAAAGTAGAATAGTCCACGCAGAGGCATGTTTGGATTAAAGGTACTCTGATGTTCGTAGAGACACATATCTGAGTCTTAAATAAAGGAAATATTGTTCTTCATGCCCATATAAATAAAATCCTCTAGTGTGTTAAATTCCAAATTATCTTCATTCTCATAGTGGGAATGGTTTAATGCATTGTACAGTGACAGAAGCCTTTCCTTGTGATGAAATATAAACTGTTATATTGTAAATATCTTTATCACATTTTGGACAATCATATCTTCTAAAAGGCAAGGTACGATCAACATAATCATCATATGATTACTCCCCCAAAATCATAGGCATAATGTACGGTAATTGCTATTAGAATATCTTTTCGCTTATAAGTAATAAAACAAAATATAAAGTGAAAAATAAATGTTTCAATCAAATTAGGCACTGATTCAATCAGATAAGTTAAAGACAGATTATTATGTACAAACATCTGAAACGGAATATGCATAAAAGAAAAAAGCAATGCACCAATGATAAATGTTAAAAATTTATTCAGTTTAAAACGAAATAGATAATTTTGTATAAATCCTCTAAATAAAATTTCTTCTATAGTTACAAAAATACACTAATTCTTTACTTTACTATATCGTTTTTATCTAAGTTCATTTTAAAATTGCTTTTATAGAGTAATGATTTTTCACTGTTTCTTCTAATATTATACCATTCTTTTCTTTTTTCCATTTCATCCTTATTGCCATTCCAATACCATAATCCTGTAAGATAATTATCAATCATATCATCCCATGAATCAAAGTTATCCTGAAGTATTTTACCTGCCTTAACACATAAAGTTATGGCATCCTTATACTTTATATAACCAGCTATTGTTCCCCATGTAGTAACATTGCATAATCTACATAAATCCCATGCCAGAATACCTTCTTCTCCTATATATTGGAATTGTTACCTGTCTGTCCATGAATCAAACCTTGTTGATATTTGAGGATCATATAGAGGACAGCCAAAATCAATTAAAATGTCCATAAGAGAGTTCATATCATCTTCTTGCATGTCATAACAGTCAAATCTTACAATTTGTGAAGTTGTAAAAATCTCAAAAGCTCCTCTATCTTCTTTCTCATAATGGTTTTTATCTAAAGCTGTCCAATCAGAAAAAACAGAAGAAATCTTTTTCAAAATTTCATCTATCGGAAGTCTTTCCAGCTCTTCAACTATTTTGCCATCACAACACGCCAATTCATAAACTCTGTTGTTATTGTGAGTAGCACCTTCTTTATATTTCCAAAAATTCAAATCCATACTCATCTTGAAAACCTCCTAAAAATTCAAATTCCAATTTTATAATTTAACAACCGGAAGTTATCAGTACCTTCCTGCGTAAACTCTTTTTGCTTCAGATGTCCATTTCCTAACAAACTCTGTTTTTGCGTCAGTATAAGCATCCCTATTATGTTCAAACAACTTCCACAGTTGCAATTTCATTGTTTCATATTCTTTGGCTATTTGTGTATGTTCATTCAAATAATCTCTAAAATACAATTCATCATTATCTCCAACATAGTGAAGGTGTACATGAAAAACTTTGTCTGCAAATCCGTTTTTCGTATATCCACGATTAAATGATATTCTACCCACTTCTGTTGACATACGAACAAATGCATTCTTTTCAATTACCTTTGCAATATTCTGAATATCAGAATCCTTTGATACTTCAATCAATATATCAATGATATCCTTTGCCCATATTTCAGATATAGCTGTACTTCCAATATGACTAATTCTCTCAATCGGGCACTCAGACAATATGATTTTCAGGAAAGATTCAATTTCATCATAAAATATATTCCACTTATCATTATGTGCAACAAGGACTATGGGAAACAGTTCCCATAATTCTTCTAAAGACATTTCCGATAGTTCTTTTCCCATTTCTGTTTTCCCCACAAATTCCAATTTATTGTTCTGAATTCATCATAGCATAATCTTTAGCAGCAAACAAGGAGAATATAGGTTACTGTTCACAGGTAGTACTTTGCACTTGTTGCAAAGTACGTAAGAACAAGTAGTGCTGGAGAAGAATCTAGCCTTAATAGCCGAAGTACAAATTATAAATACATTTCCTGTAGATATTTTATAGGGAATTATATATTATAATGAAGTGTACGACTATCTAAAAAGAAAGGAAGTAAAAATATGCCATATAAATTGCTTATAGTAGATGATGATAAAGATATTTGTAAAATGTTAAAGGATTATTTTGAATTAATGGGATATTTAGTTTATATAGCCAGAAGTGGAATGGAAGCATTGGAGAAAATTTCTGTATTGCCTGATTTGATTTTACTAGATATAAATATGCCTGAGTTAGATGGGCTTCAGGTATGTAAAAGGATTCGGAACCAGACTAATGTTCCAATTGTTTTTTTGACTGCAAAGATTGAAGAGCAGGATAAGATAAATGGGCTGATGGCAGGTGGTGATGATTATATTATAAAACCTTTTAGTATGGAGGAATTAAATGCAAGGGTGATGGCACATCTTCGCAGAGAAGAAAGAGGCAGGGAAAGAAAAAATATATGCAGTGCAGGAGAATTTTTAATTAACTATAATGACAGAACGGTTTTTATTGGAGAGAATCAGATAACCTTTACAAAAACAGAATTTGATATTATAGAATTTTTAAGTAGTAACAAAGGAAGAATATTTAATAAAGAAACTATTTATGAAAGGTTATGGGGATTTGATAAAGAAGGAGACAGTGCAATTATTACCGAGCATATAAGAAGGATACGAAGTAAATTTGCAAAGCAATCCAATAAAGAAATCATTGAAACAGTTTGGGGTGTAGGTTACCGATGGATATTGTAAAGAAAATATTGTGGAAATGGGAAAATATAGCTTTGAGAAAAACACTTGCCGTATATATATTTGTAGGTTTCATAACAGCAATTTTGTGCAGCAGTGTATTTATTATTTTTTTTGAAAATTGGAAAACCACTGTGCTTCAGGTAAATGGTGTGCAAGGAGTGGAAATATTACTTCAAGGAGGTAACTATCAAGTAATAAGTGCAGAAGGAGATAGTTCACTAGAAAAGGTAAAAAGACAAATAGAAATTTTAAAATTTCTGGAAATTGTATCTGTTCTTATATGTGGCGGTGGTGCTATTCTGTGCGTGAGTCATCAGTATTATAAAAGAAAGTTAGAAGAGCCTTTAAGAATATTAAAAAGAGAGATGGAGTTTATAGGACGGGATGATTTAAGTTTTGATTGCAGTTATATTAGTAATGATGAAATGGGAGAAATTTGTCAAGCATTTAACTGTATGAGAAAACAGCTAATAAAGAACCAGAAAAACTTATGGGAATTAATGGAATCTCAAAGAGAATTAAATGCAGCATTTGCACATGATATCAGAACTCCCCTTACAGTTATGAGGGGATATACTCAAATGTTGTTACAATTTTATCCTGCTGGGAAATTATCTGAGGATAAATTAATAGAAACACTTTTAATGCTGGAAAAACAGACAGAACGAATAGAGCAGTTTTCCCTGACTATGAAAGAAATACACACCATGGAAGAATGGAGGGTAAACAGGCAGCCTCTTTCTATGAAGGAACTGGTACAGCAGATAAATGTTACTTTACAGGGATTATCAAAAGAGGGAAAAGAAATTCATCTTCATGTTGATGTACAGCAAGATAAAGAAAAACTGATATGTGATAAAAATCTGATTCAGGAGGTAGTGGACAATTTACTAATCAATGCTTTGCGTTATGCAAAGAAAGAAATAAATGTTTTAATACAAACGGAAGAAGAGGGATTATGTATTTATGTAAAAGATGATGGAGAGGGATTTACAAAAGAAGCACTTATGAAGGCAGCAAGACCATATTTTTCTACAACAGAGGGACATTTTGGATTGGGGCTTACCATTTGCCAGACTCTTTGCAAAAAACATGGAGGAGAATTGGAAGTGTTGAACTCTATCGATGGGGGAGGAATTGTAAGTGTGTACTTTATGACAATATAAATAACAATTTAGCCATGTTCCCTTGTTTTTGCCCTTATGGGCATTTTACAAGGGAACATGGTTAAATATATTTAATTGTTGCTTGCTACTTTATCCAAAAGTCTTGTGAAAGTCTTCTTTACTGTCGGATATTATTCTTCCGGGTTGATGTCCTGCCCTGTCAGCCCACAAATCTCTGCTTTTGTCAGTATACAGCCCTCTGACCATCGCCAATTACGCAATAAACTTTCTGCAATTCTTTCTGGCGTAGAAAATATTCCATCAACTACCAATGTTAAGTTCTGCTCTCCTTTTTTGCTAAATAAACCAATTAAACACACATACCCAAGTTGATGTATATATGGAATATGGTAATTCCTTTAATTTTTCAAGAACATGTAAAAAGTGTTCCTACAAGGAAATTACAGCAAGTTGTTACTTATTCACCTCCTTCATCCCACCATCATAATCATCAAAAATTATTTTTTCGTAATTGTCAAACACATAAACTCTTCCTTTAATTGCAGACTTTATGTCTTTACTGACTTTTCCCGTAAAATCAACTTTATGCAAAACCTCATCTTTGCCTGCATCCTCATAATAAATATGTGATTGGTCTGCTACACAAAAATAGACTTGTTCCTTGCAAATTACAACTTTATTTTGTCCTTCAAAATCTGTACATGTCAATGCATTGTTATTTGTCCTGTCCTTATAAACAATATGGTTCTCATTGATAATAAATTCATCCGCAATTATGTCCTCATGTACAATGGATTCTTCCGTCCCGACCTTATACTCCACTAGTTGAGAAATAGTATTCGTGTAAAAAAACACTCCATTAGAAAATGACAAGTTTATCTTGTCACAAATAAATAGCAATTTCCTACTGCCTGTCATAAGATTAACACCATACACCTCACCATCACTTGTCACAAAGTAAAAAGTATTCTCATATACAAAAAATGAAAGCAAACAGTTATAAATGGAATAATTTTCATTGTTATGTTTATTTATGCCAAATATATCCTTTTTTGTTGTTTTAATGGAACAGGAAAATAATTTCTTTACTGAAAAATCTTCTAAGCGAACCTGCATTAATGAGATTTCGTCATACTCTTTTGAAAAGTACTTATCCTCTCTATCCTTGGTCTTTTCTAAGTAGTAAGCATACTGTTCGTCTGCATAAAATGCATTTACAATTTCTTTGTTATCTCTATATGGGTCTTTTACCAGATCTGTTGTTTCTCCTGTATTTTTGTCTTTTACCACAACAACATCAAAATTAGTTTCCTCAAGTCTACTCTCCTGATACAACAGATACTTCTCTGTCTCATAGTTTTGGCTGTTTGCAAGATTAAATATATATGTATGGGTTTTATCTTCTGGAGCACATCCTGTCATTGTACTTATTCCCAGTACAAATATAACAATGCTTGGAATTACTTTTTTCTTAAAGCGAATCATAGAAAACCAACAATTAGAATATTTATAAATAACATATATCGAAAGGATAAATATAAGTAAAACATCTATCCCTAAAATTATATTCTTCGTTTTTTCTGATAATTGTAGGAATGAATAAATTTTTTCTTCTGAATATTCACTCATCTCATAACAATTGCCCCTATAAAAACCCGTTCCCAGCAAAGCCCCCAGCGGTCCCGGAATGTAGTATTTTATATGAGCAATGGAAATTCCTACATAGGATAATATGATGCCTGCAAGGGAAACAATCACAGTAAGTGCATATTTTCTGAACCAAATCATAAGTGCACTAATGATTACGCTCCACATAATACATCCAAGAACTTTCCAAAGAAAAATACCAATACTTGCTTCAAACAGGGAAACATTCCCTACATATTCCTTAAAATATGTCAAACTCTGAAGCGGATACTCTCCGTGTGTAAACCCATATTTTACTTGTAAAAACGCAATTCTTATAAAGTATTCAAAAATCACACTGATGACACTAAGCATTATCACTATAAGCAACTTAAAGAGACCTAACTTTCGCTCCCCTTTTTGGGAAATACGAAGCATAATATCCATCTCGCTATAAATCTCTACCCCAAAACACACACACGCAATTATTATAATAAAAATAACGAGAGGAATATCCAGACTTTCGTCGGACAGCAATGCATCCCATGCATTTGTATTAAGAAGATACCGGTTCGTTTTGTTTTCCTTTGCTTCTGTGTACTGATCATAAAGCACAAGAAAACCGTTCTTCCGCTCAAGACACTGCTTTAACTCTTTTATTCTTTTCCTATATGCATCCATCGTAATATTTCCATCGGAAACTTTCTGGTAAATGGTTTGGAATTCACTTTCCATATCTTCATAGTTCTGAGATGTATCATCAAAAAAGCGGGAGGTTTTTTTGGTTATTTTTCCCTCTGCCTGATTCATGTAATAGGTATAGCCTTCAAGATTATTTTCAATATTAGTGTTAATGGGCTTATCTTTTAATGCAAATAAAATAAAAGCAATTATTTGAAAACCAATTACTAAATACAATAGTTTATGATGTAAAAATAGTTTCTTTAATTCGTATTTATTTGTATTCAACTTTTCACCCCCCGTTTCCATCTTCGACTCATCAAAGCAATTCCAATCATTATTATTATCCCTGAAAAAATATACGGAAGCAAACTGTTACTCAACGGATAGTTGTGTAATTTAATAAACTCCTGCCTCATAAAAAGTTTACGACCAAAAACCAGAGATAAAGGATTCACATACTTTAATGTGCTTACATTTATGGTATAGGTTCCTATGATTCCTGCAAGCATTACTATATTAACCACAAGTACAGATAAGGTATTCTTACCAAACAGGGAAACCATCATAAAAATAAATGCAAATCCACATATTCCAATCAATTTGCTAATCACACATAAAATATAGAAAGAAATAAGATTTATATTTAGTAACGTATCCTTAAATCCTTCTAATATATAGAGTGGTTCTGAAAAACCGTCCATATTTCCAAAGTTAATGAAAAAAAACGTATAATCTTCTATTGAAAACAAAATGCATATAAAAAACACAAATAGCATGCATGATGTGATTTTTGCTGCAAATGAAGCACCTTTTCCTTTCACGGAAGTTTTCAACAGCAAATGCATTTCTGTTTCTTCTTCTTTTATAAAGACAGAGGAACATCCATACAGACATAATAATATGATAATAATTGTTGAAAAATCATAATACAGCAATGATCTAAATCCGTCAGTATTATAGAAATTGGCAAGTTTTCTTTGATAAAAGGCTTTTGCAATCTTGTAATTTACATTTGCCTCAAAAGAATGTTTTTTACTTTTAAAAAAGGAAATATTTGAAACAGCATTTCGTACAACAGTATTTGCATAATCTTCGTATGCTGTTTCATATTCTATGTCATCAAGAAAGCACCTTCCTAAAAAAAGACAGTCACTAAATGAATTAATAGTCAGAGCTCCTTTCTCAGCCTTCGTGGAATAGGCCCCAGCGTCAACTTTATCCTTTATTGGCTGATAAAGATCCATGAAGTCTTTCAACTTCTTATCGGTTAATTCCCCTTTATATGTTTTATATAATTTATCATATGCTTCCCTAAAGCAATCTTCGTTTAAATCGGTGAACGCAGACTGTTCCCTGAATACGCTGGATATCTTTATGGCATTAACAATTAATAAAATTAAAACCATAACGAACATTTGCTTTGTAAGAAAATGCTTTCTGCTTTCATAATATACTAATTGTCTCATTCCTTATCTCCTTTACAATAATACAAGAAGACATCTTCCAACCCAACACTTGTAATAATAGCATCCTTCGTTGGCAGTGTATCCGAAACTACTCTTACTTTTGTGTTATCGCCTTCCCTTTTTAGATTACTGACATTACTAAAATCCAAGTCATCCATATCCTGCCCTTTATTTCTGGTAACTTCCCATACTTTTCCTGTGATAGAATTTTCAAGTTCTTCTATGTTTCCCTGACATGCAATATCCCCTTCATCCATGATGATAACCTGATTTGCTATATATTCCACGTCAGATACAATATGAGTCACGAGAATGACAGTCCTGTTCTTAGCAAACTTTGAAATCAAATTTCGAAAACGGATTCTCTCTTGCGGATCCAGTCCAGCCGTTGGCTCATCTAAAATCAGAATCTCTGGTTCATTGAGCATCGCCTGGGCAATCCCCAGTCTTTGTCTCATTCCCCCTGACAAAGCTCCCACTTTTTTCTTTTTTGCATCGGTTAAGTTTACTTCCTCAATCAACCATTCCACCTTGTTTTTCGTTTCTTTTTTAGGAAGTCCTTTTAAAGCAGCCATGTAACATAAAAATTCATACACCTGCATTTCCTTGTAAAACTGTGGGTACTGAGGTAAATAACCAATCTTATTTAGAAACTCCTTGCTCTGTGAGCGAACTGGCTTTCCATCTATCAAAATTTCTCCTGAATTAGCCTTTATAATTCCAAGAAGTATTCCAATCAAAGTTGTTTTTCCAGCTCCATTCTTACCAAGAAGACCATATACCCCTTCACTAAATTCCATGGAAACGGATTTCAGTACTTCCTGCTTTCCATATTTTTTGCAGATATCAATTAGTTTTATTTTCATTCTGTACACCCTTTCAAAGCTGATTACAATTGTATAACATGTAGCACATCTTTACCCTTTTCCTTTGAGGAACCAGCACTAAGCACTGCTATATTCTGGTTTTCAAATACAAATATCCTTGGACCATGATAGTTTTTAGAAGACAAATCATTATATTTTTGTTCCTTTATAAGTTCTCCTGACTTCGTATTATAAAATCTAATATTCCACCCCTTATCTCCATTTTCTTCTGTTGTAGCAATTATATTTCCTTCACTGGAAGAATATAGGTTATTACTTTCCTCTTTAGTCTTTAGTTGTATCACTTCAGTTTTATTATTTGAGAAAGAATATTTCATTATTTTTCCTGTTGGGCTTGTAAATCCACAATCCTGGCTAATAATGGCAAATTCAGAAAAAGCTTCCATATTGTTGTATTCATCTCCTGCTTTCTCTACGTAAAGCTCTTTTCCATCCAAAGTAACGCTTCCATATCCTGGAATACTTTGATCTCCATCCTTAGAAGGGTAATCAAGGCAACTTGCACGAAAAATAATTTTGTCATCATTTTGTCCAAATGCAATCCCAGAAATAAAAAATTGGAGTTTATTTTTGTAAATCAGTTCATTATCTTTTGCATAAAGAATCTTTTCTTTTTGTTTTGTATCAGTATTGCATAAATATAATCCATTTGTACTATCATCATATACAGCTAATTTTCCATCTGTACTTACCGCAATCTCATCTGTCAATAGAGGATCCAATGCAAACATTTTAAAAATATTTATTTTTTTTGACAGGTTTAAATGCTTATCATAATAAAGCACATGTATCCTTGGCTGGTTTTTATCATTTTCAGTATAAGTTGTAAAAGTTTTTTTGGATTTATCATCTTTAGGATTAGGAAATCCTCTTCCTACAATAATAATATTTTCCTTATCACTATATACTTTTATATTATCCTTTACATAATAACAGTCTGGTGATTGTGCCAGTATTTCCCCAGAAGCTGTATCGATTAAATACATTTGATCTGTTATAACTAATAACCTGTCATTTCCTACGTATTCTATATTTGTGACATCTTCAAATTGACTTAATGTATCTTCTAAATTACCAGAAACAATTTGAGAATTTTCTATTTCTTTCTCTGCTGTTACAGAAGTGCTATTTATTTTTTTTGAATGTTTGGTTGTGATGTCTTTCTGCTTATTATCACTGGCACATCCAGTTAATAGAAAGATTGCTACCAGCATGATTATTAATTTTCTTTTCATCTTAATCTTCACCTCGATACAAATTAATGGATGGATGCTTTTCTGTGACTATAAAATCATCAGGATAATCCTCTGGATTAACGGGTACTGCAACCGCATAAAATGATGCATTTGTCACCTTGGATACATCCATATCAAATTCCAATGTATTCATTTTCCCTGTAGAAAGTTCCAGTTCATACACTTCTCCGGACTCATCTGTGAGTAACTGATGGTTTAGATAAAAATTAACCCTATACTTCACCCCAGGATGTCCCATCATAAGGTAAGAAACATGTACCTTATCTTTGCCTGAAATATCTGCTTCTGTATCCATCCTCACTGATTTCCCATCAATTTTCAAATACTCATACACTTCCGTGTCCAAATCCGGTGTCTCAAGTGTCATTGTATCTGTTATATATTTCTTCTCCTTTTTGTCAATTTCTACTCTTTGGTTACGTACTTTTTTTAATATGCATAAACTATCATTAACCTTTGGCATTTTCTCCGCGTTTTTCTGAAACGTAATATCAGTTACCGATTCTAGCGATTTATGAGAATGCCCATACTGAAAGGTATTTACCCTGTCAGGAATAAAGGAAGGGTTAGTAATGCTGCAAACATAAAGTTTTAATTTGTCACCAGCCTTTCCTGTTACTGGTATAAAGGAAATTGTAAAGTTCACCTCTTGATTTTCATCACCCTCAATAATATGCATATACTTATATTCTTCTTCTGTATCCTTAATCATATATGGTTGTGGTATCCCATTTACATATACCAAAAATCCCTGACAGGTACCTATTCCGGTTCCTGTCATAGAATACGGTATTTCTAACACGCCACCTTCATATGTAAAAGAATAGTCTTTTTCATTTTTTGCCCAGTTAACTCCATGTGACACGGTGCCCGTACCTATTTCAGCTGGCGGTTCATTATTTTCTTTATCCGTTTCTGTTTCTGTGGTACTTTCAGGACTATTCATAACAAATTCATCTGTTGATATGTCTTTTCCGCAACTGGTCAATAAAAGTGTTCCACACACTAATCCAGCAACTAACATTCTGCCAATTTTCATCTCATTTAAGTTCCTCTTCATAGTAAACTTCCTTCCTTTTGTTTTAACATGACGAATGAATCAATTTAATTTCTGTAAACGACAGACATTTCATTTCATCAAGCCTTTTATTTTTGTATTAAGCCAATGCAAAAAGAAATATTATAGTTCTGTAATTAGCCACAATGCAATCTATAGTGATTTTTCTTCAATACTAAAACACATAATAACGATTAACATTGTTACTGAAGATGTTATTGTTAATGCATAACATCCATATACAGATTTTGCATGAAATCTTCTTGCATATTTTTTTAGCATAACAAATGCTATCATATAGCAACATGCCACCACTACCGCCACATTTGGTAAATACCAGACAGATGGATGAAATAGTTGCAATTACTATTTTTTACACATAAAAAACCTCCTTTATTTCTCTTTGGAAATCCACTAAGGAGATTTTATCACCCAAAAGTCATAAAATTGTCATGTTTTTTAAAAAATTATTTTGCCTTTGCACCACCATCTTTCCTATTATATAATTCTATCTTTCTTCCCAATTTTCTACAAAGAATATGATAGATGGAAAGTCCCATTTCCATTTGTCTTTTGAACAAAAGTTAACTAAAATTATTCTCTGGTTTGGCAATCTTGTAATGGGTAAATATAACCCATTAGGTTTTTCAATGGATTTTGTACAAGCATAAACAGAGTTTCTTATTTGTGTAGAGAAAAAATAGAGAATTTATTTTTAAAATACAGATGTTAAGAAAATAAATGGAGGTTGTTAAATATGAGTACAGAAATCGTACTGGAACAGGTAAATAAGTATTACGGGAAAAAACAGGCTTTAAAAAATGTAACCATGACAATTCCTAAGGGAATGTTTGGACTGTTGGGCAGAAATGGTGCAGGAAAAACTACCCTTATGAAAATATTGGCAACATTGCATAAAGCAACAGATGGAAAAGTCACTATTTGTGGTGTTGATGTGAAGGAATGTTCTAAAATTCGAAGCATGACAGGATATTTGCCACAAGATTTTTCTATGTATGGAAATATGAGAGTATATGAAGCAATGGACTACTTAGGAACTTTGTCAGGACTTAGAAAAGAGGAGCGGAAAAAAAGGATACCAGAATTACTGGAGAAAGTAAATTTGCAAAACAACTATAAAACGAAAGTAAGGGCAATGTCAGGGGGAATGAGACGAAGATTGGGAATTGCCCAGGCTTTATTAAATAATCCCAAGGTACTGATTGTAGATGAACCTACAGCAGGACTTGACCCAGAAGAACGTGTCCGTTTCCGGAATTTATTATGTGAGATTGCAGAGGAGAGAATTGTACTTTTATCCACACATATTGTTGGGGATATTGAGGCTACCTGTGAAAATATTGCTATTTTAGATGAGGGATCTCTTCGGTTTACTGGTACAGTGGAGGAACTTTTAGAAATAGCAGAAGGAAAAATATATACTGCTGAAGTTTCAAAAATGGAATTGGAAAAAATTAAAAAAGAATATATTATAACTGGAATGCTTACAAAAGGGAGTAAGGCAGAAGTAAGACTGGTTGCAGAAGAAATACCTTTTGAAAACGCAGTATGTTGTGAACCAAATGTAGAGGATGCCTATTTATACTTAATGAATGGAAAGGCTGGTGCATAATATGTTTGGCAGTTTATTATGGAAAGAATGTAAGATGTGGTTAAAGAGTATTATTTTTTATGCATATATAATTTTATTATTTCTTTTTTATGTAACACAGATGGGAGAAGGAACTGCTTTTGTAAAACCACAACCAGACTGGGATGACTATGGCATGGCATACTCCGAAGATGAAAGAGTGATTATGAATGGAACATTAAAAGACTTGATAGAAGATTATGGAAGAGGATATTTTCCAACTTACCCTATAGGTTTTTATAAAAAAGTTATTTTAGCAGATCAGGAAATGAGTATTTTGGGTGATTGTATTTCTGAATTGACGGGAATGACGAAAGAACAATGGGAGAAAGAATATGATAGGTATTTAGATGGATATTCAGTTTATATGGATGAACAGGGACAATTCGTTGAAGAGGAAAAAGTACCATGGAGTCTGGTGGTTAGTGAGCAGTTAACTTACAAAGAGTTTAAAGAGATAATGAAAAAAGTTTCTGATATCATTGGGGCAGGCAGTGAGTATAGTGAGAGCATGTTGAAAAAACATGGAATAGTTCCAAAAACTTATGAGCAGGCTATGGCAGGATATGAAGAAGTATTGGAAAAAGATAAAGTAACAGGAGCCTATGCAAGGTTGTTTAGTGATTATATTGGAATTGTTCTTGGTATTCTTCCGGCTTTCTTTGTAGTAACCAGAGGAATAAAAGATAGAAGAAACCAGGTAAGTGGTGTTATTTATTCCAAGAAAATAAGCTCTGGGACAATTGTACTTAGCCGTTATCTGGCAATGGTAATTATGATGGTTCTTCCAGTGCTGGCAGTATCCTGTTTATCCATGGCACAATCTTTGTATATAGCAAATAATGAGGGGGTAGTGCCAGATTATCTGGCTTATGTGAAATATGTAGCAGGATGGCTTTTACCTACCATTTTATTTGTTTCTGCATTGGCTTTTGTAGTTACAGAATTAACAGAAAGCATGCTAGGGATTTTGGTCAATGGAATTGCATGGTTTATTGCCATTTTCCTTGGAGTTTCTAATTCTGCCTTGATAAATGCAGGATGGAATCTTATTCCGCGGTTTAATGAGCTTGGAGAATATAAGTTGTTTCAGGAAATGCTTCCTCAGCTAATTTGTAATAGATGTTTCTATACTGTGTTAAGTTTGTGCATTATTGTATTATGTGTGGTAATTTATGATAAAAAGAGGAGAGGAGGATATCAGATTCATGGAAAGATATTTAAAAATAGCCACAGTAAATGTGAAGCATAATTTATTTTACCATGTCATGATTTGCATTCTGCTTGTTGTAATGGCACCTCTTTTTATGGGAACCGAAAATTTGGAGCAAAATAGTGTCGCCAAGATAATGGAGATTTATTTATCCTTAATTGGAATGATCCTTCTTATACCTACTTTTCTTCCTGATATGAATAAGGATATCAGGGATTTAATATACAGTAAAAAAGAACCTGTGCCAGTGCTGCATTTTATTAGAGTGTTAGAAGCCTTGGTAATCATGGTGGTAATTGGCATTTTGTTTCTTTATTTTCTAAAATCAAGAAATTGTCAGTTTCCTTTTGGAGAAATGTTTTATACATTTATGGCAAATGGGGTGTTTCTTGGAGGATTGGGAATGTTTATGTTTGCCGTATTTGACCAGGCAGTATTTGCTTATATGATCCCATTAGTCTATTATGTTTTGAATTTTGGGGCAGGAAAGAAGCAGTTAGGTATATTCTGGCTATTTTCCATGCAGGCAGGGAGCATAGAAGAAAAGCATTATCTGATGGGATTTGGGATTTTGTTATTAGTGGGGGCGGTTGTAATTGCAAAATGTAAGACACTATGTCGTAGATAGAGGATATCTTTGATTGGAATTTATTTGCTAATGGTTGGATGATTAATAAGAAACTGTTACTGTTTGCACCATAGGTGTGAACAGTAACAAGAAACCTGCAATCATTTAATAGTAAGTTATATGCGTATTGATTTGGTAGTATAAAATAAGTATAATATGATTAGAATGTTACTATCTGGAAATGGAGGTGTCAGCATGAGTATACGTCCATCTGCAGCAATTCGTCAGAATTATAACGAGATTGCTGATATGTGTAGAAAAACTGCAGAGCCAATTTTCCTTACCCAAAATGGTGAGGGTGATTTAGTTGTTATGGATATTGAAACATACAACAGACGGGAAAAGATGCTAAAGCTTAGAGAAGAACTGCTTGCTGTTGAGGAGGACAGGATACATGGAAGTAAAGGGTATTCTGTGAGTGAGGTTGCGTCTATGATGCGTGATGCAATCAAGGAGGCAACAGAGCATGGGATGACAGAATAAATATAAGGTTATTGTATCAGAACAGGCAAAACGAATGCTTGTATCTCATGCCGCATTTTTGGCACAGGTAAGTGTCGATGTGGCAGAAGGGTTTATTACAGCTTTTGAGACGGCAACAGATTTCTTAGAAATAATGCCTCAGAGATGCCCTTGTCTCGCAGGTGAATATATTCCCAAAAACACTTACCTATATTTACTATTTGAAAAATTATATTTGTTGGTTTTTCAAATTCAAGATGATATTGTATATGCCGATTATGTGGTGGATTGTCGGCAGGACTACAGTTGGCTCATTCATTGATCATCAAATTTTTTGAAATTGTTATTTCCAAAAGGTGGCCATTTTTGTGCTAAAAAAGTAGGTGTTTTTATTTTAACCATTTCGCGATAGCAAAGGTTTACAATATTATAAGTCATACATAATTGAGGTTACATTGTTTATGATAAATGCGGAGCAGATGATGCTCCGCATATTTTGAACAAGCCAGTAGAAAAATGCTGTAGCTTATGAAAGAATATAAATCAATAGATAGTTATGAAACTTCAGATAAAAATTTAAAGAGTAAAGAGAGTTTCGAGAGTGTTCATATAATTTATTAGTTTGTGGAACTATACAAATCAGGATTTGCAGATTAAATATTTGAACTTTCCTTATTTTTCAAGGCTTTTGAAGCCTCATATAGTGAAATGATATGTATTTTCCTTGTTTTTGCCCTTATGGACTACTTACAAGGGAAAGTTTTTGTAAAATGTACTTAATCGTTACCCGCCACTTTATCCAAGAGCCTAGCGGAAGTCCGTTTTGCTTCCCTTGTGGCATGGGCATATACATTCATTGTGGTACTCACGTCAGAGTGTCCTAAGAGTTCCTGCACATCTTTTGGGGCTGCACCGTTTGACTAGTGTTAGAATAAAAATGGTACAAGTTAAAAGTGGAAAAATCCCCAAAATAGGTTACAATAAAAGACAGAAAGGATGGAGATTTTTCATGAGTAAACAATATGATAAACAATTTAAAG
>JAAVHR010000143.1 GCA_014799595.1 Clostridiales bacterium | reverse complement strand
GAACCCTCGCGCCGCTATTAACGACCTACTCCCTTTCCAGGGGAGCCCCTTCAGCCTCTTGGGTACTTCTCCAAATCTATACTGACAACAAAACTACATTTCCACCGCCTCTTAAGGCGAAAATAAAACCACCATGACTAAATTGGTGGTTTTATAAGCGGAGAGGGTGGGATTCGAACCCACGTGTCCTTGCGGACAAACGGTTTTCAAGACCGCCTCGTTATGACCACTTCGATACCTCTCCGTAACTTGCTTAGATAGTTTAACATTCTTTTCAGATTATGTCAACACTTTTTTTCAACTTTTTTTATTTTTTTTATAATTTAAAATAAATTATTCGCATACTATATTACAAACCGCGACCATCACATTCGAAAAATGCTTTTATCCTCACCTATTTGCAATCTTCATAAAGCAAACCATCTAGCATGTCTAAATCTTTCTTTGTAAATCTTTGGCTTACTTAAAAGTATAGTTCATGCTTAAGACTGCAAATCATACTGTTTCAATATGATAGCTCCTATCTCAAGATCCTCTGGCGTCGTAATTTTAAGATTCGTATAACTTCCTTCCACCACTTTTATTGGATGATGTTTTATAAGTTCCACTACAGCAGCATCATCTGTCGGAATTGGTAATTCGTCTTTCCTCTTTATCAATTCTTGGTATGCAGATTTTATTAAACCAAACGAAAATGTTTGTGGTGTTTGTATTTGCCATAAAAAATTTCTATCTGGAGTTTCTTTTACAAATCTTTGCTGATTTAAAATTTTTATAGTATCTTTTACTGGTACTCCCACCACACAGGCATGAGATTTCTCTACTTCTGCTTGAAGTCTATGCAAAATATCTTCTGTCAAAAAAGGTCTGGCTCCATCATGAATATAAACATAATCCGCATTCTCAATTGCTTTGATTCCTTCATATACAGATTGGTATCTCTCTTTTCCTCCTGCAACAATCTTCTTCACTTTTTTAAATCCATATCGATTAACCACTTCTTTATCACAATATGTAATATCATTTTCTCTTGTTACTAATATTACTTCGTCTATAAAACTATCTTCAAACACTTTTAAAGAATAGTATAA
Organism: Clostridiales bacterium; assembly: GCA_014799595.1. Taxonomy (GTDB): domain Bacteria; phylum Bacillota; class Clostridia; order Lachnospirales; family Lachnospiraceae; genus CAG-411. Next base: position 13,220 of record JAAVHR010000143.1, on the reverse strand, counting down.
GATTGGATATCCCTTCAACTCCATATATTGTTTTGGGATATCACTCTTCATTCTGCTTCCTTTTCCTGCTGCTAAAACAATTGCTACCCTTTTCACGTTTCTGGTTTCCTTTCTCAAATAACGATGGAATACTTATATTTTGATTATTTTAAATAATAAAAATGCATACTTCACTCTATATATCTATCATAATTATCTTTGCCCAATTTTCAAATTGGGAACAGCATTTAAATCCCATCCATGGCGTATTCCTTTTATATACTCATAATATCCTGCCACACCAATCATCGCTGCATTATCTGTGCAGTAAATAGGCGAAGGGTAATATAAAGAAAGATTCCTTTTGCTACATGCTTCTTCCATAGCTGCACGAAGTGCACTATTTGAAGCCACACCACCAGCTAAAGCAATTTTTTTACTGTTATATTTTTTTGCGGCTTGTAGTGTCCTATCTACCAAAACATCTACTACTGCTTTTTGAAAAGATGCAGCTATATCTTCTGGAATAATCTGCTCACCTTTCATTTTACAACCATTAATGTGATTCAGTACCGCTGATTTTACGCCACTAAAACTAAAGTCCAGAGGTGCATCTTCTATCTTCGCCTTAGGAAATGAAATTGCTAATGGATTTCCTTCTTTAGCAAGTTTATCAATCTTTGGGCCTCCAGGATAACCAAGTCCAATTGCTCTGGCTACTTTATCAAAAGCTTCCCCCACTGCATCATCTCTTGTCCTCCCAATAATTTCATATTTGCCATAATCTACAACCTGCACAAGATGGGTATGTCCTCCTGATACAATTAAACTCAAAAATGGCGGCTCTAAATCCAAATGTTCTATATAATTGGCAGATACATGTCCCTCTATGTGATGTATTCCAACAAGCGGCTTCTTTTTTGCAAAGCATATTGCTTTTGCTTCTGCTACCCCTACCAAAAGTGCACCAACAAGTCCAGGACCATAAGTTACAGCTACTGCGTCTATATCATCTAATGTAACTTCTGCCTCAGATAATGCTTCTTCTATTACCTGATTTATTTTTTCTATATGTTTTCGTGACGCTATTTCTGGCACTACACCTCCGTATAGCTTATGTAATTCAATTTGAGATGATATAACATTCGACAACACTTCTCTGCCATTACGCACTACTGCTGCTGCCGTTTCATCGCAGGATGATTCAATTCCTAATACCAAAATATCTTCCTCTATATTTTGTTGTAACATAGCTATTGTACCTTACCTTTCTATTCCTGTTTCTCATCTTCACTTCTGACTAATTCCCACCCCAAAATCTTCCACTTATCTTTTTCATCTTTTCGCAGAATAAACTGTTCATAGGTTTTATTATATCCTCTATTCTCTTGGATAAGATATGATACTTCCAATGTTGCATACTCTTTTCCTTCTAGTTTCTTTTCTGTAGTAGAACTTTCTTTATCTATTACATAGTTACTTATGGTTCGCTTTGCCTTTTGATATTCTTTTATTTCTTTCTTTAAATCTTCTAATTGCTGTTCTAAAGAATTGGCTGCTACTAATTCATCATCAAAAAGTATCCGCATTTGTCCTACAATCGCTGATAAATCTTTATCTGACAAATCTTGATTATAGACACAGCTCTGTAAACGGCTATACATCTTTAATACTTCCCTTGGTGTACTTGGATAATCAATATTCAAATCTTTATTTAATAATGTATTCACTTCTTCATTTTTGCTATGAATCAGTTTATCTTCTTTCACTTTATTTCTACCCTGTTCAAGTATTGCCCAAAATCCTATTACTATCGCTATTACAACTGCAAACATAATTACAATAATTGTTGTTGTTTTCTGTTTTGATTTTTTCATAATACCCACTCCTTTCTTTTACCTTTTGCTAAAACTCTTTTTGTTATTTCTCACTCTTATCAAACTCTAATGTTACACTACGTTTGTCTTTGGGAATCACTGTATTAGGAAAAATTTTTCTTACTTCTTCACCAAACTCTTCAGGCCGCACCAAGGAAGGACTATAATGAGTAAGCCACATCTGCTCTGGCTGTGCCTCTTTTGCTAATTCTGCTGCTTCATAAAATGTCATGTGTTTATGTTCTACTGCTTTGTCTTGCTTGTCAGGCTCACCATACATACCTTCACATATAAATAAATCGGCATCTTTTGCCTGTTTCGCTATAATTGGAAGTGGTCTGGTATCCGTACAATATGTAACTTTAATTCCCTTCCTTTTTGGTCCAAGTACCATGTCAGGTGTATAGGTTATTCCTTCTGGTGTTTCTACTGTTTCTCCTTTTTGTAATCTTGACCAATAATTTAATGGAATATTCTGTTCTTTCGCTTTTTCTGCTAAAAATTTGCCTCCACGTTTTACTTTTAAAGTATATCCATAACAAGTTATACTATGTTTCACCCGGAACGCTTCTATCTGATAACCATTTTGTTCTATTACCATTTCCGGATCTGTTATTTCTATGTATTCTAAGGAAAAAGGAAGTTCTGGTGCTATCACTCTTAAAGAAGATACCACCTTTTCCAATCCCTTGGGACCAATTAAAGTCACAGGTTCTGTTCGTTCTGCATTTCCCATAGACAGCAACAGCCCTGGAAGCCCGCTAATATGATCTCCATGATAATGTGTAAAACAAATAGTATCTATATCATGAAAACTCCATCCTTTTTCCCGAATGGCAATCTGCGTACCTTCTCCACAATCAATAAGAAGACTGCTACCATTTAATCTTGTCATTAATGCCGTCAGCCATCTTCTTGGAAGGGGCATCATCCCTCCTGTCCCTAATAAACAAATATCCAGCATATTCTCTATCCTCCATACATCTTTATGTTTCTTTGTAACTGTTTAGAATCTTCAAAATCACTTGACTTATCTTGAGAAAATGAATGAGAGATCCTAAACAGTTACCAGATAGATTTTCCTGCTAACACATTTTTACAAAACTTCTAACTTATCTTCCCTTTTAACTGGTATCAAGAAATTTGCTATCAATTTATCATAACAATCTTCACACAAATAAAATGTATCCACCTTTAAATCATTTCTGGAAAAGTATCCCCATTCTTTTTTTCCTTCAAATATATCTTCTCTTAATAAACCATTTTCCTCTTTTATTTTTCTTCCACATGCATTACATTGAATATTATGCTTCATGAAATTCCCTCCACTTTATCTGATTGGTTTCCTGCTTCCTTCTATGCTTTGATTATAAAATGTATATCGACATTTTTCCATAGGAAACCCTTAGCGAGTAAGGAAAATATTGTAATCTATGTCTAAACCTCAATTATTCTTTCCACATAATAATGGCATCCTCTTGGGGCAAATCATAAAAATCCTTTCGTATTCCTGCTGAGTGGAATCCCATTTTTTCATACAGATGTAAGGCTGCATGATTACTCACCCTGACCTCTAATGTGTAGGCATCCAATTTTCTGGATTCTCCTTCTTTTAAAGTATACCTTAATAGGGCAGCCCCGACTCCCCTTCCTTGATATTCTTTCTTCACAGCCACATTAGTAATTTGACCTTCTCCAGCTACACCCCATACACCACAATATCCGAGAATCTGTTGTTTATCTTCTACCACTAAATATATATTTTCTTCTTTAGATAACGCATCAAGAAAATCTTGTCTGCTCCATGGTCTTGTAAAGAGAGTCTGCTCTATTGCACAAACTTGCTCTAAATCCTCTTTTCTCATATAGCGAAAATTCACACCTGCTTCTCCTTCTCTTGTTTGATTCTCTCCATACGTTCTCTCTCTGCCTGTGATAACCGCAGATATTCTGGTTTATGATCTCTGGCATGCTCTACTCTTCCATCTTTATAGTAGATTTCTGCCAAAACCCCCACTGCAGATGCTCTCTGTCGTGCTAAATGTGCTGGTGCAAGATGATAAGGAACCTGTAATTGTTTCTCTATCGTCTCCTTATGAACCGGAACCCCGTCACCAAGAAAGATAACCTTTTTACCCTCTTTATTAATTTTTTCAATAATTTCTGTTATACTCACTGCATTCTGTGGCATAATATTTATCATTTTACCATTCTCGAAAGTATATAATCCGGTATATACTTGATTTCGTCTGGCATCCATCAATGGACAAATCATAGATTCTACACCATAAAGATTATACGCCAATCCATCTACAGTAGGAACCGGAATAATGGGCTTATCCAAGGCAAGTCCCAATCCCTTTGCTGTTGCCGAACCAATACGAAGCCCTGTAAAAGACCCTGGTCCTGATGCTACAGCAATGGCATCTATGGTACTTAAATCCAGATCTATCTGTTTTGTAATCTCATCTAACATAGGAAGCAATGTTTGGGAATGTGTTTTTTTATAATTCATAGTATACTCCGCAAGTACGCATTCCTCTTCTACTATAGCTATGGATGCTACCATTCCCGAACTGTCTAATGCTAAAATTCTCATTTTCTAATTCCTTTCTGACTATTGTGCTGACTGAATCCGTATATTCCGGTAATCAAATCCTTTTATTAAATCCTTCTCTATTGTTATGGTTGTGATGTTTTCCGGAAGTATTTCCTCTATTAAGTTGGCCCATTCAATAAGACAAACCCCATTTCCATAAAAATAATCTTCATAACCAATCTCGTCCATCTCATCAATATCACTAATGCGGTATACATCAAAGTGATAAAAAGGCAGTCTTCCTTCCTCATATTCCTGCACAATAGTAAAAGTAGGGCTGGAAACTGGTTCTTGGATTTGTAATCCTTTGGCAAAACCTTGGGTAAATACCGTCTTACCAACTCCCAAGTCCCCCAACAAGCAATACACCTCTCCCGGCTGTGCTTGTTCCCCCAATAAATATCCAGTCTGGTAGGTATCTTCTGCTCGTAAACTTTCTATTATTTTTTCCATGTTACTCTCCTACTTTTTTACTTTTTCCTGAATCAATACTTTAATTTGCTGAAGTTCTTCCACAAATTGTTCTTTGGGCAAAATACAGGCATGTACTCTTGACGTAAATAGAAGTATTTGTTTTCGATCTTCTTTTACTCTCACAATATTCTCCCATGATACTTCCGCTTTTTCTTTTCCCTGATAAATCTTTAATCCAGTGTTGTCAAATTCATATTCCAGTGCTGTTTTATATGCTTCATTCTTTGTAGTCTGTTGTGCTGCTTTTTGCAACAATAATAATGGCTGAATAACCGTCCACAACAAACCAATAAAAAGAAATATAATATTTGTTCTCATATCATGTTTCCCAAAAGTAGTTATTACGTACATAAGGGATAAAAGGCTAATTATTAAACCAAAAATCCCCCCAAAGCTTTTGTAATTGTATTGAAGCAAAAAATGATACAAATCCCATACACCTAACTTTATCTTAATTTTTATTGTCTTTTCCACATTCTTTCCTCCATAATCTGGCTTTTTATCTTTTATATAGATTGATTATATCATCTATCTTCTTCAAAGGATATCATAATAATGAAACCATAATTATCTTTTTTATTATAGCAATATTCAACAAAAAAAGCAACGATACAGACATAACTCCATATCGTTGCTCCCATGTGATTGTTACTATTCACACCTACAGTGCTTACAGTAACATGTGATTCATTATGCCGCAGACCGGAATCGAACCGGTACGGGTATCACTACCCACAGGATTTTAAGTCCTGGGCGTCTGCCAGTTCCGCCACTGCGGCGTATTCCTTTCGGAAAATGGATGGAGGTGGATTCGAACCACCGAAGCAATATGCAGCAGATTTACAGTCTGTCCCCTTTGGCCACTCGGGAATCCATCCATGTTGTTATAAAACTCTTGACAAGTTATTATTATAACAGTTTTTTCTCAAAATGCAAGCTTTTTTTCTTATTTTTTTCACTCTTCTTTCTTCCGGATATTTTTTACACTTTTTTCCAACTGCTTTCTGGGTATCATAATTTGATGTCCACATCCTAAACATTTCAATCGGAAGTCAATTCCAATTCGCAATACTTCCCACTCTGCACATCCACATGGATGTTGTTTCTTTAATTTTACAATATCCTGTAATTGTATATCCATTGGCATATTTCTATCATCCCTTCATATATCTATATAATGTATGCTAGTACAGTTTTGCCATACCATTCCCATTTTGCCAGAACATAATGTTCCTAAAAACTTTATAGTTACTGTGTAACTGTTCACACCTATGGTACAAACAGTTACGTTACTGTACATGTAACAGTTCAGCCATGTCATTCATATTTTGCCAGAATATACAACATGATTAAAAGTATTATAAATTGGCTGGCAAAATATTCATGTATGGTATTAAGCATATAAAAATATATGTGCAAATTGCTCTCTGTGAGCAAGCTCCCTCATGCAATTTGCACATATACTTTTGCATGGCTGAACTGTTACCTGTACATATTATAAATATTTTTCTTCCTCTTGACAACCTAAATATATTGTTGTAGTATAAAATACAAAGCAATGTAGTTTTAAAAACCATATCACATAATTACGATAATTATTTCATACATTTTATAAGAAAGAGAGGGATTATTATGAGTCGAGTTATGAAAAAACAATTATTTCATCCAAAGGATCCTGGAAGTGCAATTACCCATTTTATTGGTATGGTTTTAGTAGCCTTTGCTATGATTCCTTTATTTATCCACACCCTGCACAATAGTAGTGGTCATATTGTCAATGGAGCCTCTATGCTTATTTTTTCTATTAGCATGCTTCTTCTTTACACTGCCAGCACTGTTTATCATACATTTGATTTAGGTAACCGTATCAATTGCATTCTGAAGAAATGCGATCATATGATGATATTTATTATGATTGCAGGCAGCTATACTCCTGTTTGTCTAATTGTTCTTCATAATACAGCAGGATATGCTATGTGTGCTATGGTATGGGCTATGGCTTTTATTGGTATTATTGTAAAAGGTCTTTGGATTAATTGTCCAAAATGGTTTTCTTCTGTGATTTACATTGGAATGGGCTGGACTTGTCTTTTTGCCTTTTCCCAAATTATTCATAATCTTCCATTTTCTGCTTTTATACTATTGCTTGCAGGTGGAATTTTATACACAGTTGGCGGTGTAATCTATGCCCTTAAATTAAAAATATTCAACGAAAGGCATAAGAATTTTGGTTCTCATGAAATCTTTCATATTTTCGTTATGCTTGGTAGTATTTGCCACTATATTATGATGTATGCTTATGTTGCTCACATGTAGTATGTGAATTTTGCAAAATACCCATCAATTATCCATAACTTAAAAAAATATCAAAACAAAAACAGACAGAAAATTTTCTCTGTCTGCTTTTGCTATATAAAGTTACTTAACTATTCATGGTTCTGAATAGTTACAAGATTACTTAATTCAATTCAAAAATGGTATAACCACCAATCTCTTTGTCCACACCAAATACCAAACTCACTTTTCCATTTTTCCAATAGGAATAACATGCTGGGTTTTTATTGTTCTCATCATAATCACATTCTCTTAAAGCTTCTTTTACTCTTGTCACATCATCATCTTTCTCATTATTTAAATACAATATATCTAAGATAGCAACCATAGAAACATTTTGATTCTTTGTAGCAATCTTATAGTTTTCATTCATAAGCTTATCTTCTATTTTTGATAAGTTTGCCTTAGAATTTTTCAACCGATAGCTTTCTCCTGTTTTCATATTGATATTATAAGTATAAGCAAAGCTGGTTGTTTCATTTATTCCCTCATAACGTATACTTCCTTCCATAAGAACAGACAATAATTCGTTATTTTTGGTCATTACTGTGGTTTTCAAGGTATATGCGTCTACACCATCATCCTTGCTTCCATAATTAGCTGCTGCAAATACTTGGTTCCAATATTTCATGGATTTCTTATTTGACCAGCCTTTAATCTGTGGATAAGTTACTTGAAATGAACCATCAGAAGTGACTTCTCCTTTTTTCAATACTACTTTATAGCTTTCTTTGTTAGAATCTGGCTCTTTTGTTTTCTTTTCTTCATTTTCATCTTGATTCTTTGGTTCTTTTGTTTGCTTTTGTTCATTTTCATCTTCTTTCTTTGGTTCTTTTGTATCCTGTGGATCTGGCTGCCCTTCTTCCTCATTTTCTTTTGGTGTCTCTGTTTCTTCTGTCTGCTGTTCCGCTTGATTTGTGACTATTGGTGTAGCAACAGTTTCCGTAATCTCTGGTTCTTTTGATTCTTTTTTTTCATCGGTATTACTTTTACAACCTCCAATTACCATAGCACAAAGCAATGCCATAACCAAAATATTTATTTTTCTTTTCATATTATATTTCCGCCTCTCTTCTTACTTTTTCTTATATATCTCTTATCTCTTGCTTTTTCTCTAAAAATATTTTTCTGGTAACAAAATTCCATACAAGTACAACAGATGTTGCAACAACTTTAGGAACCATGTATGCAAATCTGTAAATAATTGCTGGCCATGTTGCAAACCATTGTACAATTCCTTCCAAACCAACTATAATAAGTACATTTATTCCTAATCCAATAATGCTCAGCCCAAGAAAGATTACAAATTCTTTGGTTCTGCTCATATCATCCCGTCTCTCAAATACATATTTCATACTTGCTAAGTAATTTACCACGACAGATACAGAAAAAGAAATAACTGTTGCCACTACTTTCCAGTTTTTCAGTGATATTACACCAGTAAATAGAGAGGTTGCTCCATATAACTCTACCAATAATGCAAAAATCCCCCAATCTACAACAGTTGCAATAATTCCTATGATTCCAAACTTCATAATCTGTTCTATTAGTCTCTTCAATATAAATTCTTCCTCTCATTTATTCTTGCACATGTTCTAATCCCTGACTTAATATAGTATCAATATGTTTGTCTGCCAGCGAGTAAAATATAGTCTTTCCTTCTCTTCGGTATTTTACTAATTTTGCCTGTTTCAATACCCTAAGCTGATGAGAAATTGCTGATTGACTCATCCCCACTACCGCCGAAATATCATACACACATAATTCCGTGCAAGACAAAGCATATAAAATACGTATTCTTGTGGTGTCACTGAATACTTTATATAGGTCTGCAAGATCATAAGCAATCTCATCTGGTGGTATTCTTTCCTCTATCTCTTTACTCATTTCATTTGTCACATACATAAATTTCTGTTCTTCTCCCATAGAGTGCCTCCTCTTTCTTCTTCTTTTTCATTTCCACTTTCTAGTTTATTGGTATCTGCATTTTTTGTCAAGTCATTGTTATAGTTCATAACAGTTCAGCCGAGGGCTGAACTGGTTACTGTTACTATACTTCAAATATCGTAAGAGTTCAGCCGGGGTCATTCATAAAGTGCCAGAATATACAAATTGGCTAAAAATATTCTTTTTGGCTGGACACTTTATTCATGAATGGCGTTAAGCACATAAAAGTATATGCACAAATTGCCCTCTATGAGCAAGCTCACTCGTGCAATTTGCACATATACTTTTACCCGGCTGAACTGTTACCAAATATGTTGCTAATTTGTTTATTTATGCTATAATAGATTATAGAAAGTTTTTCTGGTTATGGAAGAAAGAGGGTGAATTTATGATAGCTGCAATACAGGGAAATGGTTCTTTGATGCACCTTTATCCTCAATACAATTCAAAACGGGTGAAACCTGTAAAGGCACTGCAAGGGGATGAACAGACTGCAGAAGACTGGTCCCAAATCACAAAAAAATCTTCCAGTTTGGAAGATACTATCACAGCCAAGTACCAGTCAGATTTGGCAGAAACTACCAAGAATAAGGAATATGTGTCTTATGAATCTCACAATCCTTATGACAGAGCAAGACAAACTATAGATGAAAGTCTTTTAGTTGGTATGAATTTGGATGTAAAAGCATAAAAACTAACAAAGGCTGCCGCAAGAATAATTCATAATGCGACAGCCTTTTTTCTATCTAGTTTGCTCCCACTTTTTTTAATAGCAGTAATTTATCCCCTTTTTTTATTTTCGACTCTTCCACCTGATTCAGATTTTCAATTTCCTCAATAGTGGTATGGAACTGCTTTGCAATATCCCACAAGGATTCTCCCTGTTGCACCTGATAACCAACCAGACTTGGAATTTCTTCTAATTTACCAGATGGCAAATCTATTATTTTTGCTTCCTGTATCATGTTATTTTCCCGATTCTCAAACACAAAAACTTCTATTCCAAGATTTGCTTTCACTTCCAGCGAATCTCTTCCAAGAAGCATTGTTGCCATCTGCTCCAATTGTGGTAATAATAAATACTCCATATTTGTTGGATTACCTTCCATTTCTATTGTATGAGAAAATGGAATACTGGCTTTTAGTTCACCCATTGGCAACTGGTCATCTTCCCCAATATAAAGTATGGATGCCTCCACACTTCCCTCTATATAAATTCCATCATCTTTCCATTCCTGTTCTTCTATCTGTATTTGTCCCCGGCTATGACATATTTGTAAAATACGATGCTTCGTCCCATCAATTGGAATTTGTTGGGTTAAACGCTTTTGCACAGCATTCTTAGATACTAAATTACGATACTTTACTTGATTCATATCCAACTGTAAGTCTTTTCCCAAGGAATAGGCATCCTCCAAATACCGAACCTCTTCCTGTTTATATACCTTTACATCCAGGTTACAAGATAGTTCCGTTTCTATAGTTCTCTCTTCCCCATCTTCATCCGGCTTTATTTGTAAATCTCTGGAAACATTTCCTAGTTCTACTTGAAGAATCATATCTTCTGTACAGCCATTACACGCAATCGAGGTATGAAATGGCTGTTCCGCTTCAAAACATGTTAGCTGCTCCCTTTCTTCCGCACTTCGATACATCACAAATAATAAAAGTTCGCCTCTTACACTAATCTGGTCTTCCTGTAACCGCATTTCTAATCCCTGTAGCCGCAAGTTATAGTATAGTACCTCAAAAATATTAGGTTTTCCTGTAGACAGATGGAAGCTTTCCTTAATTCTTAATATGTCCTTCTTATCAATTGCTAATTCTGTTACTGGCATATTCCCATAACGACATGCTATAGAATCAGCTTCCTCAATGTCAGTTGCTATTTCTGTATCATATAATTCACTAACACTGCATTCCAGATAGATAAGGGACTTTACACTTATCTTTCTGGAATTAATAAGACTAATATTCAAATCTTCTATCCGGTATGATACCTTTACCTGGTCATCCATTTGCAGATGTTCCAGATTCACCATTTCATCAAAATCTATTTTTCCTTGAATATTATGTACTACCTGCTCTCCTTCATGACTAATATAAATCATTCCAAAAGAGAGAATTCCTTTTACCATACATTTTCCATTCAAAAGATTGTTTTCCGTAATTTCTATTGTTCCCTCAGATGTAATAATTTTCTCAATATCCGGTTTTGTATCTGGTACATTAAAATCATCTTCCAAAGTCACCTGCAGAGTTCCTTTTGCTTTTTGTCTGCTCATGTGTATATTTTTCTTCCTAATTTCCATAAAAAAACCTCCCGTCCTGCATATATAAAATAAGATGTATCCTTATTAAAAATATATGCAGAACGGAAGTTATTTATGCTGCTGGGAATATAAACTTTTCTAAAATATATGCGATACCATCTTCATCATTGGAAGGTGCTATACAATCTGCATGTTTCTTTACACCATCTTCACCATTTTCCATGGCAACACCTAATCCAGCATAACGTATCATAGATAGATCATTGTATCCATCTCCACAAGCGATTAAATTCTCGCTGGTCATATACAATTTCTTAAGAAGTCTATCTAGTGATTCCGCCTTATCTATATTCTGTGGCACCAATTCAAGGAAAAATGGCTGGGAACGATAAACATTAATACGGTTCCCCATTATTTGTTTTACTTTCTTTTCTACCTGCTCTAAATAAGAAGGTTCTGCTGTCATAAGACATTTATTGACTGGACTAGTTAATTCTGCAGTCAAATTCTCTACCTGTCTAAGGGGCATCCCTGTAATCCGGTACTCCTCATTCACATAAGGTTCCTTTGCATCTAGTGTGTAAATATAATCACCTTGGTAGGTCATAATATTAGTTTGAAATTCTTTTGTCAAATCCTCTAATTCTTTCACTATGCTTATTTCTAATGTTTTATTATACATAATTTCTTTTGTTTTACAATTGATAATTCTTCCACCATTAAATGCAAGAATATATCCTCCATATTCAGCTAATTCCAATTCTTCTGCTAATGGTACGATTCCCTGTGTTGGTCTTCCTGATGCCAATACAATTCTTCCACCTTGTTCCTGATATTCAAACAATGCTTCCTTTGTCCTTGGTGTAATTATTTTATCCGAATTAGTCAATGTTCCATCTAAATCCAGTGCAATTACTTTGTATTTCATCTAAAAGCCTCCTAGCTATCATCCTTGGTTTACAGCTTCCTAATCACAATATATTTATTATAACTGAAAGCTTTTTATCTGTAAATCCCTTTCCTATTTTTCATCAAGATAAACAATTTCTTTGTCTATTTGTTCCATTTTTACAACAATATAGGGATAAGTTTCTGCACTGGTCTTCTCTTGCTCTTTTGGACCAATTAGTGTTGTACCAAAAGATATGGTATTTTCCGTCTCATACAATTGATCTACCGTAATACTATATCCCCCTCCAACTTGTTTTCCATATCCTATGCATAAGTATAAATATCCTGCATCTGCATAAGAAAGCCGGAAAGGCTCGCTTTTCTTTTCCTCCAATATTTCTGTTAGCTCTCTTGGTAACTCTTCTGGCTCTACCACTGTATAATCACAATCTTTTGTTTTTTCAGTCTGGTTAGTGGACATACTACAGCCGGACACATATACGGACATAACAAGAAGTATACAGCTAATAAGTAAAAAAATACTTTTTTTCTTCATAAACTTTCCTCTTCTCAAAATACCATCTATGTAATATATTATTGCTGGGCGAAGAAATATATGTCTCGAAACTGACTCATTTTTCATCTCATTACTCTCTTTTCTCTTAATCCTATTATACAAAGTCAAATGCCTTCTTTATTTTTATGTTTTGTTGTACCTGAACTGTTGCTAGTTATTATTACTGTTCACACCTATGGTGCTAACAGTAACTGAATCCAGCCTATTTATAATTCGCCTTCGGCGAAAGGCTGGATTCTTGGCTGTTCTAGGTTTTGGCACATAGCTTG
>JAAVHR010000142.1 GCA_014799595.1 Clostridiales bacterium | reverse complement strand
TATCAACTGGTTATCTTCATTAATAACCACACCCATCCATTCTTCTGCTGCATTAATTGCCTTACCAAGATTACTATAAGCTCCTTTTATAATTCCTTCCGCATATACATAATATCGTGCATATTTACTTTCATTTCCTTGCAAACGTACTATCATGTTTTCATTCATCATAGTAGATTTTGCACCAGAAACACTTGGTAACGACTCCATAATAAATCCCTGACGCAGATACAAATAATATTCTGTCAGATTTAATTGTGTCACCCTTTTATTTATACCCATAGCTGGTGTAGCCTTTCCATTTTTATTTTGAATACTATCACCCTTAATATCTACAAATTTACCATTTTGTTTTTTTGCCCGTTCCATCTGAATTACATCATCTGTTACTTCTGCACTGGTTACATAAATATTTTTCTCCTGATAAACCTTTAGTTCCTTTCCGGTTTTATCTACAATAGACACCTTATACATTGGTGTAATCTTTGTTCCATCAGAATCCTCAGATAAATCTTTGTCCTTTACTTGTCCATAGACAATATTATCATCAATATTGCCTATTAGTATGATTCGTTCTCCTTCTTTTGCATCAATGGAAATCCGCCTTTTACTTTCTAAATCCATAAGAAGAATTTCCTTTGATTTAGCATCATTGGAATTACCCTGCCATGCAAGAAGCCCTGCTCCCTCCACATAACAATAGTCTCCATCTGCCACTTGCTTTGCGATAACAGTCATTTTTTTTGCTACTGTATCATAGGAATAAATAACATTAGATATGGAAAAATAAAATACATTTCCATCATTCACATAACAAAAACGATCTAGATTTTCCTTTAAAATTTGATAAGTTGTCTCAAGAGGTATAAATAACTGTTCCTCTATACGCTTTTCACTATCATAATATTTATAGAGAACAATTCCTACACAGCCTTCATAGTCTCCGCAATTCATATAACCATAAACCATAAAGTCCATATCTCCATTCTCATTCAAATTGATGATGCGATAGCCATGCTGGTTGTAAGCAGCATTTACATTTTGGGGATTAGAATCCCAAAAAGAAAATACCTTTGTTGCCATATTTTCTGTAAGATAATACTCCCACAATTCTCCTCCTATGGCAAAAGCAACACGGTTTTTCTCTTCTGTGTATACCATCTCAATCTCGCTATTGTCTGTAATTCCTACCTTAAATTCATTTTCTGATAAACTGGTATTTTTTATATCGAACATTGTTTCCATGGTACGATTGAATTTCAGCAAATATGCTCTTCCAGACGAATAACGTATCCTATAAAATTCTTTTACCCAACAAATCTCTTCTCCATCTCCCGACTGAATCTTTACCAGATATTCCATAGAGACAGATGCTGTTTCTATATTAAACTCTTTAATGGTTGGTACGATTGGAGACACAATTTTGGGGTTCAATTCTCCCCATCCAATTAAATCAATGGAAGAATGGATGTCTACATCTGCAAAATTATCATTCTTCTTTGTAGAAGAATATTCCAAATATCTGGAGAGACTGTTCACCTTACTTTTATCCAAAGTTTTGTTATGAAAATCTGTAATAAAATTCATTTTCTCATTCAAAAAACTTTCGCTTCCATAACATTTAATTCTTGTAAAATAATGAATTTTTTTTCCTTCGGTAGAAACGGCTGTTACTTTAAATGCATATTCCTTTCCCTGTTCTACACTAGCATTTAACTTGACAGTGGCAACTTTCCCTTCTTTACTTTCTTCTAATACAGATATCTCGCCAGAATCCATAAGTTCATTATTATTGACTCTTCGAAGTTCATATTTTAACTTTCGTACCTTTACCTTATTCTCTGTAATCACAAGTTGAAATTCCTGATTCATTCCTACAGGAGTCATAGATTCCCGTATTACATTTGCTTTTAAATTACTATTATACCCTCGAAGGAGATTCATCGTATATCCTCTGGATTTTACAACCATTGTTGGAAAGGAAGGTTCTGCCAAATCCACCTTTTTTTTGGTACTATTTATTTGTACTTCCCGTACATTTCCACTAAATAAGAAAGCACTCCCTACAAATACAGCAAGGAAAATCAATGCTCTATATAGATGTTTCATTTATCATTCCCTCTTCTTTTAATAAATTACCCAATGTCAGGGAACTACCTAAATACTGTTCCATATTCAGGTATTCCTGCCATTTCTCCTGTTTTTTAGTTTGTTTCTTTGTTTTAACTGCACGAATCAATAGATTCTTTGGTGTATGCTCCATATCAATAAATTCTAAAATCTGAGTTTTATAGCCCATGCTTTCTAATAGATTTGCACGCATAGCATCCGTAAATAAAGCTGCTGTACGTTCCTTAATAATTCCATAGGATAATAAGGAAGACAAGTCTTTATTTTTTATCTGTTTATTTAACTCATGCTGGCAGCAGGGTACCGATAAAATCACAGATGCGTTCCACTTAATTGCCTTATAAAGTGCATAATCTGTAGCAGTATCACAAGCGTGAAGAGTTACCACCATATCCACTTCCTCCATTCCATTATAGGAGGCAATATCTCCCTCTAAGAATATCAGCTTTTCATATCCATACTTTTTGCCTAGTTCATTACAGTTACGGATAACCTCTTTTTTCAAATCCAACCCTACAATTTGTACAGGATATTTCTTCATTTCATGAAGATAATAATACATGGCAAAAGTAAGATAGGACTTTCCACAACCAAAATCCAGTATTCTGATTTCCTTATCTTTTGGCAGATTAGGAAGTATATCTTCTATAAATTCCAAAAAACGGTTAATTTGTTTAAATTTATCATATTTTGTCCGTACAATCTTTCCATCTCTGGTCATAATTCCCAAATCAGACAAAAATGGAATTTCCATACCTTCTTCTAATATATATTGTTTCTTTCTATTATGGGATAAATCCATAGAAAATGGAATTTCTTGTTCCTTAACTTTCTTTCTTTTCATAGTAATTTTTCCCTTTTTGCTTATCCGTATGGTTATTGTTTCTGTCTGTCCGCGAAGTTCTGCCTGTTTGAGCCGCACTCGCTCTCCATAAAACCATTCCGCCATAGCATCTAGTATTTCTTCCTTCTTCAAATTCTGGTGAAATACCTGTTTCCCACAATACTTTGTTATTTGATAACATATAGCAGCTTTTAACAATATCGGACGAATCTTCACCTTTTGCAAGTTTTCTTTATCATTGGAATCACTGATAATTCCCTCTATAAAATCTCCTTCTAAAATCTCCCGACATGCACTTATCCACTGTTCCTCCATGAATTTCTTCCAATCCTTTCTCTCTATCATAAAACTAGGTAATTGTGAAACTCTCATTATCTTAAATTATTTTGTGCAAATTTACATATCAAAGCTAGGTGCTTTCGAGACCGTCGGTACTTAGGTGCTGTTTTTTAGCACCTTATGTACCGTTACGGTTGAGAGCAGTGAAAACGTGCCTTGCGTTGATATGTATACATTGCACAAAAACTCTATGAGTAAATTGAGTTTCGCAAATACCTATATCATAAAACCTATAGATTTTTTTATTGTAACACCAATTTCCTACTCTATGCAATACCCTATATGCACTTTTCCCTTTTTCTTCTCATATACTATGCTAAAAAGGTAAAGGAGTCCTTTATGAATTATCAAGATTTCACAAAAATTCCTGCTTTGCCTCCTTCCAATCAATCTGTACCTTTTTATCAAGGTTTTCCGATGGTTCCCTTATATGGGTACGATAATATAGAGGATGCAAATCAGGATAACGATTATGCCAGACATCTATACTCCAGTGCGGTAAAACGGATACAAGAGGAAGTAGACGAAGAATGTGACAAACTAGAATACAATGGTAGCTGCATGTATCACAAATATCCGGACAAAGTACATCTGCAAATGATTTCCTCTAAAATCTATGAGCGTGTCAAAGAACTTTCTATACAGCCGGAAGCCATTGAAATTACTTCCCTGACAAGTCCTGGATGCCGTGGTGGAAATTGTTCTCCACCACCATCTCCCAGACCACCTTATCCACCTATGCCTCCTTGTCATGGAAGAAACTGCCCTCCTCCGCCACCTCCCAGACCACCTCGTCCACCTATGCCTCCTTGTTATGGCAGAGATTGTATACAACCAAGACCTCTCCCAGATTATACTCCGGATGGTAAACCAAACTGGCTAAAAAGTCTGGTAGATGTGATGCTTTACAATGAAATGAATAACCGCCGCCGTCGTTACCGCAGCAGGAATTCATGGTTTTAAATACAAAAATCGTATCTGTTCAGTACCTGAACAGATACGAGATTTTAGTCCATAAAAATTCACAAAGTGAAGGGCTAAAATCTTGTAAAACTCGGATTTGTCAAGCAAATCCTCGAGTATGTTCTGAACAGTTACAAAACACTCATGCCTTGTAGAATGTGGCATCACCATAAATATATTCGCATGGGTGTTTCGTAAACGAGGATGCACACAAGTGCAAAAACAGCACTTGGTGCTTTACGAACCTTGCAGCAGAGTGCAAGGTTCTACCTAAAAAAGGTGAATATATAGAAAAAATCTTCTATAAGATAGAACAGTCTCAGTGGGAATATACTCCCACTGAGATTGTAATTTCTCGTTACAGTTCACTAATAGTCAGTATTCAAAAAAGGTGTAGCAAGATAAAGATGAGTATTGTCTTCTATCTCATCATACATAAATGCAATATGAAAATTCATTTTTTTTCCTTCTACAATCGTAGAATTTTGAATTTTTTCTGTATATCCATATACATTTTCCATATCTTCTATCACACTTTCCTTAACTTTTTTCACTCCAAAATGCTGACAATATTGTTTGGCCGCCTGTTTTTGTTCCCCCGATGTCAATCTTCCCCTAAAACAGAAGGTACGATAATAATAATCCTTATAATCTATTATATTTATTTCTTTCACTTTCTTATTCCATACTTGTTTTAACCCATAAAGAGAATCTTCTCTTCCTTTACTGTTAAAAACAAAATGAAAATATTTTTTATAATCCTTCTCTTCCTTATTATTGCATACTCTTACTTTTCCAGATATAGTTTGGCTTTTATTTTCGATATGCAGTTCTCTTTTACTTCCTATTTTTTCTTTGGGATATTCTTTCACATTCCACTCCTCATCTGGGAAACTTTCCTTTAATCCAAGTTCTATCCATGCCTTGATATCCCCTCCATAAACATTGTCTTTTACGGAAGTACTTCCCATCCCCTCATAATAATCCATCACTTCTTCTCCCTGACATCTTTCAAAAAGTTCTTTTGCTTCCTCTTCTTTGTTTTCTAATTTTTTTGAAATCTCTGGCAGAAATGTTTCCCATACAAATACATTTCCAAAACTGTCTACAACTGCTAATCCCCACAAAACTAATACAAATGTAAAAGAAATCAATAATTTTTTTCTTTGCAGTAACATTCTCCATAATTTTTTCATAAAAAAACCTCCTACTTGGGTTATGTACCTTACTCTACATAAATATTCCCAAAATTAGGAGGTTTATACACTTATTTTATCCTGAGATACAATTCTGGTTCACTTTCAAACCTTCCTCGCAAAGTAGTTGTATAAGTTTTAGCATTGGTATTTTTGATACCTCTTGCTGTCATACAGCTATGAGAACCTTCTATCAAAACAGCAATATCACCAGATCCGGTAATTTCCTCCATAATCTCTGCAATATCTGTTCCAATCCGTTCTTGTAACTGTAAACGCTTGCCTACCATCTCTGCAACCCGGGCAATCTTACTTAATCCAATCACCTTTTTGTTGGGTATATAGGCAACTGTTACCTTCATATCATACATTAATGCTATATGATGTTCACAATAACTAAAAATCTCTATATCCCGGACAACTACCATATCATTCTTCCCTTGAAATACATCTTTCTCTTCTTCAAATGTCTTGCAAAACATTTGGGCAATCTCATGATTGGTATAATTCATTCCTTCAAAAACTTCCTCATACATCCTTGCCACTCGTTCTGGTGTTTCTCTCAAACCTTCTCTATCCGGGTTATCTCCAAGTGCCACAAGGATTCCTCTAATATGTTCCTTTATTGCTTCTGTATCGATTGCCAATTCTATCACCTACCACCCGAATCTAATCCATTACGTAACTGTTCCATAACTGAACAATTATTCCATAACTGTATCTGTTCAGTACCTGAACAGATACGAGATTTTAGCCCATAAAAATTCGCAAAGCGAAGGGCTAAAATCTTGTAAAACTTGGATTTGTCAAGCAAATCCTCGAGTATGTTCTTAATAGTTGTAACAGTTCATCCCAGAGGCTGACCTGTTACAGAATTGGGCAAGCTTCGCATGTAAATTGCCCAATTCCAATCCTATTTTAGTCTTTTTTACGGTCTGCACAGCGAAGTGTGCAGACCTATCTGAACTGTTACTAATAGTTACACATAGCTTTCTTAATAGCAGCCATCAACTCATCATAAGTTTCAAATGCTGGAAATTCTGGGTGATCCTTTTTTATCTGCTCTGTACTCTTAAATAAGAATCCAGCTTTGCTGGCTTCCATCATAGCAAGATCATTATGACTGTCTCCTGCGGCAATGGTTTCGTATCCAATAGACTGCAAAGCTTTTACTGTGGTAAGTTTTGATTTTTCACAACGCATCTTAAATCCTGTAATCTCTCCATTCTCTGCTACTTCCAAAGAATTACAGAAAATAGTTGGCATACCTAATTTTTCCATAAGAGGTCCTGCAAACTGTGAAAAGGTATCACTAATAATAATTACCTGACAGATAGAGCGAAGTTCATCTAAAAATTCCTTTGCTCCCGGAATAGGATCAATCTTTGCAATTGTCTCTTGAATTTCTTTAATTCCAAGTCCATGCTCTTTTAGAATTCCAAGTCTCCAGTTCATCAGCTTATCATAGTCCGGCTCATCACGGGTCGTTCTCTTTAATTCTGGTATTCCACTTGCCTCCGCAAAAGCAATCCAAATCTCTGGCACCAAAACACCTTCCAAATCCAAACATGTAATATACATAAATATTATCCTCCGTTTAATAATCTATAATACACATCTATTATATCATGATTCTAAATGATATAACTCACACTACTTGCCCATTATATCATATAATGACTTTCCATACAAGTTCCTGTATTCATAGTTCATTCAACTACATAACAAACATGTTACTGTTCACACCTACAGTACAAACAGTAACTCACCACACTATTTTTCATAAACATATAACATAACCATTAAATCATCTCCTGCATAGTAAGAATCATCTCTGCCACTTCTACCATACTGGTTCCGGCATTCATGCTCGTCTTTTGAAGGTAATAATGTGCCTCATTCTCTGACATGTGGTTTCGTTCCATTAATACCAGTTTTGCTTTCTCAATGGTAGCTTTGTCTTCTTCTTTTCGCAACTGTTTCTTTTTCTTTTTTTGCTGACGCTCATAATGGTATAACATCATATTTAATGTCTCAGCCAACTCTCGCATTTTTACTGGCATTTCTACACAAACAATATTATTATTATAACAGCCGTCTAATTTTTGTCTGGATGCCATTAACAGCAATTCAAACCCTTTTGGCATATATTCATATACATCTGCATAATACATATCTGTTAACTTATAACCGGTTATAATAATGCCACCATCAAGCTCATTTGCCTTACTGATAGCTTGTGCCCCTGTTGTACATGCCAAAACCACATCATATCCCTGCTTAATAATTGCATTCATAATATTTTTTGCATCCTGTAACTTAGGAAAAGCAACAATTATCTGCATGACAGCGGCCACCTCCTGTCTCTTATGGTAACAGTTCAGGTAGGTCTGTCCAGTAAATGCACAGACCTACCCAAACTGTCACCTCTTATGCACCAGTGTAGTGTCTGCATTATATTTGATTAAACTACGCTGGATATTTGCACATTGACAAGGCGGATGAACGAGGCGTAGCGGTGGCTACGTTGAGTGAATCCAACGCTGTTCAATGCTGTAAACAGACAAGTAGTTTGACTGATTATAATGCAGACACTACACTAGTTTCTCTAGTTTAGCTTTCTGCGTATTATATGCGGTTTAGATATTTATTAACTTCCCATCGGGTGACTTCTTCACAATAACGGCTCCATTCTTTCTTTTTTACGTCCAGATAATTGCTCACAATATGACTGCCTAAAATATTCTGTAAATATATATCTTTTTCAAATGCCTTGATGGCATCTTCCAAAGTCTTTGGCATCACTTTATTGGTTTCTTTGATTTCTTCATCTAGTTCTGGTGCACTAAGTTCTCTTCGTATTCCATCAAGTCCTGCTGCAATACAAACTGCTAACACCAGATATGGATTAGAAGCACCATCTGGACTGCGAAGTTCCAATCTTGTTCCATGTTTTCCTCTTGCATTCATACGAATCAAGGCTTCTCTATCTGTAGTAGAAGAAGTAATCTTTACTGGGGCATTATACCCTGGAACAAAACGTTTATAAGAATTTACAATTGGATTATTGATAAGTGCCATTCCCTCTACATGCTCCATAATTCCAGCCATAAACTGATAAGCCACTTTACTTATTTTATTCTCATCCTTCTCATCCATAAATACATTTTTTCCATCCTTCATTAATGTGAATACCAGACGCATGGCAGACCCTTGCAAATCCCTTCTTGGTTTTGGCATAAAAGTCGCATGCAAACCATGTCTTTTTGCCACAGTACGAACCACCATTTTAAAGGTGACAATGTTATCGGCTGTTACCATGGCAGAATCCGCTGCAAAATGTATACTATGTTGTGCAATTTCTGAGGAATGGAAGGAACTTTCTACAATAAAATCCATATCCTCCAGAAATAGAACTGCTTCACGCCTTGCATTCTGTCCCTGGTCAATTGGTCCTATATCAAAATATTCTCCCTTTTCTTTTGTAGTAACTGTTGGTTCTCCTTCATCTGAGGTATCAAAAAGGAAAAACTCACATTGTGGCTGCACAGAAAGGGTATATCCCATTTCTTTTGCTTGTTCCAATACCATCTTTAAAACTTGTCTGGAATCCCCCTCAAAAGGAGTTCCATCACTATAAATCACATCACACAAGAATCTTGCTACTTTTCCCTGTTGTGGTCTCCATGGAAAAATAGCAAAAGTATCTAACTGTGGTCGCAAAAACAATTCTGCCACCCGGTTATCTGTAAATCCCTCAATTGCTGCACCATCAAACATGCACTCATTATTTAAAACAGTATCCAATTGGCTGGTGGTAACTGCCAGATTTTTAAGATTTCCAAAAATATCCACAAATTGCAGACGGATAAATTCTACATCTTCCTCTTCCACAATTCTCATAATGTCCTGTTTTGTGTACTTACTCATAATATCTCCTCCATTTCTATATCTACTCACTTTGTAACTGTTCAGAACCATGAACAGTTACGTTTAAGCCCATATTAATTCGCCTTTGGCGAAAGGGCTTAAACATTGTAAAATTTCCCCTGAAAGTCCTGACAAACGGCTATATTTCGTGCAAGCTTGCTTGCAAAGAAATATGGACATTTGGCTGGCTAAACTGTATGAGTATATAGGGCGACAGCCCAGAATACGAATACAATTAGTGATTGCGTAGCACGTAGCAATCAACTTTCATTTTTCTCAGGTCACACGCAAAGTAAATGCGTGTTTCTACCTAAATAATTACCTCACTTTTTTTATTATATAAATCCAAAATGCTTTAATGCAAAAGCCACTCCTTCTTCTTTTACACTTTTTGTAACATAAGTCACTTTCTCTTTCACTACATCAGCACTATTTCCCATTGCAATACTAATTCCAGAAAATTCCAGCATTGCCAAATCATTGGTACTATCTCCAATAGCTACAGTATGTTCTTTTGCCACTGTCAGATAGTTCATAAGATATTCGATTCCCGTAGCCTTACTATAACCCGCTGGTATCACCTCATAAAAATTTCTGGAACGGCGGATAAATGCATAATCCTCGCCACATTTTTCTATAAATGTCTCTAGATCACTTTCCGGATTCAATAAAATACTCATCTTCTGAAAAACCGGATCTTGCTCTTCCCAATAGCGAAAATTCTTCTTCACTTCTTCTCCAAAATAGTCCCTTACTGCAATTAGTTTGGGATTACGTATCTCTTTAGATATATAAAAATATTTTTCTCCCTCCAACATAGCATCAATTTTACATTCTGAAAGTGCATTTATTATCCATTCTGCCTTCTGTCCTTGGATTCTCTCTGCTAACAAAACTTTATCCTTATAGGTAATATAAGTCCCACATCCGCATATTACTCCGTCAAATCCAAGTGTCAATAATGCTGGGTCTAATTCCGAAAAACTTCTTCCTGTATTTATAAATGTATAATGTCCGTTCTCTCTTGCCTGATTGATTGATTCTTTTATTTTTTCTGATACTGCACCTGTCTGGTCATCTAATATAGTTCCATCAATATCAAAACATATAATATGTGGTACCACTCTCTTCTTTCCTTTCTTTTCTACATACAATCTTCTCTAAAAAATGTATTTACTTGTATTTTCTATAGTAGCTATAGTATTCCTTCACTATTAAAATTCAAAGTTTTAATTGTTTCATTTCATATTTTATATTATACACAATTTCTCAAATAAAAAGCCCCAAAAGAATCTATCCCTTTGAGGCTTTTATCATTTATCTGCATTCCTACTCGTTCTAATTCTGGCTTAGTTTCCAGACCTCTTTTTCATAGAAGCCTTACTGAAGTTCCTTCCTCGCCTTTGAGTCGAACCTGCTTCTCCAATATGTAATTGTCACAGTAACTGTTCAGAACCATGAATAGCTACTTGTAACATCGCCATTAAGCACTTTATTATTCATTCGAAATAGTTCTTTGCAATAATCATATTCCTGTTATAATCATTTACTCTCTATAAGTATGAATCAAAAAAGCTGTTTACATTCTGGTATGTGTAAGAACCACTGCCACCATACAAACTTGCACCTGTGCTTACATTCTGTGCTGCTGCACCAATCTGTGCTGCCTTTTGTAATGTCTGTCCAGCAAAAGAATTGCCAGCCTGTAACATACCTTTTACTGTGTTGCTACTTGCATTCTTTAATTTTTCTTCATCTACAGAAAGTTTATTATCCTTACCAACTGTAATTCCAATCTCTTCCAGACTCTTGCTATATGCTTTTGTGTTGTTCACCATACTAAGAGTCTTAGACAACACCTTTTCACTGGAAGAATCTCCTGCTTTATCAATCACATTATTGTAATCTGTCACAAAATTCTTCACTGCACTTACTAATTTATCTTTATTATCTTCTCCATACACAGATTTACTGCCCTTTTCCAAAAGTGTAGCTGCACTCTTCTGAAGTTCATCTGTAGATTGCTTAATGGTGTTCATTTCTTTCTTTGTTACAGAATCTACGTTTTTATTTTTCAATGCAGACTTCACGCTGTCATTTTTCTTAGTAGTATCTTCGCTCTTTGTCTCATTGTAATATGCTTTTAAAAGTTTATGGTAAGAACCACTCTTAATACTGCTATAATCACCTAAGCTGCTATACATGCTCCATATACTTGTTCCAGAATTATTTGCACTTCCTAACATTCCTGAAAAGAAATTATATCCTGCCATAGTATCGCCTCCTATTCAACCTTCTATCACTATATACACATAATATTCTTATATATAGTATAACATATAATCTATAGATTTTCTACCATTTTTTGAGAAAAAATTAAAAGGCTATCCACATTGTAGACAGCCTTTGAAAAACATATTTTGTACTTTGATTATTTAAGAGTAACCTTAGCACCTTCAGCTTCAAGCTTAGCTTTAATATCTTCAGCTTCCGCTTTTTCAGCACCTTCTTTAACAACCTTAGGAGCTCCGTCAACAACTTCCTTAGCTTCTTTTAATCCTAAACCAGTTACTTCACGAACTACCTTGATAACCTTAACTTTGTTTGGTCCTACTTCTGTTAATTCTACATCAAATTCAGATTTCTCTTCTGTAGCTGCTGCTCCATCTCCACCTGCTGCCATAACTACAGCACCTGCTGCTGCAGATACACCAAATTCTTCTTCACATGCTTTTACTAAATCATTTAATTCTAATACGGTCATGCCTTTAATTGCATCAATAAATTCTTGAGTTGTCATAATGAAATACCTCCACTTATTTTATTCTTCGTTGTAAATTGCCTTAGCAATTCTATTGTTTGTTATTCGCTACCAGCAAATATTATTCTGCTGATTCACCTTGTTCAGCGATTTGTTTAACCACACGAGCAAAGCTTGCGATAGGTGACTGCATACTTCCAAGTAATTTGGAAATAAGTTCTTCTCTTGAAGGAATATTTGCAAGAGATTTTACACCATTTACATCATAGAATGTTCCTTCTACTACAGCACCTTTGAATTCTAACTTGTCTGCTGTCTTAGCAAATTTGTTAAGAATTCTTGCTGGAGCTGTTGCATCTTCAATACCAAATGCAATTGCAGTAGGTCCTTCTAAAAGATTGTCTAACTGTGCATAATCAGTTCCCTCAAAAGCACGTCTTAACATAGTGTTCTTGTATACCTTGTATACTACACCTGCTTCTCTTAACTGTTTACGAAGTTCTGTATCCTGTTCTACTGTTAAACCACAGTAATCTACAAGTACAGCAGCCTGTGCCTGTTCCACATAACCTTTGATTTCGTCAACAATAGGTTGTTTTAACTCTACTTTTGCCATCTTGGTTTACCTCCTTTATAGATTCGAAAACCGCCGATTCTATGACAAGTACCAGATGCTATTATCAAAAAACCTCTCTATCACAAAGACAGAGAGGTAGTAATGTCATATCATTCATCCTCGGTAGGCGATAATACTTATCTTATGCTCAAGGCACCTACTGTCTTCGGCAGCGTTCTGTCACACAGAACATTTAATACTTTATCACACTTTTTTACAATTGTCAACATATAATATCAAAAATTATTCACATTTTGTAACAGTTCAGCTGGGTTCATTCATAAAGTGCCAGAATTTACAAATTGGCTAAAAGTATTCTTTTTGGCTGGACACTTTATTCATGAATGGCGTTAAGCACATAAAAGTATATGCACAAATTGCCCTCTATGAGCAAGCTCTCTCGTGCAATTTGCACATATACTTTTACCTGGCTGAACTGTTACACATTTTATTCCACTTTATATGCATGGTGCAGTGGTCCACTTCCTTTTCCTAAATCAAGCATAGCAGACAATGCTCCTGATAAATATTCCTTTGCCAGCTCTATAGATTGTATCATAGAATTTCCTTTTGCCAGATTCGCTGCAATGGCACTAGATAAGGTACAGCCGGTTCCATGTGTATTAGAATTTTCTATTCGTTTTCCCTGAAACCAATGAATTCCTGTTTCATCACATAACACATCATCCGCACCAGAAAATCCATGTCCTCCCTTACATAACACCTTGCATCCATAAATCTCATAAATATCCCTTGCTGCATTTTCCATATCCTTTTTCTGCTGAATCTTTCTTCCACTTAAAACTTCTGTTTCTGGAATATTAGGTGTAATCAATGCAGCAAGAGGTATTAGCTTAGCTTTCAATTCCGATATTGCAGAATCTTCTAAAAGTTTTGCACCACTGGTCGCTACCATAACCGGATCAACCACCACATTTTTCGCTTTATAAAAAATTAATTTCTCCACTATGGCATCAATCAGCTCCTTAGAAGATACCATCCCAATTTTTACTGCATCTGGTTCAATATCCGTAAATACTGCATCCATCTGCTGTTTTAGAAAAGAAGGACTAACTTCAAATATTCCCTGCACTCCTGTAGTATTCTGTGCAGTCAGTGCTGTAATTACACTCATAGCATATACTCCATTCACCGTCATGGTTTTAATATCTGCCTGAATCCCTGCACCACCACTGGAATCACTTCCTGCTATTGTTAATGCTGTTTTCACCAAAATTCTCCTATCCGGTTACCATTCAGCCTTAACTGAATAGTAAGCTTTCTATCTTTTTATATTTAAGAAATATTGTAACTATTCATGGTTCTGAACAGTTACGAAATATTTTCTATCTGTTTATATACCAAACAAATAGGAAAACTCCAGCAGATGTCTGCAAGTCTCCTCAATATTCTTAGATCCGAAAATTGCCGAAACCAATGCCACTCCATCCACTCCTGTTTTTCCTAATAAGGATAAGTTGTTCTCCTTTATTCCCCCAATTGCAACAACGGGAATAGTTACCTGCTTACAAATTTCTTCCAAAGTTTCAAAAGTAGTCTCTACCACATCTTTTTTCGTCCCAGTAGGAAACATACTTCCCACTCCGAGGTAATCTGCTCCCTGTTTCTCCGCTTCTAATGCCTCTTCCAACGTGTGTGCTGATACACCAATCCACATATCTTGGCCAACCATTTCCCTGACTTTTGCAGGAGGAACATCTCCTTGTCCTACATGTACTCCATCTGCTTTACAGGCAATAGCCACTTCTACATTATCATTTATAATAAAAGGCACTCGATACTTTTCACATAATTTTTTCACAGCATAAGCTTCTTGAAGAAATGCTTTTTGTTCTAATTCTTTCTCCCGTAACTGTAAACAAGTAATACCACCCTTCAAGGCACTCTCTATCTGTTCTAATAACGTCTGTTTTCCAATCCATGCCCGATCTGTTACTGCATAAAGAAGCATGTTCTTTTTTTCACATTTCATAACACTATCTCCAACAAGTTCTAACGATCTGATGTTATAGTAAACGCATGAAATAAATGCGTTTACTATACTATTCACAGTCAACTCCACACACATGTGTAAAACCTTCTGGTTACAAAAAGAGAGGTATCCCGATATCCATACCTCTCCTCTTTCATGTAAAGTTAGATGTAACTATTCAGGTAAAAACACGCATTTACTGCGTGTTTTGCATAAAATAGTAAATTTTGTAATGTTTAAGCCCCTTCGCCAAAGGCGAATTATCATGGGCTTAAACGTAACTGTTCATAGTTCTGAACAGTTACAGTTAGATTTTAATAACAAGAATATTAGAAATCTACACGGATTCTACTTACTACGTTACCAAGTTCCTCTGCCTTTGAAGTAAATTCACATTCTTTTACTTCATCCGTAATAAAGGCATATTCTTCAGTAACACCAGCATCTACCACTTCAACTTTACCAAATATTCTTGCAACTTTATCTGCATTTTCCGCAGCACTTCCTGATAAACGAACAAAGAAACGCTGACTGGCATCTTTAATGTCTGTAAGTATTAATTTCTCACTATCCCAGATAACCGGAATATTTGTATGCAAATTCTTTGCTGCTTCTACAACATCGGCAACTACAGCACTGGCAGTAGGAAGTTTTCCTGCTCCACTACCATAAAACATAACATCACCAACCATATTTCCTTTTACAAAAATACCATTGAATACATCATTTACACTATATAATGGATGTGCATTGTTAATCATAACAGGTGCAACCTTTGCATAAATATGCTCTCCAACTTTCTTGCTGCAGCCAAAAATCTTGATTGCCGCACCAAGTGCTTTTGCATATTTAATGTCCACATCCGTAATCTTTGTAATACCTTCTGTGTAAATATCTTCATAATCTACTTGTTTACCATAAGCAAGAGATGTTAGGATTGCAATCTTTCTACAAGCGTCATATCCTTCTACATCCGCCTCTGGATTACGTTCTGCATAGCCTTTGTCTTGTGCATCTTTTAATACAGAGTCAAAATCAGAACCTTCTGTAGTCATTTTTGACAAAATGTAGTTTGTAGTACCATTTAAAATACCAGAAATTTCCTCAATTACATCTCCATTTAAACATTGAACCATAGGGCGAATTACTGGAATGCCGCCTCCAACACTGGCTTCAAAAAAGAAATTAATAGACTTCTCTTTTGCAATAGCAAGAAGTTCTGCCCCATGCTTTGCAACCAATTCTTTATTGGAAGTACATACACTCTTTCCAGCCTCCAAACAAGCTTTTACAAAATCATAAGCAGGCTTTACTCCTCCCATAGTCTCCACAACGATCTGCACATCTGCATCATTTACAATCGTGTTAAAGTCATGTACTACCTTGTCCTCATGAGGATCTCCCGGAAAATCTCTTAAGTCAAGAATATACTTTACATTGATTTCCTGTCCAGCCTTCTTTGCAATGCTTTCCCTATTGGTAGTCAACACCTCTACCACACCCGAACCGACTGTACCATAACCTAACACACTGACGTTTAACATATTGTCCTCCATTCTGTCTTTACAGACAAATCTTTTTCTCTTATTATGTTTTTAACAAGGAGTGTTCTATTCACTCTTGTGTCATTACAATAGTTTTTATTCCCTTGCAATAATCTTTAAAAAATGCATTCCTGGCAAAGCTTCTATTTCCTGAATCATCTGACTCACCTCTCCTGTTTCAGCGGCAATCTCCACGCTAATGGTAAGCATGGCAATACGATTCACAGGTATGCTCTGATGAATCGTCAAAATATTCGCCTGATATTTAGCCACCAGACTTAAAATCTTTGATAACAATCCAGGTTCATCATCTACCTGCATCATAAATGTAACCGTCTTTCCCCTTGTATTATCATGAAAAGGGAAAATATCATCCTTATACTTATAAAAAGAACTACGGCTAATTCCTACTGCATCTGTTGCTTCCTGTATCGTAACATTTCTCTGGGAATCCAGCAAACGCTTTGCCTCCACTACTTTACGATATACTTCTGGCAAAGCACTCTTTTTTACAAGAAAATATTGTTCTTCTTCTGTAGTACCCATTTCATATTCCTCCATTATGCCTATGGAATTACATCTTCGTGTATGCACAGGAAATACACTTGTTTACCCACGAAAGATATACTAACATAAATTTCCCTTAAATGCAAGGGTAGAAAAGAAGAAGCGTGCTATATTAAAAAGATAAATTCCAGATCTTTCTTTTCCCATATAACACCCTTCCTTTTTTAATACTCATTCACTATCTGAGTAAGTTTCTCCTTTTCCTTTTCCGTTAACACACCATGTACATCCAAAACAATAACCAATTTCTTGTCTACGCAGATAATGGACTCAATATAATTAGTCTCTTCAGACACTACAACATGTGGTGCTTCCATAAATTTGTCTTCTGGTAGTTCCACAATCTCAGCTACCATATCCACTTGAAAAGCTAACAACAAATCGTCTAATTTTACCACAATATATTTACTATCTCCTGTTTCTGGTTTTACTTCTACACCAAACTTTTTATGTAAACTAAACACCGGAATCACACTGTCTCTTAATTTTGCAATTCCCTCAATATATTGGGGTGCATTGGGTACTGGAGTGATGTTTAATTGTTTTTCAATCCCCTGAACATGTGCAATGTCAATACCATAAGTATTTCCACCCACATCACATAAAACCTGTTTCATTCTTCTCATAATAAATCCCCCTTTTCAAGCTGTAATTGTTTAAAGAATAAAGACTTTATCTTTTGGTGTTCTTCCACTTCAGGTATGCATTAATAAACGCATCAATATCACCATCTAATACAGCATTTACATTACTTATTTCCTCACTGGTACGATGATCCTTCACCATTGTGTAAGGCTGCATAACATACGAACGAATCTGGTTTCCCCAACCAATTTCTTTTACTTCGCCTCGTATGCCAGACTCTTTTTCCATATTCTCCTGCTGTTTCAACAAATATAATTTTGCCTTTAACATCTGCATGGCTTTATCCTTATTCATGTGCTGGGAGCGTTCATTCTGACACTGTACCACTATACCTGTAGGATAATGGGTAATACGAATAGCAGAAGATGTCTTATTGATATGCTGTCCACCTGCTCCACTGGAACGATAGGTATCCACCCGGATATCATCCTCATTAATCTCTATATCCAAATCCTCTTCTATATCGGGCATTACATCACAAGAAACAAAAGAGGTTTGTCTTTTGCCCGCCGCATTAAAAGGTGAAATCCGTACCAAACGATGCACCCCATGCTCTGATTTTAAATATCCATAGACATTCTCACCCTTAATCTCCAATGTAACAGATTTAAGTCCTGCCTCATCTCCATCCAAAAAGTCAATCATTTCAGTCTCAAAACCATGCTTATCTGCCCATCTTTGATACATACGGCAAAGCATACTTGCCCAGTCACAACTTTCTGTTCCACCTGCTCCTGCATGGAGTGTTAAGATTGCATTATCCCCATCATATTCCTCCGACAATAAGGTACGGATTCTCAATGATTCAAATTCTTCTATAAATTCATTCAATTCCTGTTCAATTTCCGGAATTAAACTCTCATCTTGTTCTTCATATCCCATAGCCAACAAAGTCTCTATATCTTCATAAGCACCCACAAGTTTTGCAAATCCTTCCACTACCTCTTTGAGTCCTTTTAATTCTTTCATGGATTGTTGGGACTTTTCCTGATCATTCCAGAACCCTGGTTCTTCCATAATCCTCTCTAATTCTTCTATTCTTAGCTTCTTTACAGCTAAGTCAAAGTGAATCCCCCACTTCATTTAATGGCTGCTTGTAAGCACCTAATGTACTTTTAAAATTATCTAATTCAACCATCTTATCACCTCTTTCTATCTAATTTCCAGAACACCTAAAGCGTTCTTTGTGGTGGCATACCGAGTCAGCTTCGCTGACATAATGTAACAGTTCAGCCCGCAAGCTTAACTGTTATGACAAAATTTCATTTTGCATGCCATAAACTATTGCTCTAATGTAAATTAGTATACCACTTTTTTACAGAAAAGGCAAAAAGAAAGGTGAAATCACCTTTCTTTTTCCTGTTAATAAATGTAAACATTCTAAGTTCTCTGTGTTACCAGTCCCGTTCGCGGATAGCATCCTCTACATCAAGATCAATATCAAACCATTTCAAGATATACTCTACTGTTTCACCAATACTCTCTCTTGCAACAGTTTCTATTTCACTGTCATTATCTTCAAATTCTTCCTGCAGTTCATTGATTGCCAGTGTCATTTCATCAAATTTATTCTGTATTTTTTCTAAATTTCTTTCTCCTGTTTCTAACAATCCAACAACATCCTGCATCAAGTCTTTTACTCTATCCACTAGAAAATCTGGGAAATACCCATCTCGATACATCCCCTCCAGCAATGTGTAATTTGAATCGAAATTTTTCATATCCTATCCTCCATAAACTTGTAACAGATCAGCCGGAGGCTATCTGTTACGGAATTGGGCAAGCTTCGCATGTAAATTGCCCAATCCAATCCTGTTTTAGTCTTTTTTACGGTCTCCACAGCGGAGTGTGCAGACCTACCTGAAATGTTATGATTTTCCACAGCAGAATTTGTATTTCTTGCCACTTCCACATGGACAAGGCTCATTTGGTCCAATCTTCTTCTCTGTACGTCTCTTTGGTGTACGGACAGAACTTTCATCTTTATTAGTTCCTGTAACCTTAGCCACTTGCTCTCTTTCCACTTGCTGTTCCACACGAATATGCATCAAGGCTCTTACTGTCTCTTCTTCAATTGCATTAATCATCTCACCAAACATTTCAAATCCGCTATTAGTATATTCCACAACCGGATTACGTTGTCCATAAGCCTGTAAACCAATACCTTGACGTAACTGATCCATATCATCAATATGATCCATCCACTTACTATCAATTACTTTCAAAAGAATAACACGCTCCACTTCACGAATCTGTTCTGCTTCAGGGAATTCTGCCTCTTTTGTTTCATATAGTTTTGTTGCTTCCTCTTTTAATGTCTGCATAAGCTGTGCTTTCTTAATACTTGACTTTTCTTCCTCTGTCAATACAATCTTCTCTAATGGCACAATTGGAAGGAGCAACTGATTCAACTCATGTAAATCCCATTCGTCTGCATTCTGGTCTTCTCCAATTACAGTATCCACACAACGTTCCACATTATCTGTAATCATACGGTAAATGGTATCCCGCATACTTTCTCCATCTAACACACGACGTCTTTCTTCATAAATAATTTCTCTTTGGTCATTATTCACTCTATCATACTCTAACAAATTCTTACGGATACCAAAGTTGTTACCTTCTATCTTCATCTGTGCTTTCTCAATTGCATTGGATAACATCTTATGCTCAATCAGTTCATCTTCTCCAAGTCCCAGCGAGTTAAACATAGCCATCAGTCTCTCAGAGCCAAACAAACGCATCAAGTCATCTTCCAGAGAAATATAAAAACGGGATTCTCCTGGGTCTCCCTGACGACCAGCACGACCACGCAACTGGTTATCAATACGACGGGATTCATGTCTCTCTGTACCAATAATTTTTAATCCACCAAGCTCTACTACACCATCACCAAGCTTAATATCTGTACCACGACCAGCCATATTTGTTGCAATGGTAACTGCTCCAAGCTGTCCTGCATCTGCTATAATCTCTGCTTCCTTTTCATGAAACTTTGCATTTAAGACATTGTGAGGAATCCCACGTTTCTTTAAGATTGCACTCAGTTCCTCGGAACCTTCAATGGTAATTGTACCTACTAAGACAGGTTGTCCTTTTGCATGTGCTTCTTCAATTTCATCTGCAACTGCATTCAGCTTACCTCTCTTCGTTTTATATACTGCATCCTGATAATCCACACGCTGTACCGGCTTATTGGTAGGCACTTCAACAACGTCCATTCCATAAATTTCACGGAATTCCTTTTCTTCTGTTAAGGCAGTACCTGTCATACCACTCTTCTTTGCATACTTGTTAAAGAAGTTCTGGAAAGTAATAGTGGCAAGTGTTTTGCTCTCTCTACGAACCTTCACTCTTTCCTTTGCCTCAATCGCCTGATGCAAACCATCAGAATAACGTCTTCCCGGCATAATACGTCCAGTAAACTCATCTACAATTAATACTTCATCATCTTTTACCACATAATCTTTATCTTTAAACATTAAGTTATGGGCACGCAATGCTAAAATAATATTATGCTGAATCTCTAAATTTTCTGGATCTGCCAGATTTTCTATATGGAAATATTTTTCAACCTTATGAACACCTTGTTCTGTAAGATTAACATTCTTATCTTTTTCATTTACAACGAAGTCACCAGTTTCTTCGGTTTCTTCCTTCATAATAACATCCATTTTGGAAAGTTCTGTCTCAGTACCTCTCTCCAAGGTTCTTGCCAGATTGTCGCAAGCTTCATAGAGTTTTGTAGACTTTCCACTTTGTCCGGAAATAATAAGTGGTGTTCTTGCTTCATCAATTAAAACAGAGTCAACCTCATCCACAATAGCATAATTCAACCCACGCATAACAAGCTGTTCTTTGTAAATTACCATATTATCTCTCAGGTAATCAAATCCCAGTTCGTTATTTGTAGCGTATGTAATATCACACGCATACGCTGCACGACGTTCATCATTATCCATGCTATTTAAAATTACACCAACTGTCAATCCAAGAAATTCATGTACCTTCCCCATCCACTCTGCATCACGCTTTGCCAGATAGTCATTGACAGTTACAATATGCACACCATTTCCTGACAATGCATTCAAATATGCAGGAAGTGTAGATACCAATGTCTTACCTTCACCAGTACGCATCTCTGTAATACGTCCCTGATGTAATATCACACCACCAATTAACTGTACACGATAGTGACGCATTCCAAGGACACGTTTGGAAGCTTCACGAATTGTGGCAAAAGCCTCGATTAAAAGGTCGTCTAATGTCTCTCCTTTTTCTAATCTTTCCTTAAATTCTACAGTCTTGTGCTGAAGCTCTTCATCTGACAACTTCTCATAATCTGGCTCTAAGGCTTCAATCTTATCCACAATTGGATAAATACGTTTCAATTCATGTTCACTATGTGTTCCGAATATCTTTGTAAAAAATCCCATTTTAACACCTCTGCATTTTGATTTATGCATTTTCCCTTTCTTTATTATACTTTCAAGAATTCACTAATGTACTGTCTCATTCATTTTCAGCTAAATGATGTAGAATGAATTTTCAGTCTGCAAGGCGGCTGAACGAGGCGATGCGGTGGCATCGTTGAGTGAAGACAACATGGCAGATGGAAATTCAGACAAGTTATTTGGCGAAATGTGAATGAGACAGTACACTAGTATATGACAACCTTCGCATTACCACAGGCTGTATATCATCAAGTTTTAAAAGCCTTTCTTTCATTATCAAAAAGGCTACTGTCTTTTATTGTATCATTACTAAACTTAGGATTCAACAAGTTTTTCTTAAAATTCTCATACTTTTATAAATTTTTAAGATATATCCCAATATTTTCCAGTATTATTTATATTCTTACTACGCCTCTGTCATATTTCCATTTTTTTCCTTTTCTTCGTTATAACCTTCTAAATGACAAAGTAGAGCATACTTCCTATAAAACACTCATGCCTCGCAAGCGAGGCACCACCATGAATGAAAGTTGATTGCTACATGCTACGCACTCCCGCAATCACCAACTGTATTCGTATTCTGGGCTGTCGCCCTACAT
>JAAVHR010000141.1 GCA_014799595.1 Clostridiales bacterium | reverse complement strand
ATGTAGGGCGACAGCCCAGAATACGAATACAGTTGGTGATTGCGGGAGTGCGTAGCATGTAGCAATCAACTTTCATTCATGGTGGTGCCTCGCTTGCGAGGCATGAGTGTTTTATAGGATGAATTCTCCTATAAAATAAAAAATCCCCAATACCAAAGGGCATCAGGGACTCTGTTTATATTTACTCTTATTTAAATTTTACTGCAGTTCCATAAGCAATAACTTCTGCTGCACCTTGCATAACTGCAGAAGAAGCATAACGGATATTTACTATGGCATCTGCACCCATAGATTATGCTTCTTCTACCATACGTTTGGTTGCCAAGGCTCTTGCCTCATTCATCATTTGTGTATAAGCCTTCAATTCTCCACCAACTAAAGTCTTGAAGCTTTGGGTAATATCCTTTCCAACATTTTTGGACTGGATGGTACTTCCTTTTACCAAACCCAACATTTCTAATTCTTTTCCTGTGATGTAATCAGTATTTACTAAGATCATCTTCTTCTCCACTCCTTATCTCTTTGATTCGTTCTACCAAAACATATATGCTCACACAAGCAAACGCAAAAGGTATAGCACCTCCCAATATCTTTATTGCAAAAGGTATCTCTTCTACAACGAAACAAAGAAGCACAAATCCTATATTATACAAAAAAAGAAAAAGGGTAACAATTATTGGGGCAATCATTTTCTTTGCTTTCACCTTAATTCCTCCTATCTATCAGCCACTTTTTTTGTCAGTACGCAGCCGCCTATTTGAAAGAATCTGTGTAACATTTTAAGTAGGTCTGCACACTCTGCTGTGCGGACCGTAAAAAAGACTAAAACAGGATTGGAATTGGGCAATTTACATGCGAAGCTTGCCCAATTCCGTAACAGACCAGCCCCCGGCTGAACTGTTACGAATCTGTATCTGTTCAGTATTTGGCAGATATAACATTTTAGATGTTTGTTCTGAATAGCTACAAAATCCAATAATTTTTAACATATTTAGTCTACCATAGTCTTGCCTAAAATACTACTTATTTTTACGATTTTTTCTATCAATTATGTTAACTGTTTGGAAACTGTAACTGTTCAGAACCATGAACAGTTACGTTTAAGTCCATATTAATTCGCCTTCGGCGAAGGGGCTTAAACATTATAAAATACACTTGTTTATACAAAACACGCAGTAAATGTGTGTTTCTACCTGAATAGTTACGGGAAACTTTCCATTTCATCATTTCCTTCGTTCTTCATAGTCATCCAGAAAATGATACTGTATCTTTGTGTTATGATATCCAATTAAAGTATCCAGATTCACATCATGCACACTACGGAAAATATTCCGGTCAATTACCTCGCTGGTTTCCCG
Source organism: Clostridiales bacterium (assembly GCA_014799595.1). Taxonomy (GTDB): domain Bacteria; phylum Bacillota; class Clostridia; order Lachnospirales; family Lachnospiraceae; genus CAG-411. The sequence goes on along the minus strand of JAAVHR010000141.1, from coordinate 33,834 downwards.
CATTTTTTTTATCCATTCTTTCATTTCCTGACGTTTGGATTCTCCTACACCATCCCCACTTTTTGAAATATTTTCCGTAAAACGGCAGGCACACTGTAAAAATTCCAATTGATTATAATTCTTCCAGGTAATAATATCTGCTTCTTTGATAAGATACATAGGACGAATCAATTCCATGCCAGAAAAATTAGTGCTGTGAAGTTTTGGCATCATAGTCTGAATTTGTCCACCATACATCATTCCCATAAGAATAGTTTCAATTACATCATCAAAATGATGTCCCAATGCAATCTTATTACATCCTAAATCCTGTGCATTTTTATACAAATGTCCACGACGCATTCTGGCACACAGATAACAAGGATTTTCTTCCACATTCTTTACAATATCAAATATTTCAGTATCAAACATGTGAAGGGGAATATGTAATAATTCTGCATTACTAAGAAGTTTTTCCTTATTCTTTGGACTATATCCCGGATTCATGGATAAAAATTTCAACTCAAAATGCATCTTTCCATGTCTTTGCAATTCCTGCAATAATTTAGCAAGAAGCATAGAATCTTTTCCGCCTGAAATACAAACTGCAATCTTATCTCCCTCTTGAATTAATTCATATTCCTGTATTCCTTTGATAAATGGTCTCCAAATAGACTTTCGGTATCTTTTGATAATGCTTCTTTCTATTTCACGACAACGATCCATTTCCATGTTATGCTTTCCCTCCACTGATTTCTCCGTTACTGTTCACACCTACGGTGCAAACAGTAACTGGAATCCAGCCTATTTATAATTCGCCTTCGGCGAAAGGCTGGATTCTTGGCTGTTTTACATTTTGGCACATAGCTTGACAGCAAGTGTCAAGCTTGTGAGTGAACAGTAACATTTATCCCTCTAAAACATTCCTGTTTAATAACTGAATGATTATACTAAAACTTCCTTTATAGTTTCTATTACATATTCCTGTTCTTCCTTGCTAAGAAGAGGATACATAGGAATACTAATTGCATTGGCATAATACTGCTCTGCATTTTTACAGCATACTCTTTCATAACCATTTTTCTGATAATATGGATGTTTGTACACAGGAATATAATGCACATTCACACCAATATTTTTGCTTCTCAAGGTGTCAAAAACTTCTTTTCTATCTTTATCCAAAACCTGAATCACATACAAATGCCAGCTATTGTGGCAGTCTGCTTCCTGTTTTGGAATCTGGATTCCTTTTACATCTGAAAAAGCTTCATTATATCGTTTTGCAATTTCTCTTCTTCTTTCCACAAAACGGTCCAATTTCTTCATCTGGCTTATCCCCAACGCACATTGAATATCTGTAATCCGGTAATTATATCCTAAATCCAACTGCTCATAATACCAGCCGCCCTCATTTTTCTCTAAAAATCTTTCATCCCTTGTAATACCATGACTACGGAACAATATAAGCCTATCATACAATTCTTTGCTATTTGTGGTTACCATACCACCTTCTCCTGTGGTAATGTGTTTTACCGGATGAAAACTAAAGGTAGTCATATCCGAAATACTTCCGACTTTTTTCCCTTTATACTCTGCTCCAAGTGCATGGGCAGCATCCTCTATCACAAAGAGATTATGTTTCTTTGCAATTTCATGAATCTCATCCATTTTACAAGGCTGCCCGGTAAAATGTACAGCAATAATTGCTTTGGTCTTTGATGTAATTTTTTCTTCTATTTTTGTTGGGTCTATATTGTAAGTGTCTGGTTCAATATCTGCAAACACTGGTTTTGCTCCACAATATAACACACAATTTGCAGACGCTGCAAAAGTAATTGGTGTTGTAATCACTTCATCTCCCTCTTTGATTCCTGCTGCCAGACAGGCTACATGCAATGCTGCTGTTCCATTGGATACCGCAACTGCATATTTTGCCCCTGTATATTCTGCCACAGATATTTCAAATTCTGCTACTGCAGGTCCTGTGGTTACATAATCAGAACAAAGAACCTCCACAACAGCTTCTATATCATCTTCTTCAATACATTGTCTTCCATAAGGTATATACATAACTACTCTCCTTTTTTATTTATTAGGCAATTGCGAAACTCAATTTACTCTTAAAAAAGTATATCACAATTGTCATTCCATGTACTACTTTTTTCTTGCATTCTCTTCAAAAATCGTTAGACTTATCCATGTATACAGTTAAAACCAAATTATCCTTAAATCCCATCATAAATAACATTTCTCCAATTATTTATCTTAATTATACCATACAGGATTAAGAACGAAGTGGGCAAGCCCACATCAACTCCCCTAACCCCTCATTCATCAGGGGATTGCACACTTTGTGTGCCAGATGCGTGTTGCATGTTTTTTTGCAACAATATTCCTTACGCATCTGTGCACATCCTTTTTATAACTTATCCACCACACAATTTTTCTTGTAAAAACAAATACTATATTTCAAAATCTTTTGATATCCTTCCTTTTCTAATTCTGTGGTATAATTTTTATCTGCTACCTGTTTGGCAGCTTCTTTTCTTTTTCGCTCAATCTCATCAAAATTTTTCGCATATTTTATCTCAAATAAAATAGCCGCTCCTCTGAAAATATCTCTGGATTTTATCATAATATCTGGTCTTCCCATTCCTGATTCCCGGTTAGAAACTACATAATAATTCTTCATTCCTTTTAAAATTCCTGTCAGAAATCCATGATAATAACTTTCTGCATAATCATAGAAACTAATCGTTTCTAATAAATAGCCAGAAATACATTCTTCCATTTTTTCAGTATTTTGTTCTAAAATTGCATCAAATAATTCTTGTCGGTTTGTAGTTTCTAATTGTACATCAAACCACTCCAAAATTGTATTTCTATAAATATCTCGAATCTCTTTATTGGGTATCATCATCTTTAAGTGTATTGTATCATTTTCAAATTGTTGTCCACATTTTTTTAAATACCCTGTAAAAAACAAGAAATTCCACAAATTATCTTTTGATTTGTAAATATCTTCATAAGTAATATCTTCATAAACTGGCTTTTCTATAATTCCACCTGCTATCAGTTTTTCAATTTCTTCTTTTGTATCAGAATCTGCTTGCTCTACTAAATCTTTTACAATACTATTTGAAGAAGTATTAGACCAATATGGTTTGGGAAAAGCATTCAAATCCGTCATAGTTGTATCTACATAATTGATGATACTCCATGGATTATATACCTGCACATCGCCAAAACAGTATCCATTGTACCACTGTTTCACTTCATCCATTTTACCTTCCAAACCATAAACACCAAACATTTCTTCTACTTCTTTTTGGGTGAATCCAAAATATTCTGCAAAATCGCTGTTTAATATAGATACAACTTTAAAATTATTTAACCCTGTAAATATAGATTCCTTACTGATTCTAAGGCATCCTGTTATCACAGCAAATTCCAGACTTTTATTCGTCTTTAAAGAAGATTCAAATAATGAACGGATAAAATCCACCATTTCCTCATAAAACCCTTTATAGTAAGCATTTTCTAATGGCACATCATACTCATCCAGTAAAATAATGGTTTGCTTTCCGTGATATTTTTCCAAGCATATAGATAAAAAAGCCAGACTAGTTACATAATCATTGATATTTTCTTTCTGTCTGCGAATCCGTAAAAATCTTTCTTTCTCTTCTTCTGATAATTTTGAAGATTGTAATACATAAGAATGTCGATCATATTCATATGCAATCTGCTCCATAAGACAATAAATGGCAAGCTCAAAGTTTGGTTGTTTTGCAGACTTCAAAGTAAGAAAAATAACAGGATACTGCCCCATCATGGATACATATTCTTTATCTGCATTCATAATCTTTTTTCCTTCGAAATAGCAACTATTATCTATCTTATTTCCATCTCTGTCTCTTTCGTCTTCAAAAAATGTTTGTAAGGTTGTCTGTGCCAATGTTTTTCCAAATCTTCTAGGTCTGGTAAACAAAGTTACTTTGCCTCCCAGATCTATTACAGCTTTTGCCAAAAGTGTTTTATCCACATAATAGCAACCCTTCTCTACTATTTCTTTGTAAAACTCCATACCGATGGGTATTTTTTTCCTCATGCCTCTCCCTTGCCTTTCTTGCTGTTACTGTTCACACCTATGGTGCTAACAGTAACTTCCTGCTACTTTCAATGAACTTTTTTCTCATTATACTAGAGTCCAAGAAAAAACACAACTTATGACTGTACTATCTCTGTTACTATTCACAGGTAGCACTTTGCACTTGCTGCAAAGTGCGTAAGAATAAGTAGTAGTACAGAAGAATCCAGCCTTTCGCCGAAGGCGAATTATAAATAGGCTGGATTCTGTTACTGTTTGCACCGTAGGTGTGAATAGTAACCTATCTCTCCCTTATCCAGAATTCCACACCATCTTCCAAGTTTTCACATCCGTATTTCCAGTGATGAAGCTTTAAAATATGTCCAACTATAGTGAGACCTAACCCACTGCTACGGAGCATTTTCCCATTATTTTCATTAGACTTGTAATAGCCTTCCCAAATATGCTTCCTTATATTTTCCTCTATCTTTGCTCCATTATTAAAGAACCGGATTTCTGGTTTTTTCTTATGATAACCAAATGTGACCCGTATCACACCTTCTATATGGGTATGCTTCATTCCATTTGATATCAGATTAGAAATCACTTTCCTCATGCCTGATAAATCTCCATTTATAATCAAACTATCTTCCCCACAAAATTCCAAATGAATCTGTTTTTCTTTTATAAAATTTTCATATTGCTGTATTACTACATGCGTCAACTCTACTAGTTCAATTTCTTCTATATCCAGAGTATAAGCCTGATTTTCCAGTTTAGATAATTCCAGCATATCCAATACCAGTTCATTCATTTCCTTACTTTCCTCAATAATAATATCTGTATACTCTTTCTTTTTTTCTTCTGACTTCTGGTTTTGCAGCCCTTCACAATATCCTTGAATAATACTAAGAGGTGTTTTCAGTTCGTGGGCAATTGCCCTCGTCAGCATCTTTTGGTTCTTATTGATAGTCTGCTGCTTGCGTATATTGGTATGAATCACCATGAAAATCACATAACATACCAAAACATATATGATTGCCGCAAATACATAAACTAATTTTAAATGTTCAATAGCAATTTGAAGAGGATATGCTATAAAAGTATATATCATCTGGTTTCCTGTTTCCTTCAAGGAAATTTCATTTCTCTTTTGTATCTTTTGAATACCTGTTTTATTAGTGACACCTTTATTTTTTGCAAGTTTTTGGCACTCTGTTCTTAAACTCACCATTTCATTATCTTCTTCACTTTCCTGCAGAAAAGAAAATTCACATTCCAAAACTGTGTCTTGAACAAAAGGCTTCATATCCCCTTTTCCCACATCATACTTGTATGTCTTTCTCACATAATATTTCACATTATCTCCTACTTGAGCATAAAAATGATTACCATTCTTATCTTTCCATGCAGGATAGTTTCCTTCTTCATAATCTGCATCCAAGCTGCTTCCTAAAACCATTATCTTTGTTGGCACAATATAAACGCCATCTACATAACCTTCTACTGCGATTGCTGCTTCTTCCTGTCCCTTATATAGATGGGCAATTTCTTCTATTTCTTTAAAATTCAAATAATTTGATAAATTTAATATTTTCTGTTCTGTTTCTGCAAAGACAGTATCGCCTTCTTCATCTTCATATTGTTCATAAACATGATAAAAGACTTTATCCCCATTTTCGTAAATGATTTCTCCTGTATCTCCCTCTATTTTTCCATAAAAGCCAATGTTTTCCCCTTGAATAATATCATAAATATTTTCCATTTCCTGAGAAAAATAAAACATATCTTCTTCTATATTATTTTCTCCACTTTCAAATTCCCGAAGAAGTTTCTTACACTTCCTATCTGCTTTCTCTATTCTTTCTTCCATTTCTTTTTTCACAGCCTGACTGTCAATATAGGTCATTCCACCTAACCCAAGACAAAAAACAAGAAGGAGTATCAGAGAAATTAAAATGAATACATTTCCATGCCACCTTTTTTTTCTCATCTTATTACTCCTTCCAAATATATCCTGCTTTGTAAATGGTTTGCAGGCATTTTGCACTATCTCCAATTGCCTTTCTTAATTTTTTTATATGGGTATCTACAGTTCTGTCATATCCATAATATTCCTCTCCCCATACACGATCTAAAATCTGATCTCTGGAAATCACTTGTCCTTTATGTTCCAAGAATAACTGCAAAATATCAAACTCTTTTGCTGCAAGAAAAACTTCTTTTCCTTCTATTAGAAGAATTCTACTCCGGATATCCAATTTTAGTCCTTTTGACTCCAAAAAATTTTTGTGGTTAACATTTCCCTTATACCGTTTTAATAAAGCCTCTGTTTTTGCCAAGAGAACCTCCAGCGAAAAAGGTTTTGTCACATAATCATCTGCTCCGCTGGAATATCCCTTTAGCTTGCTTTCTTCATCATACAGTGCGGTAAGGAATAAAATTGGCATATCATTTTCTTTTCTTATTTCCTGACAAACCATCATTCCGTCCATTCCTGGCATCATGATATCCAAAAATACAATATCAACTTTGTCCTTTGCTGTAATTTCTAATGCTTCCTTGCCATTCTCCGCTTCTAAAACTTCATAACCCTTCATTTCAAAATAATCCCGGATGAGATTTCTTATTTTTCTTTCATCTTCTACAATCAGTAATCTTCTTTCCATTTTCTACCATCCATTCCCCTTTGTAATTTCTAATTCCTGTTCACCCCCAGCCAGTCGCTCCACTGGCTGGAAGTTAATCTGCAAATTGCACCAGATTTACAATTTTACCTTCCTTATCCTACTATAAGTACCATATATCTTTTTTCCAGTAGAATCCAGCTTATAGGCACGCACTTTTATATAATATGTTTTTTTCTTCGTAAGTTTTGACAGGGTTTTGGGATTCTTTTTGGTACGAAGCCGGTATTTTCGTTTGAAACATGAGTCCTTAGCATACACATATTCAAATCCTTTTACTCCATTTTCTTTTTTTACTTTCACAAGGATACTGTCTGTTCCCTTTTTCTTTACTACCGAAAACATTACCTGTTTTACTGTTACCTTCTTCCATTTTGCATAAAGAGTTAGAAAAGATAAAGAGGTATTTCCAACAGTGGTAACTTTGTTGGTATATTTTGTATCTGTATACCAGCCAACAAAAGTATATTTTGCTTTACTAGGTGCATTTAATACCACACTTACACCTTTTTTCTTTACTTTAATGGGATTATTTTTATGATTTTTTCCGCCATTTAGCTGATAGGTTATTCTGCAATACTGTTCATTAATATTTGAGTCCGGTTTTTCTGTTGTTGCTGTGTTGTTACTTGGTGCAGTTGTTGTGTTAATTGGTAATGTAGTTTTTATTGGTATATCTGTTACCTCTGGTGAAAAGGTAGTTATTGGTGAAGAGGTTTTAACAGATTCCTCAGTATGTACAGGAATTACTGGTGTTTTTGCAGGCTCTTCAAATGGCGGCTTGGTATTCCCAGGAAACATAGTCTCTTCTGGAGTCTTTGTTTCCATAACAGCTCCTTGGGTTGCTGTTTCCATAGGAAACTCTGTTCCCATGACTCCTTCCAGATTCACTGTTTTTATAGCATCTTCCATTTCTGAAATATCTTTTAGAGTTGTAATTCCTTCCTCCATTACAGTAGCAAATCCAGATTCTACTGTATAATAAGAAGTATTTTTCCCATTCATTGCATATATTACTGGCACACCGCTACATGTATATGTAATTCCTATCACTCCTGCTACCATTAGTGCAGAAACTCTTTTGAAACCCATCATGTTTTCACATTTCCTCTCTACCATATCTAACTATTTATATATCCGTTTTACTTTTTCTAAACGGTTGCTACAAATTATTAATCTGTCCCATAAAGTAAATCATATTTGTTTGCTTATCCCTGATTGCAAACACAAATGGACGGTTTACATTAAACTCAATTGGTGCAGGCTTCTTCGATGGATCAATCGCAGTTGCATTCTCCATAATGATTGCGGTTGCTGCCGCAGCAGTTGCTCCTGATTCTCCTACCTCAATGACTGCCTTATGTATCACACTATCCACATAAATATTGTCTATATTTTCTCCCCGCATTCCCGGAAAATCTGCATAATCTTTATCAAATGCCTGTTTCATTCCCAGTTCTTTCAATTGGTTTGTTATATTCACTGTTCCATATTCTAATTTGAATTTTGGTAACTGTAAATTCACAAGCTGTTCTTTTGCATTTCCCAATGATTGATAAAATTCATTTTTCTCCGTGTTAGACATTTGCTCATAAAGTGATATTCCGTCTTCGGTCTGCTCTTTTGATGTAATCACATCCATCACTAAATCACTATCACCATAAAATGGTAATTCTAATCCCATAATGGAACCTTGTTCATAATAGGAATAATATTCTTCTGACTGCTGCATCATATCAACTTTTGTAGTTTTATTTTTTCCATAGAAGTCCTTTTCACGGGTTCTGTAGTCATCAAAAGTATTGTCCCAACAGCCATTAAAATACAAAGTATTTACTAATACAGCTTCTGTTTCATTCTTTATTAAATCATCAGACAATAAATTTTTAATTTTCTGGTTGGTTTTCTCTTCCACCCATTGGTTTATATCATCTTTCGGATTTCTCTTTGGGTTTGAGAAATCCAATGGCATACATTGTGCCAGATAATTTGTCTTTATCTTATCCATATAATCCTGTTGTACCTTGCTGTCAAAAGAAAATTGGCTATCATTATACCAAAAAGAATTTGCACAACTTAATTCTGGCTTAAAACGTAAATCTTTGTAATACAATTTATTATTAGGATCGTCTTTTTCATTTACATCATGATTTTGTATAGTATCATTACAATTATTCTTGAAGTATTTGCTAAATTCTTCATTCCATGCATCTAAATCCGTAATCCCAAGTGCTTTTTCAATCTCTGCTTTAGTTTCTCCATTCGCTCCATTGTCTAACATGGTCAATGCCATTAAAATACTGTAAGAAGAAATCACTCGGTTTCCATCTTTTTCCTCTGTCTGTGCTAATAGCTTTGATAAGTTATACCCTAAATTATTGACTTTTCCACCTATAGTATCTGTATCTTCTTTTACACTTTCTGTCTCCTGTGGTATCGTGGTATTTGCTGGTGTATCTGTTTTGTCCGCTGTTGGCATTGGTATTATTGTAGAAGTTGCTGTAGGTAACACTGTAACAACTGGTTTTACAGTTACCTTAGGAGATTTTTTCTTTACTTTAATCTTAACTTTAATTGTTTTTTTATTCTTTGCTTTTACAGTAATGGTACAGTTACCTTGTTTTTTAGCTACTAAAGTACATTTCTTTTTCTTTACATTTTTTAAACTGACTACCTTTTTATTTGAAGTCTTAAAGGTAGCTGTCATGTTGGCAGAGAGAGTCTTTTTTTCTCCCACAGCTAATGTGATATTTTTACTATTTACTTTCAGATTCTTTGTTGCTGCGAATCCTTGATACATAGGAATACTACCTACTAGAAGTGTTCCAAGCATCGTTACTGCACAAGCTTTTTTTATCCTTTTCTTCATACAATCTTCCTTTCTATTTTTATTTCTTCCTTGATGGTATCTGTATGAATACCAATTTGCTACAAAAATATTGTAACATTTTTTTTTGTAGTTTTTTTGTACTTCTCTGTTTTTTCTCTACAGAATTTATAAAAAACAACTGTTTTTTCTTATACATTCATCAACATTTCCTTATTTTATCCACAATTATTCACGACTTATATTACAGACCACTACTATCACTGATAGAAACCACTTGGCAGTGTTACCTGTCTGCAATCATCGTCTCAAGAAATTTATCTATCTCTTTTACCACCCGATTTCTGCCTTTTCCATCAAACAAACTTTGTTGTTTCTCTATTATAAACTGCCTTTTTTTCTGATTCATCATCTCATTCCATTGCAGTGAAAAATGCTCCAGAGCATTCTTGTCTTTTTGTCTTAGGAGTTTGTAATCTCCAATATTCCCCAAGTATCCTCTTTGGGACAAATATTCTACTACTCCTTGCTGGTTTTCACTATATAAGAACGCTAATGTTGGCACACCACAAGCTGCCAGTTCATACACCGTACTTCCCCCTGCTGAAATTGCCATATCACATTGTAACATAATTTCCGACATAGCTTTTGGAGACTGGTAAATTCTTATTCTATCAGATTCCACGTTCTTCCATTCCTCCTGTTTTTGAAAAGCGTTTCCAATAATTAAATGACAAACTGATTTAGGAGATGTCTTCTGACACAATTCTAAAAAAACCCCAGTCATATTTTGGGGATCTGCAGCTCCAGTAGTAATCAAAATATTTTCTATTTCCCTCTTTGCCTTACGTTTCGGAAGACTTGAAAATTCTTCCCTGAGCAGACTATACTTTGAACCAAGCATACGTTTCTTTTGTTTATGAAATTGTGTATATCCTTTTTCTTCTGCATCCACATTAGGATTCAAAATCATATCTACTGGATAATCCCATGCTGCCAAATCATCCAGATAAACCAGACACTTAGTAAATTCTTTTAATCTGTGAAAAAACCAGGTATTGACATTATAGCTGTCCAAAAATATGACATCTGGATTTTGTTCTTGAAGAAAAGGTGACATCCATTCTATATCCGGCTCTAACTCCTCCTCTTTTCCAAAATCAAAATTCTGACATTGTTTTTTTGGCTCTTGCTTTTCCAAGATCTCCACAGAAAATCCTTTTTGCTTTATCCATGTTCCTCCCAGATAAAACTTACTGATAAAGAAAACCTCCCAGCCATTTTGCCGGAAGGCTTCTGCCAAAGAACAACATCGCATGACATGCCCCATTCCCAACTGTTTGCTTCCATGTGTAATAAATGTAATTCTTTTATTCATTTTATTTATTCTCTTTCATCAATTGATATTTTATTTCTGCAATTTTCCAGTCACTTTCATTATCAATATCCTGCACCTCAAGTTCCGGCATAATTAATGGTACAATATCACTTTTCACCCGTCCGCCGACCGCCAGAAACTTCTCCACATTATAAAAATAAAACTGGCCACAATCATGATACAAAACCTCCAAATCCTGTGATCTGGTATAACGGTGTTCTGGCCATTTCATCACTAACTCATCTTTTTCAATCACCATACCACGAAGAGGCGGAAAAGAAAAACCAACCACTGGCATCACCTGCGTAGCATCTCTTTCTTTCAGTAAAGAAAAGGCTCTTCTTAATTTTTCTGGTGTCACAAAAGGTGCTGTGGGATAAAGACACGCCATATAGTCAAAACTTCTCCCAACCCTTCCATATTCTTCCAAAACCTCTTTAAGTACTTCTATGGTAGGAGCAAAATCGTTAGCAGTTTTTTCACTCCGCATAAACGGCACCTTTGCACCTTTGGAAAGTGCTATTTCCTTAATCTCTTCATCATCGGTAGATACCATAACTTCTGAAAAAATTTCTGATTGCATCGCTGCCTCTATGGAATATTCCAAAATTGGTTTCCCACAAAACTTTTTTTTGTTTTTTCCGGGAATACGTTTACTGCCACCTCTTGCTGTAATAATTGCAACTGCTTGTTCCTTCATATTACTTCATCCTTTTCTCTAAACTTTTTTGGTAACTGTTCAGAACCATGCACAGTTACCTTTTTTGTTATTTTTCAACAAAGTTCCAACTCATTGGTGTTCCCATTTCAATATCCACAGATGCTTTTTTTCCTAACAGTTCTTCATAATGTCTGGTGTGCATTCCATATCCCGGACGAATAGATCGAAGATTTTCCTTGGTGAAAATCTCTCCCTTTTTTACATCTCTTGTAACAAATAATGAACGACGAAAATCTACATTATTTTTCTCCTGCGGACTGGAACCATAAGAAACTTTTCCTTTTGCCATCTCAACCTGCCGGATTGCAGTTACCATTTCTTTGAACTCTGCTGGTGTCATGGAAAATGCACTGTCGGGACTATCACATTCCCGAACCAGACAGAAATGTTTTTCAATAATACTTGCTCCCATGGCTACTGCCGTTACCGCCCCAAGATGTCCAAGGGAATGATCCGATAACCCTGCTGGTACACCAAAACTTTCCTTCATATCTAACATGGTACAAAGGTTCATGTCATCTGTAATAGCAGGATAGGCACTGGAACATTTTAACAGGGCAAGTTGGTCATTTCCTGTACTCTTTACCGTTTCTACAGCTTCCCTGATTTCTTCCTTTGTTGCCATTCCTGTAGACATAATAAGCGGTTTTCCCTTAGAAGCTACATATTTGATTAGAGGAATATCCACTAACTCAAAAGAGGCAATTTTATAAAACTCTATTCCCATATCTTCCAAAAAATCTACTGCTGTATGGTCAAAGGGACTGGAAAAAAAATCAATTCCTATTTTATCTGCCAATTCCTTTAATTCCGGCTGCCACTCCCATGGCATATAGCCTTTTTGGTAAAGCTGATATAAATTCTGCCCTTTCCACAATGGTTCTTTTAAATCAAAATAGCTGTTATGGCAATCAATGGTTAAAGTATCTGCTGTATAAGTCTGAATCTTAATACAATCTGCTCCTGCCTCTTTTGCCTTGTAGATAATTTCCTTTGCTGTCTCTTTACTTCCACAATGATTTGCAGACATTTCTGCAATCATATACGTAGGATATCCCTCTCCAATGTGCCTATCTTTTATTTTCATAATATTATTCCTCTCAAACTTTTTAAATCCATCCCAAATCAAGATTATTCATATTTTAGATTACATACTGCTATTATTACAATTCGTATAACTGTTACAGACCCCTGCAAGCTTCGTATATAAATTGCTCAATTCCAATTCTGTTTTAGTCTTTTTTACGGTCTGCACAGCGGAGTGTGCAGACCTACCTGAACTGTTACGTGTAACTTTCCACTTATACACCTGGTGCTACCTTTTTTAATACCTCTACACAAAAATCAATATCCTCTTTTTGAATGAGGTAGTCTGGTAAGAAACGAAGAATCTGTCCACCATTTGTCCCCTGAAGCAGAACTCCTTCTTTCGTTGATTTTTCTGTTAATTCCTGATACACTGGACGATAATTCTCCACACCTTCCAGTTTCAAGTCCAATCCAAGCATCAAACCATGTCCTCTCGCTTTGGTATATACTGGACACGTTTTTTCTAATTCTTTTAATTTTCCTAAGAAATAATTTCCCATTTCTGTTGCCCGCTCCAACAGATTATGTTCTTTGATATATTGAATACCAAAGTTTACAATGGCAGCAGCAAATCCATCGTTTTGATGAGAACTGTAGTGGGTCATGGTCATTCCTTCTTTCGGAACCAATCCATTCCGAAACATTACTAATGATACCGGATAACCAAGCCCTATGCCTTTCGCACAGGCAACCATATCTGGTATAATGCCAAGCTGCTCATAGTAAAACCAGCTTCCGGTTCGTCCAAATCCGGTCTGACATTCATCTAAAATTAACAATACATCATATTCATCACATAGTTTTCTAACTTCTGTAAAATATTCTTTTACAGGAAAAATCATGCCTCCAACGGAAACTATTGGTTCCATCAGCACCCCCGCAATTTCTTTCCCATATTCTTCCAATGTTTTTTCCAGAACAGCAAGGCAGTTATCCACCTCTTCTTTTTCTGCAAAAGTATCAGGAATTGGCACTGAAAAAATATGTGACACTTCTGGATTCGCATAAACTCCCCCAAAAGTAACACTTTGAGTTCCAAGGGTCAGACCATGGTATCCCTTTTGGAAACAAACTATCCCACTTCTTCCTTTCAAATGTTTTGCATAGCGAAGAGCAAATTCTACAGACTCTGCTCCTGTGCTAAGCAAAATCGAATATGCCTCCATATTTCCACTGATTTCATGAATCTTCTTGGAAACTTCTACTACTTCCTCTGAAATCATTCCTGAACTGGTATGTACTAAAGTTTCTGAGATTCTTGTAATTTCTTTTATCAAATCTTTATTGGAATGTCCAAGAACCGTACAAAATTGTCCGGAATTCAGATCTAAAAGTTTCTTTCCTTCTTCATCATATACATAAGAACCTTCCCCCCGAACCAATACTGGCTCGTGAAAAGGAATAATTGGTATTAAATAATTTTCTTTCATACTTTCATTCCTTTCTTCCCTCTGTACTTATTTACTTTGTATCTTCATTATCGTTATAAAAAATTATAACACGAAATTTATTACGAGAAAAGAACTGTTTGAAATTAACCATTTCTGTAGTATGATAAATGTTACTGTTCACTCACAAGCATGACACTTGCTGTCAAGCTATGTGCCAAGAATGTAAAACATCCAAGAATTCAGCCTTTCGCCAAAGGTGAATTATAAATAGGCTGGATTCCGTTACTATTTGCTATAGAACTTTGTATTTTTCATAATCACTTTAGAATTACAATAAAATTCTAATTTTTGTGGCAGGATTTACTTTTTTTATCCGTCTAATAAGTGAAAAAAAGAAAAGACTTTGAGAAAGGAGTGAATAGATGGATAGTGGAGCAAGTAACTATCGCTGTTTTCTTGATGGTGATGATAACAGTTTTGCCAAGATCATAGATGACTGCTATGATGGACTAACTCTTTATTTAAACACCTATGTACATAATCTTACCGTTGCTGAGGAATTGGCTGAAGACACTTTCGTAAAATTGATAACAAAAAAACCAAAATTTAAGGGCAAATCTTCCTTTAAAACTTGGTTATATGCTATTGGAAGAAATATTGTACTTGATTATATGCGCCATAGTTCCAGACACAATACTGTGCCAATAGACACTCTTACAGAAATGGTTTCTGATGACAAAGACATTGAGCAGAACTATCTTCGGGAAGAACGAAAAATCATTATTCATCGGGCAATGCAAAAACTCAAGATAGAGTACCGTCAAGTACTTTGGCTTACATACTATGAAAACCTGAGTATGAAAGAAATTGCCCAAATAATGAAAAAGTCTGTAAACAGTGTAGAACATCTTGTGAGTCGGGCAAGACTTGCCCTTAAATCAAAACTTGAAAAGGAGGATTTCATATTATGAAAAACCATGATGATGTAATAGCCAATGTATTCTGCCGCAGAGATAAATACAAAACAACACAAAAACAAAAGAGAAAAACATTATTTAAAACCTTATCTTTAACAGCTTGCTTTTGCCTTCTGGCATTTGCTGGTTTTAGGGTTATGCAAAATGGATTTTTTCAACAAACACCTGCCCCAATACCAGAGAATGCTGTCACACCAGATGCCTTAGATGTTATGAATAATAAGGTTTCATCCCTCCCATCAAAAGGTAAGCCTGCAAAAGAAAATGTGATTCATATCAATCAAGTGTCCGAATTAGATTCAATAACTTTTACAAATGGCATTTGTATACGTAATGATGATGAAGTGAAGCTTTCTAAAAAACAAGGACTTGCATATTATGGTACTAATGTGTATCCCAAAGTGCCACAAGATCTGACTGCTAAGAATGGACAGGACAACTTTTGTATCTATAAACGAAACTTTGGTACAGGTGAAGTGTATTTTGATGGATTTAGCTTAGAATACTCAAGTAACAATTGCAAACGCCTCATCTATGTTATTGGAGGTAAAAGCAGCTATACTCAATCCCTTATAACAAATAGTATAACAAATAGGCAAAAGAATGGTGAAGATTTTGAAACATCTGAAATAAATGGTGAGAAAGTTTTTATTGCCTTGAATATAAATACAGGCGAATATTCTGCGAACTTTATATATAAGGATGTTTGTTTTCTAATTTATGTGAAAAACCTAACCGAAGATGAAATCATATCTGTTATATCCTCTCTGATTAAATAAACATTTTTATTCAATACGACTCTTTAATAAACCTTACTTATCCGTATTCTATATTACAAGCAGGAGACACTTTTTATTGTCTCCTGCCTGTAATCTTATTGCCTTATTCATAACAGGAATATTATATTTGAATTTCCCCATTTTTCAAAATTATGACATGTTTTTCATCTCTTCTTCTCCAAAATCACTACCTTGTTGAATATACTTCCAACTTTATTTCTTCATTTGAGGATGAATAGAGAAAAATCGTTGTTTTTCTTGCACTGCCAGTATTCCCATACTCTAAAAACACATTGTTGTTATACCTATCCGTTTCGTAAATACTGTACACCATTCTCTGTGCTTTTCAAACCATATCCCTACTAGGGCAAAAATTTCTAGCAAAATAAATCCAAAATTATACACAACGGTATTCCAGCCACCATCTAAAGTAAGAACAACAACCCGTAACAAGGCATATACAGTAACAAGCAACGCAGTTATGCCTATACTCATTAACAATCTTTTAATAGTTGTAATGATAATCTTCCAAACTTTTATATCTTTTTTAGCCTTCATTTTAATCACTCATTTCTATTTTTATATCTCTTTACCAGTTGACATAATCCCACTACTAAGCTAATTAGGACTACTATAATAACTGCCCCTGCAAATCCTGGCACCAGTTC
Organism: Clostridiales bacterium; assembly: GCA_014799595.1. Lineage (GTDB taxonomy): Bacteria > Bacillota > Clostridia > Lachnospirales > Lachnospiraceae > CAG-411. Next base: position 17,248 of record JAAVHR010000141.1, on the reverse strand, counting down.
GGATATCACATCCATAATATTAAATTCCAATTGATTGATTAATAAATATTCTTTCTCGCTTTCTGCCATTTGTCTGGACCATATCATAATCAGTAAAATAATTTCAAATAGAATCATTCCAAAAATGTATAAATATGTATTGTAACCTTTTCTGTGTTTTTTAGACCAAATTGCAATTAAAGAAATAATTCCCAGTAAAAACACACCCATTGCACGAAGAAAATCTAAAATACCAAAAAAGTATTCCATTAAAAACATTACTGCCAAAAGTAAAATAGTTATACCTGCACTTAATGTACACTTTATAAGAAAATTATTACTTTTTATGTCTGATATTTCCATATTATCAGGTAAATTTCCAGTTTTTATATCTGAACTGCCACCTGCCTTTTCCATTTTTTTTAAAACATGAGATGTCTTCCATTTCTTTATCAATCGTGATAATCCCAACACCATTCCTACCAAAACTTGTGTGATAAAAACCTCTCCTAAAGCTAACATCAATTCAAACATATCTGTTTCGTATGTATTTTCTGGACTAAATAAAGATCCTCTGACTCCAATTCCATATAATCCCGGAAGATGATAAACCGCAATAAGGCAACAGTATAACAAATCCCCCATCAGCCAGTAAAAAATGATTTTCCAATCCTTTACCTTCTTCATACCAACTACAGCAATAATAAAATCTGAAATTAATGAAAAAATCCCTGCCAAACTGTACACTAAAAAACATCCAAATGGAATAATCAAAAAGCTAACTATATACATAAGAATGCCTAGAAGCATAATTTTTAATGAATCTTGTATTTCTTTCATCCGACTTCTCCTCAAATATTTAATGTTCTTTAAAATTATTGTCTTGTATATTGTTATTACACCATTCCTTTTTGCACTCCATTTTTGATACCCCCCAATTTCTCTCACCTTTTTTATTAAAAAGAAAACCAAATGTATTCTCATCAGATTTTTTCATAACCCTTAAAATTTGTATTTATTATCTTGCATTTCATTTTATAAATTTATACTAAATATAAATTATTCATTCTCTAATTCTCCTCTATTGCATATACACCCAACTTAATCTTTTGATCTGGATACGAGGAATAGCGGAAAATGGTTGTCTTTTGTTTGCTATTGGTATTTCCATAATCTTGAAATACATTATAGTCATATCTGTCAGTTACATAAATGTATGACAACTCATCAGAAGAATATAATGCTGTCAATATTTCATCAGTCTCTTCATAATCTTCTGAATCTTGATATTTCTTTACCTTACACAGTTTGTTATATAATTTTTTGTCTCTTACAATATATAGATGATATGTGATTAATGAAACATCTGACCAAGTCGAATATTCACCATTTTTTTTATTCATGTCTGAGAGACGTGTATCCAATTCCACAATCTTTTCCTTTTCCAAAACTTTATCTTTTGTATACAATATAATGTCGTATGTACATTCAAAAGCACTTCTACGGAAGGGATGCAAAAATATTTGATACTTTTTCTTACTTTCTGCCATAATGGAATCTAACTGCCCCATTGCTTTTGGATTTAGCTCTGAAAAAGCCAAAAGCTCCTCATAATTATCTACCCATTTGCCATCTATATTATATACAGAACATTTTATTCCATTATACAAAATATCTGCACCTCGAGGGGTACTTTCACCACTACCAAAAAGACTAAAAGAAACCTTAGATTTATAACTTTTTGTTATTTCAAACTTCGAAAATGGTATGTTATGTGCAGAATGAAAATGCCATGTAGCCTCTAAATCGGTACTTATACATTCATAATAAAAAATATTGAGCAAAGATAAAAAAATAACAATAAAAGCAAATACGGGACACCATTCTTTGCATTTTCTAAACCATATAGCTGCCAGAAAAACAATTTCCAACAAGATAAAGCCCCAAATATATACATATGTATTCCACCCACCATCCAGAGTTAAAAACCATGGTAGCAACTCAAACAATATATATAACAAAACAGATATACCAGTACTTAATAATATTTTTTTTATAAATATAATAATAATTTTCCAAATTTTTATAACTTTTTTAGCTTTCATTCCTGTCACTCATTTCTACTTTTATGTCTCTTTATCAGTTGATACAATCCTACTACTAGCCGTATTAATACTACTATTATAACTGCCCCTGCAAAAGCTGCCACCAATTCCGATAAGAATTCAGATACTACATCCATATTGTCAAATTCAAAATGATAGGCTAACAAATATTCACGCTCTATTTCTCCCATATGTCCAGACCATATAGTAATCAATAAAATAATTTCAAATAAAATCGTTCCAAGAATATATAAATATATATTGTAACCTCTTATATGCTTATTAGACCATATTGCAATTATAGAAATAATTTCTAGCAAAAATACCCCCACCTCAAGCCAAAAATCGAAAAAGCCAAAAAAATACTCCTTTAGAAATGCTACCACAAAAAGTAATAGGGTTATACCTACACTTAGCATACACTTCACAAGAAAACTATTGCTTTTTATATTTGACTTTTCCAGATTGTAAGGAGAATTCCCGCTTTTTATGTTTGGCTTTTCCAGTTTTTCGAAATTGTGAGATATTCTCCATCTCTTTATCAGCCGAGATATTCCCACTACCATTTCTACCCAAACTTGTATAATGACAACCTGTGCCAATGCTAACATCAAATCAAACATGCTTGTTTCAAATGTATATTCCGAACTAAACAGAGTTCCTCTAACTCCAATTCCATATAATCCAGGAGGATGATAAACCGCAATAAGGCAACAATATAATAAATCACCCATCAGCCAGTAAAAAATAATCTTCCAATCCCTTACTTTCCTCATACTAATTGCGACAATAATCCCTTGTGATATCCATGAAATAAATATTAAACATCCCTCCAAATCTACAACCCATATTCCAAATAAAAACACGAATACTTTATAACCTAGTGGAATGATCCAAAAACTAACTATATACATAAAAATGCCAAGAAGCATAATTTTTAACGAATGTTTTATTACATCTTGTATTTCTTTCATTCAATTTCTCCTTCTTTTTGCAATATCAATTTCCAACTCAAAAATTAACTGAAACATAGTAAAGTCAACATTTTCACCATCTAAGTACCTACCGCCCTCTTTCGCTCTCCCAATGACCAATTCCCTTGATTTCAGCTTTCGGTCAATCCTAACCTTTGAGACTAGACTGGAATTTACAAAATATAGAAAAAGTTCTAAGAGATTTGAAAGAGGGTTAATTTTTTCACAAATTATTTTATACTCCTTATTTCAACTTCTTAAAATTGTTATAGGCAATCAGATAATAAGTAGGCTGCATGTGAGGATGTGTCATTCCTCCTACAGGACAGTTTTCCCACACTTTTCCACTTGATAATATAAAGGATTTCTTTGCTTCATCATACTTTCCATTTGTCCTATACCCAGTTGTGGGACCTACTCCACTCGCCATATTGGCAAGATTTTGCATCAAGTATGCTGGACAGTAAGTTGTTTCAATATAATACCTACCTTGACTTTTTAATATATTAAACTTGCAAAAATGTTCTAACTTAGCTTTTTTTAACCTGTTTATTAAACCATTTTTGCCTTTTTTTACAGTTGCCTTTCCAGGATAAAGAGTATTATCAACGTTCACTTTCCCTTCTTTGGAAGAATCATATATGTATAATTGTTTTCGATTATTTGCTATCTTTTCAAATTTTCCAATGGTTCTCGAAACACCTCCATCATTATTATAATCTCTTTTCATTAGCCATTCCCATGTGCCTTTTTTCACAAAAATCCGAGGACCTTTATGTTCATATTCCTTTTCCACACTAATGCTTTTTGTAACACCATATCTTGCAAATCCCCATTTTTCCAACGGCAAACATGGTATCAAATCATCTTTATTTACAATATTTTTAACAGAATTATACTTCTTATTACTTGCATCACTGTCTGTTGTGGTACCTGGAGATGCAAATGTATAGGTATAAGATTTATACTCTTTATCCTCTTCAAAATGAGCCCCTAGCAAATTGGCAATAGCAGCTCCTCTGGAATGTCCAGTAATTAAAATACTTTTTTTACATTTGCTCTTGTCTAATTGATGTCTTTTTATATAATCATTATATTCCTTTAATACTCTATTGGCTGTTACATCAAAGCCCTTATGGTTTATTTTATTCTTCCAATCCGGATGATTGGTTCCTACTTTACCATAATAAGCATCATCATCTGCACCCACATCAAAGTTACTGGACCATTCTGCATTTGTTCCATTGGTTCCTCTAACCACTAATATAAATATTTCCCTATGTTCATTATTATAATATACATTCCTATGACCTACCACAAATTCGGTTACATCATCTGAATCGTATTTGCCACCTTTCACCTCTATATCCTCTACATCTTTTAAGCCAAATAATTCTGCAAAATCTATTTGACTCTTCGGAGAACCACCTTCTGCACCTTTTGTAACTTTAATGTAAGCGTCCTCGTATATATCTGCTGCAAATAAACTTGATAATACTGCTAATTGTTTTTTATATTTCTTATTGTTATCAAACATATTTCGATAATTAACCGAAAATTCTACATTGCAAGTTTTCTCTAAACTCATATTTAGCTTATTCTTCCTACCAACATCAACATGCATTTTTCCTTCAAACTTATTGCTTTTCGGATTGTCATCCTTTCTATCCGGAATACCATCATAATCTGTATCTAATTCCACAGGACTAGACTTATATTTATAAGTTTTCACAAATGTCTTGCCTTGGTAACATGCATAGGGCTTATTATACCTTTTTAACACTCCCTTTATATAAGGAGTCAAATCTGTTTCTACTTCCTCTCCCAACTCCTCAGCATCCGTTAAGCCATCTCCGTCTGTATCTGTCCCATCTGTAATATCTATAGAGTTTATTTTAACATACTGAAAATCATTTAATAATACCCAACTACCATCATTGACAACATCCCCAATTTTTTCAGCTAATTTTAATAATTCCTCACTAAAATTTCCATTTATGTTACCGAATACACCATTTGTATCTGTATATAGATTATGATAGGTTGATTCATAAGTATCACTCGTAATTACAGATGTTACAATATTTGAATCTGATAGTATAGATACCATTTCTTCCATAGAAGAAATCTCGTAATTATTTTCATTCTTATAATCCGCATCTGTCACCAAAACAATAAACTTGTTTGCATTTTTTCTAAAATCTAGTTGTGATGCCATTGCAAGACCATCCAGTGCTGTTTCGGGTACATCACCACCACCACTTACATAAATACTATTTATACAATTTTTAAACTCCGTAGCATCTGTAAACCAATTGGATGTGCCATTCTTTACCAAAACAGTCTCTTCATTTGCACAAGTAATATCCTTGTAATCAATTAGTGCAAAATTTGCCTTTACCGCATAATTAGAAGTTAATGCATCAACAAATTCATCTATATTGGAAACTACATTATTGATTGTCCCTGACATAGATCCAGTTGAGTCAATCACAAAAACAACATCTGCCTGTCCGGATATTTTATTGTTTATATTGGCAGTCTCTTTGCATGTCTGTTCTGCCGCAGATGAAAGTATATAATGAATTCCCTCATTTTTTGTAGAATAATTACTTATACTCTTTGAAGATTCTTCGATTTTATTTCCATCTTCATCTACTAATGTATAATTTTTCTCATACCAATCTTCCCCTACCTGATTATTAGTAGATTTTTCTGTGCTGCTATTCTTTAATATAGTATTGAATGTCGTTTTCTTTGTTTCCTCTTTATAGTCAGTAATTGGAATATCTAAATCCATCAACAATTGCTCTGCATCCATTACAAAATAGCAACCACTCTCTGCAATAGTCCAGATATCATCTTCTTCGATATTTGTTTCACATGGAATTATCTCATCATTCTCATATCGGCAAATCATAAAATAATCTTTTCTATCACTGTTACATTCAAAATGAAGTTCTAACTTCGTATCTTGTGCATAATCAGTTTCAAGATTAATTTGATTTCCTATCACTGCACGATTATCTTCTAGTATATCTAATTCTTCCAATCCTATAGTCACATGTTCATCAATAACATCTGGAACATTTCCAGAAATATAAGGTTTCACCAAGTTTTCCTCTTCTAATAATTCTTCCTCTATACATCCCTCATCTAATTTCTGTTCAAATGTTCGTTCTGCATCTAAAGTAACTCCATCTGATTTTATTTTTAATGGATTTAACCCAAGTAACACTTCATTACCATCAGATATTCCATCATCATCTGTATCATACTTTACAGGATTGGTATAATATTTGTTCTTTTCTTCTCCATCTTTCAAACCATCTCCATCTGTATCACTTTTTCCTAAATCGGTTCCATATTGTACTTCTTCTAAATTGGTTAGTCCATCTTCATCACTATCCTCGTCCCCATCTTCAACTCCATTCTCGTCGGTATCTTTTATACATGGATCTGTTTCAGATTGATATATCTCTATATAATCGGTAAGACCATCTCCATCTGTATCACTTTTTACATCGGATGTTCCAAACAACTTTTCTATGGCATATTCCACACCATCCTGATCTTCATCTATTGGATATTCTCCTTGGTACTTCTCTCCTGTATCATTCCATCCTAAAATACGAATACTGTCATTTCCTTCTACAAATTCACTATAAGAAAGAGGTATGGAACAATTCCAAAGTTTTTCTTTGTCACCTCTCCAAAATCTTAAAACCGTTTTCCCTTCATCTTCTTCTGCAACTTTATAAGCATATACATTAGTATCTGCTTTTATATTGACAATTTTAGGTTGATACAAGTTTTTATCTGCTGTAGAGATTGTTATATCCTTGCCACCATTTTCTGTTTTTGATGCATTGGTAAAGTTTATATATATCTGTGCATCCTCATTTTCCCAGTCTTTAAAATGCGACACATCTAAATATACAACATCACCCTCTTTAAACCCTTCTTCTACCATAACTTCATCTGACCATATACCATATTCACTTCCTTGTGCCAAGTAAACAGATTTTCCCTCTCTTCCCCCTGCACTCCAGGAATTCCATTTTATTGTCTTATCACTATTATACCGGTTAAAAGTTATGTTATTTGCCTCAATTGGAATTTCTACACTCCAAGTTTCTTCATCAATTTTTTCCATATCATATTTATCGTGACCATTTGTGTTATCTACAAGTTCCATACAAGCATTATCATTAGAAACCCAAGATTCTTCTGTCTCATCCACAAAAATAATTTCTACCATCTCTTCTGTTTCTTCCGCATAACTGTATGTAATATTCATATTAGGCACACACATTATAACAGCTAATACAATTGCTAGTATTCTTACCTTTACTCTTTCTTTCATAGCATTTCCTCCTAATTGTACTTCCAAGTTCTTTTCTCCTAGTTACTTTCATTTCTGTATGAGCTTCCATATATTCTCTTCAATAGAAATGTATAAAAATATTTAACGCTATATTACCTCATTTCCAAATATGTATATTATATTTATATTATAATATTCATTACATTTCGTCAACATTATTTATAATACATTTTATTGTGTATTTGTTATATTGTTATTATAAGCCTTTTTATATTTTTAAATTAATTTATACTACTTTTCTGTTTATGTCTTTCATTATACACCTCTTTTTCATCTATTTTACATTTATGTCATAAAAGACCATTATTTTGTCTTAAACGTCAATTCTCATTGTGGGATTCTCATCTTAATACAAAAAAAGTACATCCACACTCTTCTTTCAGAGCCTGAATGCACTTTTTAAATTCCTGTTAAATCCCGAACTTTTCCCTCTATTTTTACACTATTTCCATCCTCATTCTTTAACAAATTGGGTTGCTCAAAATCAATCTCTGGAAGCATTTCCTATTTCTTATAAGAGTTCTCATCTAGCAACAACAATACATACCGCCTATGATTACCGTATGGAATTCCTACAAAGTATTTCCACTTTTTATTGCCACCATTTAATGCATCAAAATCCGTTTTTATTATTTTAGTTCTAACTTTTGCTTCTCCATTTATGTATTTACCTATATCATACTTTGAGCCAGATAATTCTTCCAGGGATAATGTCCTTGATTGCAATATTCTCACAGAAATTCCAACAATAAGAAGAAACAAAAGTGCAATTCCTAACATACACTTTTTAAATTTTTCTTTTTTAAAATTGTATAATGTGACTTTATGCCCTTTGGGTTTTATCCATTCTTCTTCTGGTACTTGATTAGAGATTGCCCCAAATTGTTCTAACTCTTTCTCTGTCATGTTTACGCTCTCCTACCCTCTCCATTCTTCAATAGTGTAAAGTTATCTTGCTATTCTCTCCTCTCCAACATACTCTCGAAGAAACCTTCTGCTAAGTTCCACCAGTTCTTCTTCTCTCTTTCCTTTCAGAATAAAATATCCCCTTCCCATTACAGAATGTCCATCCACTACTTTCCCTTGATAGCCCATATTCAAGTGACATTCATATCCCACAAGAGGATATTTTTTCCTTAATTCTTCCTCTGTTGGGATTTTCGTAACCTCACAATCTTCCATATCAAAATAATGTATCAGATAAGATTCTTCTCCTGCTTTATTTTTCTCTGTACTCTCTATTTTTTCTTTGACAGTGTCTAATTTCTCTTGTATCAATTGGATATAACTCTCTATCATATTTATTCCAGTAACCAGAGGAGTAAATACATCATGAAGTCTGTGACCGGAAGGCCTTGCAGAAAGCTCAATTACAAAGGGCAAATTCCCCTTTCTGCGAATGATATCTGCATGTAATATGGTATTGGTAAGTCCAAGTACCTTGGAAACGTTCTCTAAATGCTCACAAACTATCTTTCTCCATTCTTCCTCTTCTAACTCTAATACAGAATAATATCCCACACATTGTCTTGCTGGTGGTGGGGTAAGCATTTTTTTCCGCAATAAAACCAGCTTGAATTCTCCATTTATTACCATAGCATCCACACCATACTCTATTCCCTCTGCCAGTGTTTCTACCACATAATCTTCCTCTATAGGGGTTTGTTTCACAAAATCCTCCCACTGTTTCCTATTATCTATCTGCCACACTCCCCTGCTGCCTGCACCAAATCTAGGTTTTACAATAGAAGGATATGCCGGTTCTTCTTTAGGAATTTCCCCACATTTTAACAATTGACAATCGGCATTTCTAAGCCCTGACTCTGATAATAACCGATGAAACAAATATTTATCTGTACAGAAGTTTGCAGACTTTTGTGATAACCCCACAAGTCCATAATGGTCATTTACCGCCCCCGCACTAATTAAATATCTTCCAATGGGTACAGGCAATATCATTCCATTTTCTCTAGTAATTTTCTTTTGATCCAAAATCTCATAAATCTTCTCTGGCTTTCTAATATCCACCACATAAGCTTCATCTGCTGCTGCTAATCCTGATGCTTCTTTATCTCCATCAAAAGCAAGCACTGTAAGTCCCATTTTTTTTGCCTCCCCAATGGCAAAAATACTTTCGCTACTTGCACCTATCACAATTCCAAACATACATTTTCCCTCTTTTCCATCTAACTTATAGAGAATCTCTATGATATTCCTTCTATATATCTCCCTATAAAAATTCCACAAAAGATATAAATATAATCGCAGGTTATTCACATCCCATATTACAGACTGCTGCTTATCTTACTCCTTCAAATACGATTGGGGAAATAACAACAACATAGGCATATCCTCTTTAGAATTTCCTACTGCCGCCCCTTCTTCCAGTGCAATTCCTTCTCTTTGGCAAATAGTAAGCACACCGCTTTTCTTATCTGCATTTATCCCAGTAATTCCCAAATGTCTTTTTTCTGGATGAAAAGTATAGGATACTTCCTGTTCCTCGGCTAATCTTTTTAATTCTATCTGCAACTGCTTTAATTCTCCTGCTTTCCAACCTTCTTTTCTCCTTGTAATTAAAGTCTGACGATATATTAGTTTCTCCTTATCATACATTCTAACCTTTAATTGGTATTTTCTTTCTAAAATTTTCTGTTGTTCTAAGGAAAGTATTTTTGTTAAGGGAATTATTTGCTCCCATGTTTTTTTATTTTCTGCTTGAATCCGGATATGTCCACCTCCTGCAAAAACACCACCAGACAGATAATTTTTTATTTTTCTGCATTTTCTCATTGCCTCACCAAAGGGAAGTTCTGTTGCTAAAAATAACCTGCTTTTTTTTGAAAGCCAACATAGCCTTTCTGCCATAGCATCTGATAATTCCCTTTCTCCTTCTGGCACAATCGTTCCATCCACATCTAAAAAAATGGCTTTCGGATAAACAGGAATCCGAAATGCGGGATATGGTTGAAAAAATAGTAATTCCTCAATATCAGTCCGGTTGCTGTATGCAAGATAACAATTACATTCCCGTTTGCCACATCCATTTCCTACAGCTTTTCCTTTACTTGCTGCATGAAGATTACAAAAATACTGGCTGCCATCTGCCTCACAAAAAACAGACTTCCGGCATTTTTGCAAATCTGCCTTTCTATGCTCCATTTGAAGTGAAAAATAAGGGTCTATCTTTTGGAAAATTTCTATTTCCTCTGCTGTATAATTTCCCTTTCTTCCATCCATTTTATTGACCCAGACATAGATGGAATCCGGCAATTGTTTCCGTAGTTCCAAAAGTTTTGGAATCTCTTTGGGATTTCCCACCATTCCTACAGAAAATGCAATCCCCGCCAATTCCAGCTTTTGGCATTGTTCTACAAACCGTTCTATGGTTGTCATAGAAGGATGAAAGGTACACCATAGACGGAGTTTTTCTTTTTTTCCTTGATATTTCTCATAAACCCCCAGCATCTTTTCCACTGGAAAACTAAAATTTGTCTGACATCCTATATATTCCAGTAATGTAATCTGACTAAGTTTCGCCATAGCATGCCAATAGTATTCATGGACTAATGCTTCTCCATAAGGAACAATCTGTACTGCATGTTTCGTATTCTCCTGCTCCATTTGTGCTATAAATTTCCATAAGGCTTCCTTATCCCGCTCCTTTTGCCTTTCTGTCATTTTCCGTTTGGAAAAAGGACAATACCCACAGGTATAATTACAGGATGTCAGATATCCTCTGTAAAAAATCTGCTTTCCCATTCCTGCATCCTTCCCTTCACCTCTGGAGAAATCAGTTGTGGTCCAAGATAATCGGATAATGCCATGCCCTCACTGGTAAGCATATATTTGTTTTTCTCTTCCTTAACATATCCCTTTTCTTTCCAAATATTTAGTAAATTAAATTCTTTTTCCAAGTCTTCTCCAAAGTTCTGTTTATAATTTTCTTTATCTAATCCACTGATAAACAATAAATTTTTTATAATATACCGTCTTTTTTCTTCTCCTTTGTCAAGGAAAAATCCATGGGTAATTTTTCGGTAATCTTCTGTGGAAAGATACACATCTAACTGCTTTTTACAATCCTTCTGACGGACATAGTATGGTGTACAAAAATGAAAATTCCCAAGATAACTTCTTCCGCCACATCCAATAGAAAGAGTATTTCCAAATCCACATTCCTCGGCTGATGCCAGTGGTACATAATCTTTTCTTACAAAACGCCGCATGGAATACTGAACATAACCTTTTTGACTTAAATACTCACAAACCAAATCATACATCATGCGGGTATTTTCCGCTCTTTTGCCCTGTTTGTCTTTTAGTAATGTTCCATTCTTAATATACAGTGGATAAACGAAAAGTTCTTCTGGTTCATAAGAAACGCCTTCTTTTAAGGTTTCTTTCAAGGATTCTTTTGTTTGTTCTGGTATTCCATAAATAAAATCCAAATTCATACAAGAAAAATTTTGCTTTTTAATAGCTTTAATGGCATCCCTCGCCCGATTAGGAGAATGTATCCTGTATAGTCGTTTTAACTCCTCTTCCCGAAAACTCTGAATACCAAGACTAATTCTCTTTGTTCCTCTTTCTTTTGCAATCACCAGCTTTTCTTCTGTAGTTTGGTTGGGAGAGGTCTCCATAATAACCGGATATTCTCTTTTTCCCATAACATCTTCTATTATACAAAATAACCGTTCTAGCTGTCTTTCACTCAAATACAGAGGTGTTCCTCCTCCTATTGTTACATCCGAAAAAATGTATGGTTTTAAGGAATACTGTTTCACTTGCTTTTCCATCATATCCAGATAAGCGTCCACATAATCTGTTTCTTTTCCAGTCACCGAAAATAAATTACAGTAGCCACATTTAGCCTGACAAAAGGGAATATGAAAATAGAGACTATTCTCTGTTTTCTCCTGTAACCGTGGCAGATAATCCCGTATATCCACATCTTCTAAGGTACGATATGCGGTTTTATGAGGATAACTATACATATATTGCTGATAAATCTCTACATTCTTCAACTTTTTCTCCCCTTCTAAATATTTGTGCAACAGTTCAGCTGATTAAAAGTATATGTGCAAATTGCACGAGTGAGCTTGCTGATAGAGGGCAATTTGTGCATATATTTTTATGTGCTTAATGCCATTCATAAATAAAGTGTCCAGCCGAAAAGAATATTTTTAGTCAATGTGTATATTCTGGCACTTTATGAATGAATCCAGCTGAACTCTTACATATTTGTAGTATGTAATTGTAAAACTCCATTTGCTTTTTATTCAAAACTATCCTTTAATAATATATTTATAACACCTTTAGCATTTATTATGAATGAAAGCCGCTGTTACTGTTCACAGGTAGTACTTTGCACTTGTTGCAAAGTACGTAAGAATAAGTAGTGGTAGAGAAGAATCCAGCCTTTCGCCGAAGGCGAATTAAAAATAGGTTGGATTCTGTTACAGTTTGCACCATAGGTGTAAACTGTAACAAGCCACTTGCTAAATGTAGCCATTTGGCTGGGCTTTCATTGTAAAATGTTTATATGGTATGGTATTTACTTTTGGATGGTTAATTCCATGGGAAAAACAACCATCCTCTCCATAACAGGTTCCATGATCCGAGCAGCAGATTACAAAAGTGTCTCCTTTTTGTTTGAATACCTCAAAAAGCGGGGCTAATTGTTTATCTACATAACGAAGTGCAGCTCCATGGCTTTCCCTGTTATCTTTCTCCCATCCTCTATTTGGTTGTATTACTTTATCGGGATTCTGTTCCAAATCAGGATAAAAATAATTAGGGTAATGGATGGCAGAAATATTAAGATACATAAAAACTTTGTTCTCTAAAGGAATTTTTTCTAACCACTTCTTTGCAAAGTCAATCTGATTTCTAGTGCTATCCGTTACCATTGGCGAATACGAAGGATTCCAGAAACTATGGGTAAAATAGCTTGGAAATATCTTCCCTAAGCCAGAGCGTTTATCAAAAAAAGAAACCCCTCCAATACAGCAGGTTTCATACCCTTCCTCTGCTAATGCCTCCACAAAAGTTCCTTGGGAAAATCCGTATGCTCCCTTTGGTGCCTTTCGTCCCATTCCCACATTCTCTGGAAAAAACAACTGGATACGTTCTTTGTGTTGTTTCGCATCTGCATAACAAGGAAAAAAACCTGCAAACATTCCCTGATGGGCTGGATAGGTAAAATTCCCCACTGCCTGGCACTTCTGCCATACCCCATATTGATTCAGGATAGGTGTATTTCCTAGTTCTTCCTCCTCTTTTGCTACATCATACCGAAGTGCATCCAAACACAAAAAGAGAATATGATGACTTCCTACAATCTGATTCATATCCACATGGATCCATTCTTTGCTGCTGTCTTTCTCCATCACGTTATTATCCTTCTTTCTTAACCTTAGATACTTACAGCTTGCTTTGCATATATGCAATCTGGCTGGTATATATCTGATTTTCTCCATAGATATCCTGATACAATAAATCACCTTGTCCATTCATTTCAATAATCCGTGGTTTTCCTGTTTTTCTGTCCAGCATAACATCTAACCCCGTCATCTGCACTTGTGGAAAAACTGCCATTGTATTCCGGCATAACTCTTCCATCTCTTTTAAAGTATCATTATGATTCCAAGAGGCTTGTGTTTTAAAAAGCTCTTCCAATGAAATTGCACCATTATTCAAATGAAGATTGGTAATTGGTGATGCAGATTTTCTCGCTACAATAAACTCCATCCGATCAAATTGCCATAACACCCGGAAATCAAAAGATTCTTTGTTGATTCCAGCTTTAGGATACCACCGTTCTACAATAGTATCTAAGGATGTAATCGCATTAACAATTTCGTCAATTTCTCTTTCTTTGGTTATCTTTCTAATTTTCTTTTGCTGCAGCAAACGGTTCTGTTCTACACAAACTGCAGTATATGCAGCCAGCTTACCTGTAACCGGCTGCATAGAAAGTGCTATAATTCCTGCTGCCCCTGAGCCATACACTGGTTTAAGAAAAACAGACCAGCATTTCTTTTCTTTCATGATTGCTTTTAATTCCTGAAAATTCTTTGGATTCTTCCCTATCATAGTAGTAACTGGAATATTGTGTTCTTGAAGTTTTTCTTTGCAAGCCACTTTATCCAGCAACTGTAAAATAGCAGAAGGAGGATTCAAAAAACATATCCCTTTTTCTTTCCCCATTTCTTCCAACTCTTGGAGTTGCTCCTGATACTCTTTTATTTTTTCTGTCAAAGTCAAAATATTGTATTCTGCAAAAGAGGGTGGGTCAATTTTCACAAACCCACCCTCCATATCCTGATTTCTCCAATCAGACCACGAAAAAAAGTTTACGGTAATCCGTTGTTTATTGGCTGCTTTTATAAAGAATTCTGTTCTTTTGCTATCTGGTTCTCCAATTAAAATAATTTTCCTATCGTTCACCACATTCTCCCTATTCTGTCAACATTGGCCAACAATCTATCTCATCATTCTCTGGTCCATTTTGTTCATCCGTATTTACTTCAATTGGTAATGCTTCTAATTTCTCCATCATTTCATCGGAAAGAAAATGATAGTGTACATCCAAAGTCTTAACATTTGGAAACTCCAGCAACTTATCCAACAAAATCTGTCCGCCTTTATTGGTAAGAGAACCCATGGATAATTCCAAACGGTTAATCTGTTTCATATATTTAGAATCCAATACTGCCTTACAAATCTCATTCTGAATCTGACTATCTACAAGAGCCAGATTCTCTAGAGCTGGGAAGTCAGACTTCTCCAATAATTCTTCAATATCTTTGATAGATCCGTCAAAACCATAATCCTCTACACCTATATACAAAGTTAATGATTTCAATGCTGGCAGATTTGCATCACGAACACTTTGAATCACTTCTTTTGGTAATCCGCCACAGATAATCTCCAAAGACTGTAAATTTGGTGCTTCTACCTTCCCAAGAGCCAAACCAGTACTTCCCTTTATGGTCAGACTTTCCAATTGTGGCATAGCACTAAACAAGTTTTCATAATTTCCTTGAATAATCCAAGAAACCTCACATTCTTCAAAATCCATATCCCCAATAAAAAGACTTTTGATATGGGAAAATTGTTCCTTATTCTCTATGATATCATCTATAATATCTTGAGCCTCATAATCCCATGCATTTCCCCAATCTCCTATTACAACCTCTTCTAATTCCGCAAACTCTGGATCTGCCAAAATATCAGCAACCATTGTTTCGGAGGATTTATCTCCTTCTTCATATTCCTTATACCCATAACTAAATTTTTTGCTTTTATACATATATTGGTTCTCCTTTCTTGCCAAATCCCCTGATGTCATTCTTGTCTTTCACCACATTCTCCTTATTCTGTCAACATTGGCCAACAAGTTATCTCATCATCCCATTCATCCGGCTCATTTTGTTCATCTGTATCTACTTCAATTGGTAATGCTTCTAATTTCTTCATCATTTCGTTGGAAAGATAATGATAATGTACATCCAGACACTCTACATTAGGAAACTCTGGTAACTTATCCAACAAAAGCTGTCCGCCTTTATCAGTAAGAGAACCCATAGATAATTCCAAGCGGTTAATCTGTTTCATATATTTGGAATCCAGTACTGCCTTACAAATCTCATCCTGAATCTCACTATCTACAATAGCCAGATTCTCTAGGGCTGGGAAGTCAGACTTTTCCAATAATTCTTCAATATCTTTGATAGATCCATCAAAACCATAATCCTCTACACCTATGTATAGGGTTAGAGATTCCAGTGCTGGAAGTTTTGCATCACGAACACTTTGAATCACTTCTTTTGGTAATCCGCCACAAATAATCTCCAAAGACTGTAAATTCGGTGCTTCTACCTTTCCAAGATCCAAATCGTTACTTCCCTGTATGGTTAAACTTTCTAACTGTGGCATAGCACCAAACAAGTTTTCATAATTTCCTTGATTAATCCAAGAAACCTCACATTCTTCAGAATCCATATCTCCAATAAAAAGACTTTTGATATGAGAAAATTGTTCCTTGTTCTTTATGATATCATCTATTATATCTTGTGCATTACTATCCCATGGATCTCCCCAATCTCCAATTATAACCTCTTCTAATGCTGGAAATTCTGGATCTGCTAAAACATCAGCAACTATTGTTTTGGCAGATTTATCACCTTCTTCATATTCTTCGTACTCATAACTGTATTTTTTGCTCTTATACATATACATTCTCCTTTCTTGCCAAATCCCGTGATGCCATTCTTGTCTTTCACGACATTCTCCCTATTCTGTCAGCATCGGCCAACAAGTTATCTCATCATCCCATTCGTCTGGCTCATTTTGTTCATCTGTATCTACTTCAATTGGTAATGCTTCTAATTTCTTCATCATTTCGTCGGAAAGATAATGATAATGTACATCCAGACACTCTACATTAGGAAACTCTGGTAACTTATCCAACAAAAGCTGTCCGCCTTTATCAGTAAGAGAACCCATGGATAATTCCAAACGGTTAATCTGTTTCATATATTTGGAATCCAGTACTGCCTTACAAATCTCATCCTGAATCTCACTGTCTACAATAGCCAGATTCTCTAGGGCTGGGAAGTCAGACTTTTCCAATAATTCTTCAATATCTTTGATAGATCCATCAAAACCATAATTCTCTACACCTATATACAAAGTTAATGATTTCAATGCTGGCAGGTTTGCATCACGAACACTTTGAATCACTTCTTTTGGTAATCCGCCACAAATAATCTCCAAAGACTGTAAATTCGGTGCTT
>JAAVHR010000140.1 GCA_014799595.1 Clostridiales bacterium | reverse complement strand
GTATTGTGTCAACCCCTCAGGGGGAAATTTTTGCAAAAAAAAATTGGGGTTAGACCCTATTCCAAAATCTAACCCCATGGCTTAACTAAATGACATTGGTTCACAGGTAGTACTTTGCACTTGCTGCAAAGTACGTAAGAACAAGTAGTGGTAGAGAAGAATCCAGCCTTTCGCCAAAGGCGAATCATAAATAGGCCGGATTCTGTTACTGTTTGCACCACAGGTGTGAACAGTAACATTCTTATTTTCCCACTAATTTTTTATTGCATTTTTAGTCTTTTTTTACTAGAATATTCTCAGAATCTGTTACAGTTCAGCCATGCAAAAGTATATGTGCAAGTTGCACGAGGGAGCCTGCTCACAGAGGGCAAATTGCACATATACTTTTATATGCTTAACGCCATACATGAATATTTTACTATGAAAGTCCTGACAAACGGCTGCATTTTGTGCAAGCTTGCTTGCAAAGAAATGTAGACATTTGGCTGGCTAAACTGTATGAGTATGTAGGGCGATAGCCCGGAATACAAATACAGTTAGCGATTGCGAGAGTGCGAAGCACATAGCAATCAACTTTCATTCATAATACTTTTAGTCATGTTGTATATTCTGGCAAAATATGAATGACATGGCTGAAATGTTACTATTTCAATCGGATAATTTGGACTGGAATAGGTGGATGATTTGGGCGGTTATAATATTCACTAACAATAACCAGATATTTTTTTGCATCCAGCTTTCTCATCCACTCTAAGACTGCATTCTTTTCTTCAAATCCACTATCACCACCACTATAAATGGTAACACTAAGTAATCCATTCTTCTTTAATAATTTTAAAGAAGCCTCCATGGCAAGTATCGTACTTTTTGCTTTCGTAGCAAGGGCATGATTGCCTCCTGGTAAGTATCCAAGATTAAACACAATACAAGACACACTCTCTTTGCTTGCATACTTTCCAATATGTTCATGGCTGTCTAAAATCACTTTTGTATTTTCTTCAAAGGAATTCTCTTTCAACAACATTTTTGTATGGTTTACCGCCATTTCCTGAATATCCATGGCTATCACTTTTCCTTTATCTCCAACTAATTCACAAAGAAACAGGGTATCATGACCGTTTCCCGCTGTAGCATCCATACAAATATCCCCTTCCTTTACATGTTGGCGGATAAAATGATGTGTATATTCTATAATTCCATAATGGTTTCTCATGTTCTTTTCCCTACTTTTCTATTCACATACTATATTCAATGTTCCATTTTATCTCTATCTGATAAATCCTGCTGTACCATATCCAGATAATGTATCATAACTCCATCATAAGTAGAAATCTGATACCTTGGCTCCAATTCCTCATAGGAAAAACTCTTTGGTCCTCCTTTTTTACAACGCCTCCAGAATTCCATCAGCTTTTGAAAAGTCAGATAATAAAATATATCCTGCTCTTTGAAATAAATTAATAGAAATGCCATTCCCTCCTGCTCTTCAAACTCTGACATAAATGCAATTTGATGTTCATGGACATTCGCTAAAGGAAAACGCTTGGTGGCACATTCCTTGGCATCAAAACAAACAGGAATTCCCTGTATCACTCCAATATAGTCCACTGTACTTTTTTGCTCAAAATATGCCAGTGTAATATGTCTGTGAATTGGATCAATTTCAATTGGTTTAATTGGTGTTGGTATTTTCTGGATCAATGCCAAACCTTCCTGCCTATATTTTTCATTGGTATAATTTATCATTTCCTCCAAAAAGGAACCTCGAAGTCCCCGGTTCTTCCATGTTGCCATACTTTTACCGCTCCTTTAATGTAACAGTTCAGCTAGAGACTGAACTGTCACCCTTTAATCCTAACTTTCCAATTAAATTTAAGAAATAATCTGGTAAAGGGGCAACAATTGTCTTCCCTGAAATATCTGCAAATTCTTCTGATAATTCTGGCAGCACTAATTCATAAGAATGTAATAGGTGATGTTTTAGTTTATACGTCTTTCTAAGTTGCTTATTCGTTGGTACATCTCCATATTTTCCATCTCCAATCACAGGATGCCCAATGCTTTGCAAATGAGCACGAATCTGATGAGACTTTCCAGTCAGAAGTTTTACACGAAGTAATGTAAATTCCTCTGTATAAGAAATTGGTTCATATTCCGTTTTGATAAAATCGGCTCCTTCAATTGGCTGATTCGAAATCCTTACTCTGTTATGACTACGATCCTTAGTAAGATATCCCTCAATTGCCTGCTTTTTTGTCACTTTTCCTTTTACAATACATTGATAATATTTTCCAATATTCCGTTCCTTTAACAGTGCTGACATCGTCTGTAATCCAAGTAACGTTTTTCCTGCAATAATAATTCCACTTGTATTCCGATCCAAACGGTTACAAACTCCCGGATGAAAACTTTGAAGCTGCTCTGTAGTCAATTGTCCACTATTTAACAAGTATGTAGTAATATATTCAATTAAAGAAACATCTTCCTTTTTTGCCTTTTGTGACAACACTCCAGCAGGTTTATTTATAATTAATATATGCTTATTTTCAAAAATAATATCCAAATCCATCTCTGCTTTTTCAACTTTTTTTTCTTCTTTAAAATTCTGGATGGTTTCTTCTGATAAAAAGAGTTTAATGTCATCCCCTTTTTGCAGTTTCTCCGAACCTTCTGCCTTTTTATCATTCAACTTAATATTTTTCTTTCTAAGCATTTTATAAAGGAAGCTCTTAGGTGCCTTCTCCAAATATTTAGATAAAAACTTATCCAAACGTTGTCCTTCCTCTTTTTCTGTAATGGCAATACTTCTCATATCTTTTCCTTTCTGATAACTGTTCAAAACCATGAACAGTTACGTTCTAAGCCCATGAAAATTCGCCTTCGACGAAGGGCTTAGAACAATCAACTTTCATTTTTTTTACGAAACACGCAGTAAATGCGTGTTTCTACCTGAATAGTTACACCAAATGTTACTTATACCATAATAGATAATAAATACTTTTCCACATTTTCCCTTTCCTCTACAGAAATTTCCTTAACTTTTGCATTTTTTAAAGCATTTTCAAAATCTTTTTCTTTTTGAAAAATTTTCACTTGATAGGCGTTACTATTTTGCTCTACACCCTTTTTCAAATAATTCTGTACATATTGATTATCCTGCTTTTCTTTAGTAGCTAAACCGAACACATACCCACATCCCAGTATCATAAAGTCAAGTCCCATTGATTTTTCTGTGGATGTAATGACTATA
The DNA here is from genome assembly GCA_014799595.1 of Clostridiales bacterium. Lineage (GTDB taxonomy): Bacteria > Bacillota > Clostridia > Lachnospirales > Lachnospiraceae > CAG-411. The sequence continues at coordinate 18,994 of JAAVHR010000140.1, read as the reverse complement.
TCCGATAATAGACGGTTTCCCTCTGGTACTGCTGCCTTCCATTTTTCATAATCTTTTTGGTCAGGAGTGTGATAAGGAAATAATAAAATATATTCTACCAGTACTCTTGCCCATGGTAATACAAATAAAATTGCCACAATAGTAAATACATTCACATAAGACATTTTATTTAATAATAATCCTACTACAAAAATAACAAGAGCAATGCCCACATAAATAAGCATCTTTATAATATCATATTTCTTTGACTTTGTAATATAACCATATTCTCCTTTTTCCTTTTGGAATAATTTCTGCATCTATCCGCCTCCTACTGTAACAGTTCAGCCTACATGCTTAACTGTTCCTTCTTACTTTTTTTTATGAACATTGCGTATTGCTTTCTTCTTTTTGGCTGGTGTTTTTTCCTTTTTCCCCTCAAACCTTTGATTACTTCCAGCTTTTTGCATTCCTTTTACATATTGCTGTTTCCTATTTTTTCTATTATTGTCATGTCTCTCTTCTTGTTTCTCTTTGGCAAACTTTCTTGGTCTTACCAGACATTTCTCATCAAATCCAATTAAGTCCGTCCGATGAGCAATTTTTAATGCCTCCACCACCAAATCATAATTCTTAGGATTCCGGTATTGAATCAAGGCACGCTGCATCTCCTTTTCGTGATGTTTCTTTGGTACATACACTGGTTCCATCGTTCTTGGATCTAGCCCTGTATAATACATACAGGTAGAAATCGTAGAAGGTGTTGGATAGAAATCCTGCACCTGCTCTGGCATATATCCCAAATCTCTGATATACTCTGCCAGCTCTACTGCCTCTTTCATGGTAGAGCCTGGATGAGATGACATCAGATATGGCACTACATATTGCTGTTTGCCCACTAATTTATTTGTCTTTTTATACTTATCAATAAATCTTTGATAAACTTCATTACCTGGTTTTCCCATTAACTTTAATACCTTATCACTGATATGCTCAGGAGCCACTTTTAACTGGCCACTTACATGATGTTCACACAACTCCCGGATAAAGGTATCATCTTTATCATGAATCAGATAATCAAAACGGATTCCCGACCGTATAAATACCTTTTTTACCTTTGGCAGTTTACGAAGTTTGCGAAGAAGAGCTAAGTAATCCTTATGGTCAATTTTCAAATTCTTACATGGTGCTGGAAATAAACACTGCTTTCCAATACAAACACCTTTCGTTTTTTGCTTTTCACAGGCAGTATCCCGAAAATTAGCAGTGGGTCCGCCTACATCATGAATATATCCTTTGAATTCCGGATCCTCAATGACAATCTTTGCTTCTTCAATAATCGAATCATGGCTGCGGCATTGTATAATCCTTCCTTGGTGAAAAGTAAGGGCACAAAAGCTGCATCCCCCGAAACATCCCCGGTTACTCACCAGACTATGTTTTAACTCACAAATAGCAGGGACTCCTCCCTCTTTTTCATACACTGGATGATAATTACGCATATAAGGAAGGGCATATACTGCATCCATCTCATCTTGGGATAAAGGCATAGCAGGAGGATTCTGTACCACATATTCTTTTTCTTTATATTTCTCAATTAAGATTTTTCCAGAATATGGATCTGTATTACAATACTGTTTATAAAAACTTTGAGCATATTTTTTCTTATCTTCTACAATCTCTGGGTAAGAGGGTAAAACGATTGCATCATACAAATCTTCCACCTCTTTTGTCCGGTATACCGTTCCCCGGATAAAGGTTATATCAGAAATGGAAATTCCGCTGTCCAATGCTTCTGCAATCTCCACCACCGGATGTTCTCCCATTCCATAAATTAAAAGATTCGCACCAGCATCCAACAAAATGGAACGCTTTACCTTATCGCTCCAGTAGTCATAATGTCCTAACCGTCGAAGGCTCGCTTCAATTCCACCAATAATAATCGGCACATCTTTGTAAGTCTTGCGAATCAGGTTTCCATAAACAATGGTTGCCCTGTCTGGTCGCTTTCCCATTACTCCGCCAGGGGTATAATTATCCATTTTACGGTGCTTTTTATTTACCGTATAATGATTTACCATAGTATCCATATTTCCGCCCGATATCAAAAAGCCCAATCTTGGTTTTCCAAGAATCTGTATAGAAGTTTCATCTTTCCAGTCCGGCTGTGAAATAATTCCCACCTTAAATCCATGGCTTTCCAACACTCTGCTTATAATTGCCGGACCAAAAGAATGATGGTCTACATAGGCATCTCCAATAACATACACAAAGTCACACTGTTCCCATCCTCTTTTTTTCATATCGTCCTTTGAAATTGGTAAAAAATTTTTCATTGCTTACCTCTTCTCTTCTATCTTAACAGTTGTTACTGTTCACACCTACGGTGTAACAGTAACGGAATCCAGCCTATTTAAAGTTCGCCTTCGGCGAAAGGCTGGATTCTTCTCTGCCACTACTTATTCTTACGCACTTTGCAGCAAGTGCAAAGTGCTACCTGTGAACAGTAACTAACAGTTCTCTATAATCTGTAATATAATAATCTGCCAATTCCCGCTTCTTCTCATCATCTTCTTTAGAATAATGGTCATATATAGCACATGTTTTCATTCCCGCATTCTTTCCTGCCATAATTCCATGTACAATATCTTCAAAAATAAGACAATGTTCCGGATTCACCTGCAAATCCTTTGCCACCAGCAAATAAATATCTGGTGCTGGTTTTCCCTTTTCCACTTCATTTGCTGTATGAATAGAATCAAAATATTCCAAAACACCATGGGATTCCAATACCGTCCGTACCAGAAATTCAGAATTACTGCTGGCAATCCCCACCTTAATATCTTTTTCTTTCAGTGCCTTTAAAAATTCCAACACTCCTTCTTTTAATGGGGCTTCATATTGATATTTTTTATGTGCCATTTCATTCCAGATAACCATAAGCTCATCAACTGTTTCCACAAATCCAAAACGGTTCTTCATATAAGCAGCAGTTTCCCGAAAACTCATACCATCTAATGCACCTTGTAAATCATCAGGAAGCTCTACACCTCTTTCTCCAAAAAAATCAATATCCACACTTTTCCATATCCACATAGAATCTACCAAAGTTCCATCCAAATCAAATATTACAGCCTTTGCATCCTTCCACATAACAGGCTCCTTCCTTTGTTCTCATGTATCTGTTCAGTACCTGAACAGATACGAGATTTTAGCCCATGAAATTTCGCAAAGCGAAGGGCTAAAATCTTGTAAAACTCGGATTTGTCAAGCAAATCCTCGGGCATGTTCTGAACAGTTATGTTCTCATTTACATCTATCTTTTTACTCTTTCTGCGTAACAAATCAGCCTCTGGTTGAACTGTTACCTTTCTCCTGCAATAAAAGAACCTCCTCCTCTGTCAGTTCCCTGTATTCTCCTGCTGCCAAATTTTCATCTAAAGCAAGTCCTCCCATAGACAACCGTTTCAAATAAAGAACTTTTTTTCCTACTGCTTCAAACATCCGTTTCACCTGATGAAATTTTCCCTCATATATTTTTATCTTAACCTCAGAAATCTCATCTTCCTTCACAATTGTAAGCTCCGCTGGTAAAGCGGTAAAATCCTCCTCTATCTGCAGACCTTCCCGAAACTTTTCCACATCTTCTATGGTCACTTTTCCTTCTATTTTTGCATAATATACTTTACTTACATGTTTCTTTGGTGATAACAGATTATGAGACAGTTGTCCATCATTGGTTAAAATCAGTAATCCTTCTGTATCCTTATCCAGTCTTCCTACTGGAAACAATTGCTTTTTTATTGGCAAATCTATGAAATCCAGTACCGTTTTATCCTTCTTATCTTCTGTTGCAGTAATCACACCAGCAGGTTTATGCAGCATAATATAATAATTTTTTTGATAGCCAATCTCCGTGCCCGCAAATACAATAACATCTTTCTCTTCATCAATCTTTTGTTCTGGTCCTTTAGGAGGCTTTCCATTTACCAGAACCTTATGCCAACGGATATAGTTTTTTACTTCACTTCGGCTTCCTACACCCATATTCGCCAGATACTTATCTAATCTCATTGTTTTTCTCCATATTATTTTTTTAAATGATTCAAATCCATGAATAATTATTCTTCATTAATTGATGTATCCATGTAACTATTCAGATAGAAACACGCATTTACTGCTTTTTTAAAACATTCTCCAGCCACTATGATATTTATTTTTCAATCTGCCCTTTGAAGCCTTCGCCCAGCCTAAGGGATATCCATCTACACAAACCAAACACCAGCCTTTTACCTTGTTGTCATCTATTTCAATCGTTTCCCCTTTTAGATACTTCTTCACTCTAATATCTTCCACAGAAAAATCCATTACTTGTGCAAATTCCTCTTTCTTCAATGCCATAGCAAGAGACTGGCTAGGTTCAAAACGGTTCTTCTTTATATCCCCCAGATAAAGCCCGCTGCGAAGCACACGAAGCCCCTTCATATCCACATCTTTATCTGGTACAAAAAACAGCTTGTCCTTTACACGCATACACTGCTCCCATTCTATTTCCATGAAAAGCAAATCGAAAAACTCTGTACATTCTTCAGGTAAACGAAACTTACTTCTCTTAACCGAAGTACCTGCAACTTCCTCTTCTCCCTCTTTTCGTAATAAGGAGATAAAATGACCTTCTCCTTTTAACTTATGTGGCCATAACCGAATGGTATTAGAAAGAATTTCTGGTCCATCCACCCATTCAGGATGTCCCTCACTAAATTCATGCCATAAATCTGGGATTTTTTCAATGGTAAATTCTGGGTAATTCTCTAACAGATATTTCATGCTTCCTTCGTCTTCTTCTGGGGAAAACGTACAAGTAGAATATAAAATTTTACCACCTGGCTTCAAAAGTTTTACGGCACTGTCAATAATTCCCTTTTGCAGTTTATGAAAAAAATCCACTCCATGTTCTTCCCATCCCTTTACCATAGATGGTTCTTTACGGAACATTCCTTCCCCTGAACAAGGTGCATCAATGAGTATTTTATCAAAATATCCTGCAAACCGTTCTACAAAATGTTCTGGCAGTTCACTTACTACATAGGCATTCTTTACACCCATAAGTTCAATATTTTTTAACAATGCCTTTGCTCTGGAATTGCTGATATCATTAGATACCAAAACACCTGTCCCTCCAAGTTTTGCCGCCAGTTCTGTGCTTTTTCCTCCAGGAGCTGCACAAACATCCAGTACTTTATCTCCTTTCTCGACAGGAAGAAGCTGTGCCGGAGTCATAGCCGAAGGCTCCTGAATATAATATAATCCTGCAAAATAATAAGGATGCTTTGCAGGTTGTACACTATCCTCATAATAATAACCATTATCTGTCCAAGGTATCTTCTTTAGGGCAAAAGGAGATATTTTTTCAAACTCTTCTGTTGAAATCTTTAAGGTGTTCACCCGTAAACCACGAAAATTCTTTTCCTCAAAACTTTGCATATAAGCATTAAATTCTTCTTCTCCAAGCAATTCTCTCATTCTATTTACATAACTCTCTGGTAAATACAACTTTATATCCTCCTGTCTGTCATTATCCCAAATTGGTAACAGTTCAGCCATGTCATTCATATTTTGCCAGAATATACAACATGACTAAAAGTATTATGAATTGGCTAGCAAAATATGAATGTATGGCGTTAAGCATATAAAAGTATATGTACAACTTGCCCTCTGTGAGCAAGCTCCCTCGTGCAATTTGCACATATACTTTTGCATGGCTGAACTGTTACCCAAATTGTGAAACTCTATAGTTACACTCTATTTCCTCTTTGGATTTTTCAGATTTCACAATCAAAAGGAGAGGCTGTTGTATCTACAACAACCTCTGTGACTTTTATTGTATTCTTTGGGCACGGTAACTTTCTGCCACAATATCTAATTCCTTACAAAAATGAGACATTCTTTCTAAATCATCTGTCTCATATATAGCTAAAAATTCATCCTGTATCTTCATAACCTCACGCTTATTGGCAACTTTATAAAGATTCTCAATATTGGTAAGGATATCTGATACAATCTCTGTCTTTAGCTGGTAATAATTCTGTGCATCCATTATTTCCTTACGAACTACAGACATCTCATTATCTAAAGTCACAATCGCCTTTGCTGATTTTAACAATTTATCTTTTACATGTTCTGGCATATTACCTTTATATTTATATTGCAACGAATGTTCCACTGTTGCCCAGAAATTCATAGCCAAAGTACGAATCTGTATCTCTACTTTTAAAGTTTTTGGTCCTTTTAAGGACTGTACTGTATACTCTGCAATAATATGATAACTCTGATAACCACTAACTTTACTCTTTGTTATGTAATCTTTCTCTTTTAAAACCTTCATATCAGAACGTTTACGAATAATTTCAACTACACGGTCAATATCTTCTACAAACCGGCACATAATACGAAGTCCTGCAATATCATCTATCTTTGTCTCCACATCATCCAAATCTATATTCTTCCGTTGTGCTTTTTCTAATATGCTGGAAATTCTTTTTACTCTCCCATTTACGGACTCTATGGGTGAATACTGATCCAAATATTCAAATTCGTTCCTAATATGATTAAATTTCACAATTAATTCATCCACTGCTAAAGAATATGGTTCCAACATTGTTCTCCATAATTGTAACTCCATAATTCCACACCTCCCTATCTACTATTCTATTTGTAACAGTTCAGTCGGGGGCTGACCTGTTACAGCATTGGGCAAGCTTCGCATGTAAATTGCCCAATTCCAATCCTGTTTTAGTCCTTTTTACGGTCTGCACAGCGAAGTGTGCAGACCTACCTGAACTGTTACTTCTATTTTGCATCGGCATCTGTTATTCTTCGCCTAAACAGATAACTCCCTATTCCAAATTCACCTTATATATTCTGCTTTTATTATACCATGTTTTCCCATTCTTTTCAAATTTCTTATCCTAAATTACTTTTCAAGAGTAAAAGTGTGTTACTGTTAGCATTGTAGGTGTGTACGGTAACTAAGAGTTCAGTCGGGTTTATTCATAAAGTGCCAGAATATACAAATTGGCTAAAAATATTCTTTTTGGCTGGACACTTTATTCATGAATGGCGTTAAGCACATATACTTTTACCTGGCTGAACTGTTGCTCTCAAGATACTTTAAAATCCAATATGGATTCACACTTTGTTCTTCTCCATCTATATCAAGATATACACCAAAATGTAAATGCACTGGGAACTTTCCCACTGTTCCCTCACTTCCGTATCCACTGTCTCCCATTGTTCCAATAATTTGTCCTGCCTTAACTTTATCACCAATTTGTAAATTTTTTGCATAACCATATAAATGGGCATAGTAAAAATATGCTCCTGCATCAGAACGTATACCAACTCGGTAACCTCCCTTATCCAGCCAGCCCATTTTTTCTACTGTCCCATCTGACACGCTCACAATCTGAAAATATCCTCTTTCATTTATACTAGACATAATATCGCATCCCTCATGCTGCCGTTTTCCACCATAAGTTCGTTCTGCAAGCCATGAATTATCAAAAGCAAAGGTTTCTATACCTTTCTCATCTTTTGCTACTGGAAAGCATTCTATTCCCTTCCATATCGTTTCATACATAGAAAAATATTCTTCACCTATCATTGTTTTCGCAATATTTCTTTTCCAACCCTTCATTCCTTTACAAAAAGATGCTGCAATATTTTCACTTATATTCATATTGCAAAAATCTTCTATGCTTTTAGGTCTTTCTCTTTTACATTGTAAGCCAAAATACAACACTCCATTTAACAGGGAAAAGAAAAGAATACATCCCAACAGTCCAATTATATACAACCGGTACGCAAACATTCTTTTTTTCATATCTATCACACCTAAGAAGGTACTTCTATCTACTATATGTGTCAGATAGAAAAACTATGCATTTCATAATTTTATTTCACACACCTGTCAGACACCCTCATTGTTACATCTCATCTGATATAGTTCTCAAAACTTCCAATAGGTACTTGTACACTCTCTGGACAGAAGAAATACTTAATCTTTCCTTTGGTGTATGAATATCCAAAATATTCGGACCCATTGATACAATATCTAACTCTGGTTTTTTCCCTGATAAAATACCACATTCCAAACCGGCATGTATTGCCTCAATCTTTGGCTCTTTGTCATACTGTTCCTTAAAAACTTTTATCATAACCTCACGCAATCTAGAATCTGCACGATATTCCCAAGCAGGGTATTCACTTTTTTTGCTAAATTTTCCATCTAATAATTCTATCAATTCCTTTAACTGTTGACACATGTATTCCTTATAAGTCTGCAATGAGCTACGAAGTGAAAATGATACAAAAACTCCCTCTTCATTAGTATGGCAAATGCCCAAATTTAAAGAGCTTTCCACTAAACCATTTATAGCACTGCTCATTTTCTGTACTCCATTTGGAACATGATTAAAGAAGAAAAGAAGTTTCTTTGTAAACTCCTCTGAATATACCATTGCTCTTTCTTTTTCTTTCCAGCCGATTTCTACCTGAAAATCCGGCTCTTGGAACTGTATTTCCCGATTCAGCAAACTACTAATTTCATCTATCATTTCGGAAACTGTATTTTTATCTTCCACCATAATTTCCACAATAGTTTCCCTTGGAATAGCATTATCCTTCTGACCGCCTTCAATAGAAATAATACAAAATGGAATCTTTCTTACCTCTAAACCATTTAAAATCCTTGCTGCAAGCAAAGTAGCATTTTCACGATTCTTTTCTATCTCTGTTCCAGAATGTCCGCCTTTTAATCCAGAAATTGTCAAAGACAAAATATCTCCTGTTTTTTCTTTTTTATCATCAGAAAAAACTCCATTTACAGACATTCCCCCGGCACAACTGGTTAACAAAGTTCCTTCTTCTTCAGAATCAATATTAATCAAATATTTTCCATTTAAATCAGATGCATCCAGACCAATTGCACCATACATACCAGTTTCTTCATCTGTCGTAAATACCATTTCAAGAGGAGGATGCACTAGGGAATCATCCGCCAGAATTGCAAGACCGTATGCCAATGCAATCCCATCATCCCCGCCTAATGTAGTCCCCTTTGCAAATATAAAATCTCCTTCCTTTTGTAAGTCCAATGGTTCCTGAGTAAAATCATGACATGTTTCATTGTCCTTTTCACATACCATATCCATGTGTCCTTGTAAGATTACCCCTGGTTTATCTTCCAATCCCGCACTTGCCTTTTTCCATATAATTACATTTTCACAGGCATCCTGCTTATACTCTAGTCCATGTTGTTTTGCAAACTCCACCAGATAATCACTAATTGCCTTATTATTTCCTGATCCTCTTGGCACTTTGCTAATCTCCTCAAAATAATCAAACACTTTCGTATTATCTATCATTTCTAACAATATAAAAACCTCCTTTTTCTATGCCTGTCAAGCAATTCCTTCAAACAAAAAGGCTGTTACGCTTATCAAACACACAAAATTCCAAGAAAATTTCATGCATCTGTCCACGGAAACAGCCTTTATCCTTTGTTACTTTAGTGTAACTGTTCAGAACAAACTCGAGGATTTGCTTGACAAATCCGAGTTTTACAAGATTTTAGCCCTTCGCTTTGCGAATTTATATGGGCTAAAATCTCGTATCTGTTCAGGTACTGAACAGATACACTTTAGTTTTTAAAACTATGAATAGGTGCAGGAATCCTTCCACCCCTATTAATAAAATCATCACAAGAAAATTGATTTACTGGCATAACTGGTGCATATCCAAGTAATCCACCAAATTCAGCAGTTTCACCAACATCTTTACCAATTACTGGAATCAAACGCACTGCTGTTGTCTTCTGGTTTACCATGCCAATTGCCATTTCATCGGCAAGAATACCAGAAATCGTAGATGCTTTTGTATTTCCAGGAATTGCAATCATATCCAAACCTACAGAACATACACAAGTCATAGCCTCAAGTTTCTCCAAAGTCAAAGCACCTTCATTTACTGCCTGAATCATTCCCTGATCCTCGCTAACTGGAATAAATGCACCACTTAAACCACCAACATAAGAAGATGCCATAACCCCACCTTTCTTTACTTGGTCATTCAATAGTGCCAACGCAGCAGTTGTTCCCGGTGCACCAGCTCTTTCCAGTCCCATTACTTCAAAAATCTCAGCAATACTGTCCCCTACTGCAGGAGTTGGTGCAAGAGATAAATCAATAATGCCAAATGGAATACCAAGACGTTTGGAAGCCTCTGCTGCAACCAATTGTCCCACTCTGGTAATCTTAAATGCTGTTTTCTTTACAGTCTCACATAATGTACCAAAGTCTGCTCCCTTTACACTTTCAAGGGCAGATTTCACTACTCCCGGGCCACTGACACCTACATTAATAATGGCATCTGCTTCAGTAACTCCATGAAAAGCACCTGCCATGAAGGGATTATCATCTGGTGCATTACAAAATACAACCAGCTTAGCACATCCAATAGAATCCTGCTCTTTGGTAAGCTCTGCTGTCTCTAAAATAATTTCTCCTAACAGTTTTACTGCATCCATATTGATACCAGTTTTGGTAGATCCTACATTCACTGAACTGCAAATCAAATCGGTCTCTTTCATTGCCTGAGGAATGGAGCGAATCAAGTACTCGTCACTTTTTGTCATTCCCTTAGAAACCAATGCGGAATATCCACCTATAAAATTCACACCAACCTTCTTTGCTGCACGGTCTAATGCCTTAGCCAAAACCACATAATCTTCTGGTGATTTACACGCCCTCGCACCTACCAAAGAAATTGGTGTAATGGAAATTCTTTTATTTACAATAGGAATACCATATTCCCTTTCAATCTCCTGCCCTGTAACAACTAAGTCTTTAGCAATAGTAGTAATCTTATTATATATATTTTCTGCAACTACATTCACATCAGAATCTGCACAATCCAGTAAATTGATACCAAGTGTGATGGTTCTAACATCCAGATTCTGTTTTTCAATCATTTTATTCGTTTCCAGCACTTCAAAAATATTTATCATTTTTCTATCCTTTCTCCCTACAAACGATGCATTCTATTGAAAATATCTTCTAATTGAACCTTTATGATACAACCGATTTCTTCTCCTAGTTTTTCTAAATCATCTGCAATATCATGAAAGTTCTTCGTTGAATTATTGATATCAGCAATCATCATCATATTAAAATATCCCTGCACAATAGTCTGAGAAATATCCAATATATTTACCTGATTTTCTGATAAATAAGTACAAACCTTTGCAATAATTCCAACACTATCTTTTCCTACTACTGTAATAATCGTTTTTTTCATGAATATAATCCTCCCAAAACAGCTTATTGCTGTGTATTTTTCTTATTCCTTAAAACACTTTTTTTCATTCTGGAAATTGCACATCTTATATAGTATACAACAATTCTCCCTAGATTTCAAACATAGAAGAAGGTGTACCATAATTTGCTACTGATAAAAAATTTCCCTGACAGTCTACACCATGTTCCGCAAGTTCACATTTTACTGTTTCATAAGCCAAATCAGGATAATTATTATCCTTGCTTAAATGTGCCAAAATAACATGTTTTAGCTTCTGGCTTAAAAGCTGGCACAATAATTTTGCAGAATTACCATTAGACAAATGCCCTCTTGCACCTAAAATCCGTTGCTTTAACAAGTATGGATAGGGACCAACTTGTAACATATTTACATCATGATTCGCCTCTAAAAAAAGTATATCAGAATCTTTCAAATTATGTATTGTATAATCATCATAGCTTCCAAGGTCAGTTGCCAAACCAATTTTTTGTTCTCCTGACTGAAATGTATAAGCGACTGGATTGCTGGCATCATGAAAAATAGAAAAAGGATTTACTGTAATGTCTTTCACTTTTACTGCCCTATCCGGCTCTACCAAATGAATCAATTCTTCTGAAATCTTTCCAATATTTTTGGTACGCAACATAGAGTGTATGGTTTCCACTGTACCATAAAGAGGTAACTGATATCTTCTAGCTAGAATCCCCACCCCTTTAATATGATCCAAATGCTCATGAGTAATAAATATACCATCTAATTCTTCAGGGCTCACTCCAATTCCTTTAAGTCCTTCTTCTACACGCTTTCCGCTAATACCTGCGTCTACCAGGATTTTTCCTTCCTCTCCACCAATAAATATACAATTTCCTTCGCTTCCACTAGAGATACTACACAATCTCACAATCTTTCCTCTTTTCTATTTTAGGATTCCCAACCAAGCTCTATGCTGTCTCCATCCGAAATTGGAGTAGAAAAACTTCCTTCTATTCCATTAACTTTTGTCACAACTGTATTACCTGCAGCAACAGACGTATCAAAAGGATAAAAATCAAGAATGTCTACAAAAATATAAGTATCTTTTCCTGATAAAACTACTGTTTCATTATTCACAGTAACTGTAATACTTTTTGCTTTTTTATTTTGTTCATCCAAATTCAAATTTTCTTCTTGGTTTTTCTTTCTATCTGCCTCTGTAGTCTCACTATCCTGCATACTTTCTATAAGTTCCTGCACATCTTTTATTTCATTGGAATTATCTTCTTCATACCAGACACACTCTACTATACTCTCATCATAAATTCTGTCATCCCAGTCACCTTCTTTATGGTTAATAAAAAATTCTTTTGGAACTCCCATATCCATAAATTCCAATAATTCTTCCATAAAATAATAATCAAGAATCTCTATTTTATCATTTTCTTGCAGAGAATAGGTGTCTAAAACTACATTTCCATTTACTTTAACCATTCTAGGACATTTTACCATTCTATCATTTACAGTAAATGTTAGCGTGTCTTTTCGCTTAAATTCCACTAATTTTCCTATTTCACCACTAGCATCTTTTCCCTCAGTAGATGGAATAATTTCTATGATATCTTCTCCATTGATCGACGAATTAAAATTTCCGTGTTTTCCATTAATCGTAATTTGTGCGGCCTCACCAGCCTCACCCCGTAGCATTCTTTTTTCTCCATTCAGCCAGTAAATAAGTTCCTTTCCTCTCTTAGGGAACAAATTCTCCTTTGGAAATCCAATCTGCATGGCTGCATCCATAACTGATAATTTTCCATTATCATATAATTTGACTTGTCTTCCATTTACAGAAACTAAAATAAAGTTATTATTCTTCTCATAATAGCTTAAACAAATTCCAACTGGTGTAACAAGTGTAGAATCTTTTTTCACATCTTTTTGCAAAAACTCTACACTTCCTAAAACTTCTTCTCCCCGGACTGCCTCACGCTCCTTTGGAAGTTTCAAAAATTTTGCGAGATTCTCTGCAAAATTAGGAAGTTTTCCGCCACCGCCTACAATAAATACTGCACTAACAGAAGAACCACCATTTAATTCTTTGATTTTATCTGCTACATTCTTAGTAATCCGTTCCACAGTTTTTGAAAGTCCATCTAAAATATCCTTTGCAGGAACGGTATTCTCAAGTCCCATAATATCTTTATAAGTAACTTCTTCTTGTGAAAAACAAGCCAATTTAATTTCTTCTGCTGTAGCAAAATCTACCAGATACCGTTTGGCAATCTCTTCCGTAAATTCGTCTCCAGCATACGGAATCATTCCATACCCTATAATACTTCCATCCTTAGTAATAGAAATATCTGAAGTTCCAGCACCTACATCTACCAAGGCTATGTTTAATAACCGGTAGTTTACCGGGATTGCCACTTCACTTGCCGCAATTGGCTCCAAGGTTAAATTCGCAACTTTTAAATTCGCCCGCTCTACTGCTGCATACAAAGATTCAATTACTTCATCTGGCAAAAAAGTTGCAATCAACTCCGCAGAAATCTTACTTCCCTTATGCCCTTCTAAACTCAACATTAAATAATCATTCAAATAATAATGCACAATAGTAGAGCCTACACAGTGCATACGGAATCCTTCCTTTTTCTTACGTCCCTTAAAACTGTCATAAGCCTTTTCAATTCCCAGTAATTCCAAAGTACGTAAATGCTCTGTATCTATCACCACTTCGTCTTCTAAATCATAGTCCACACGAACATTTACTGTCTTTAATACACGTCCAGCAGCAGCAATACATACTTCTTCCAAACGAAATCCTATCATTTCCTCTAACTTTTGTCTTACCTTTTGTATGCTTTCTGCAACTTTTGCTATATCATGAATCTGTCCATCTAACATAGATCTGGTTTCATGCATTTCCACAACTTGTGCCACTACAACAAATTTCTTTTCACTTTCCCGATATCCAACGGTTCCTACAATACTTCTAGTTCCAATATCCAGTCCAAAAATATAATGCTCTGGACACCTTCCTAATTCAGCCACATAAATTCCTCCTGTGCATATTTCTATCTATTGTAACCATTCTCATTCAACAGAACACCTATAATATAAACCAAAAACAGGCAAGCTTGCTGATGTAGCAAGCTCACAATATTGATAACTATCTTTGTGCAGCGATAATTGAATATTACAATAATATTAGCATATTCCAACCATTTTACTAACCTTATTATACCATAAACTGTATTTTTACACTAGCAATTTTTCGATTTGTCGTAACACATCATCTAAACTTCTATTATTTTCAATAATGAAATCACAATGCTCCATAAAATAATTTTTCTCTCCTTGATTGGAAAGAATCGAAACAATCTTTTCGTCTGAATACCCACGACTTACTTTTAACCGTTCTCTTCTAATTTCATCACAAGTATCAATACACCAATTTTCCTCACACATATCATTTAATCCTGTTTCAAAAAGTATTGCACTTTCTATCACATAAAATTGATATCTGCCTAATTGTGTTTCCTTAGCAATATCTTCCTGCAAATATTGTTTTACCCATGGATGAATGACTCCATTTAATTTATCTAGTTTTTCCTTATTCTCAAAGACAATATTTCCTAAAATCTTTCTGTCAATTTCACCTGTTTCTGTTAATATTTCAATACCAAAAAGATTTACCACTTTTTCATAAGCAGAATTTCCCCTTTTCATAGCAAAATGTCCAAGTTCATCTGTCATCACAAGTTTTACGGAAAAATTATCGTGCATTAGTTTCCCTACTGTTGACTTGCCACATCCAACAGTTCCAGTTAATCCAATAATTTTCATTTTTCGTTCTCTTCCCTTCGCTTTCCTTAAAGCATAACCTAAAACACTAATGTGCTTCGTTCCAATTATTTCCCTGCTTTACTTCCACCTCTAAAGCTACAGAAAGTTTCATTGCTTCTGACATCTCTTTTTCCAAAAGTTCCTTTACAATATCCACTTCTGACGGATGTGTTTCAATTAACAATTCATCATGAATTTGCAGCAACAACTGCGATTTTAAATTCTGTTTCTTCATCGCCTTACTAACCCGAACCATCGCTATTTTTATGATATCTGCTGCTGTTCCTTGAATTGGAGAATTCATTGCAATCCGTTCTCCAAAGGAGCGTTGCATAAAATTACTGGAAGACAGTTCCGGAACTGGTCTTATACGTCCCATAAGAGAAGTAACAAAACCTTTCTTCTTCCCTTGTTTCACTGCATTATCTAAGAAATTTTTAATACCAGGATAAGTTGCAAAATATTTCTCAATATATGCTTCTGCTTCCTTCTTTGAAATATGCAAATCTTGTCCAAGACCAAATGAACTAATTCCGTAAACAATACCAAAATTTACAGCTTTTGCATCACTTCGTTGTTTTGCAGTTACCTCATCAAAAGGTATATGAAATACTTCTGATGCAGTAATCCGGTGAATATCTTCTCCCTTATTATATGCTTCTATTAAACTTTCATCCTTTGATACATGTGCCAACACCCGAAGCTCAATTTGCGAATAATCTGCATCTAAAAATATATATCCTTCTCTAGGAATAAATACTTTTCGGATCTCCCGACCAATTTCCATCCGGATTGGAATATTTTGTAAATTTGGTTCTGTACTACTTAGCCGTCCTGTTGCAGTAATTGTTTGATGGAATCTTCCATGAATCCTGCCATCAACTTCATTAATATAATTGACAAGACCATCCGCATACGTGGATTTTAATTTAGCAAGCTGTCTATATTCCAAAATTTTATCTACAATTTCATATTCCCCTTTTAGTTTTTCTAAAATATCCGCCGAAGTAGAATACCCTGTTTTTGTTTTCTTTGCAAAAGGCAATTCTAATTTTTCAAACAAGATAACACCTAATTGTTTTGGAGAATTAATATTAAATTGTTCACCTGCCAAAGCATAGATTTCTTTTTCCAGCGATTCAATACGAACCCCCAATTTTTCACCATAGTCTTTTAATTCCTGTTTATTTACACGAATTCCCCTTTGTTCCATTTCATATAATATATAAACCAACGGCATTTCAACGTCCCTAAAAAGAGACTCCATATTACTTTCCTTAAGCTTGTCATACAACAACTTCCATACTTGATCTGCTACATAAGCATTCATACAAACAAATTCTACAAAATGGTCAAAATCTTTCTCCTTCTTCTGCAAAATAGTCTCTTTGCCTAAAAAGTCCTTCCACGAAGTAAATGCTACACCTAAATAGTCTCTTCCCAAATCATCAAAATCATAGGATTCCCCAATTGGATTCATTAGATATGCTGCAATTGCACAATCAAAAAATAAATCTTCTAATTCCTGAAGCTCTATGTCTATGCTATATTTTTTAAATAAAGCATCCAAAATATATAATTGCTTCTTTAAATGAATGGTACTAAACTTCACATCATTTTTCATAAGTGAATATATCTGTTTTACAATCCATTCTTCTGTTATCTCCGATTTTTGTTCCAAATAATATATTCCATTTCCGCAAGTCAAGGAAAAAGATATTAGTATTTCATCTTGTTTTGATTCTAATGTTTCAAACAAAGAAAATTGTCCATCTGCTTCCATAAAACTGTTTTCTTTTTGAAAAGGACCTGGAATTGTTACTCTTTCTGCCCCATAAATCAGAAATGCAACTCTTTGATTTTTGTCTTTTTGTTTTATAATATCTGCAAATAACTTTTTTGCATCTTTCATGGTTTCTATTTTATAAATTTGATCTGTAATTTGATTACTATTCCCACCATTCTGTTCAAACTTTGACAAAATAGACTTAAATTCCAACCGTTTCATTATGCCAAAAGCATTCTCATTAAACATATTATCCATTGTAGCTTCTTCTAATACATACTTCAAAGGACAATCTGTTTTTATTGTTGCTAAAACTTTACTTAACCTTGCTTGTTCTTCAAATTCCTTTAAATTTTCTCTAGCCTTTTTCGGTGATATTTCCTCAACATGAAGAATTGCTTCTTCTACCGAAGAAAATTCTTTAATTATTTTTGTTGCTGTTTTCTCACCTATACCTGGAACTCCTGGAATATTATCTGCAGTATCTCCCATCAAACCTTTTAAATCAATAATCTGTTTTGGTGTCACCTGATATTTTTCAATAACATCTTCTGCATAATAATCCTCTATCTCCGTTCCTGTCCGTTTTGTCTTTGGAATACGAATCTTGATAGTATCTGTAGCTAACTGCAGCAAATCCCTATCTCCTGAAACTAAAGAGACTTCCATCCCTTTTTTCTCCGCTGCTATTGCTATTGTTCCAAGAATATCATCTGCTTCATAACCAGCCTTTTCTACAATTGTAATGTTCATAGCTTGTAAAACTTCTTTAATCAAAGGAACCTGTTCACGTAATTCCTCTGGCATTGGTTTTCTTGTCCCCTTGTACTCTTGAAACATCTCATGGCGAAAAGTAGGATGCTTCAAATCAAAAGCAATTGTTAAATAATCTGGTTGTTCCTCTTCAAGAATTTTGAACATAATATTAAGAAAACCATACACAGCATTTGTATGTTCTCCTTTTGCATTAGTCAAATCTGGTAATCCATAAAAAGCTCTGTTTAATATACTATGACCATCTATTAACACTAATTTCTTTTTCATTATCTATACCAAAATCTATTAGGATTTTCCCTTTCTTCTATTTTCTTTCATGCATATTTGTAGTTATATCAAAAGCAGGTAACTTATTATTATCTTCTAAACTTTGATAAAAGTTATATTTTTTAACTTTCACCAAAGGGTTATAATCTGGTGTCCGATTATTAATAAATTCTGTTTTATGCTTTAATTCCTTCTGCCGGACATATCGTTGTTGTTCTAAAGTAAATGCTACTAGCATAAATCCTATTAGTGACAAAAGAATAATAATTTTAGGAAAATTCCCCCAACTTTTTCTTTCTACTTGTAACCTTGTATTTCTTAAATGCTCTTCGAATTGCCCATGTAAATCAAGAGATTCTTCTGGTTCCTCTTCTAACTGTTTTAATCCTACTAACAATATATAATATACCTCTAATTCCTCTCTACAATCCTCACAATCCTCGATATGCTTTAAAAAAGCTCTTGCTTTTTCTAAAGTTAGTTGACTTTCTATAAAGGGGACTATAAGGCTTTGTGTTTTCCTGCAATCCATTCCCCATCCCTCTTTTCTTCCGAATCCTAGCATAAAATCTACGCATTCTATTATATAAAACAATACTATTTTCTGCAAGTCTTCTTTGTTATAAGAAACACTCTATAAAACAAAAAAGGTTACAGTTCAGCTATTTTACTCATATTTTACCAAAATTTATAATAATTGAAAATATTATGAATCATATCTTATGCAAAAATATTCACATTTTTATAAAACAAAAAAAGCCCCAGTCATTCAACCGGAACTCTTCCTTCTCTATACCTTCAAAACTACACACCGCTTCCATCCTTCCCTGGTCAAGACCTCGACCTATTAGTATCGGTCAGCTCCATACGTTACCGCACTTCCACCTCCGACCTATCTACCTTGTCGTCTTCAAGGGGTCTTACTAGCCTCCGCTATGGGATATCTTATCTTGAGGGGGGCTTCACGCTTAGATGCCTTCAGCGTTTATCCCTTCCAGACTTGGCTACCCC
>JAAVHR010000139.1 GCA_014799595.1 Clostridiales bacterium | reverse complement strand
TAGAGATAAAGAATGTGGCAGAAAGAAGGCAAGAACCAGTACCAGGCAATGATTTATATACCAGTCTGGATGTAAATATTCAGGAATATGCGTGGCAGGCGGCAAAGAAGGTAAGAGAAGAAAAGAATGCAAAAAATGTAAAAGTTATAGTATTAAATCCTCAAAATGGAGAAATCTATGCAATGGTAAATGAACCAGAGTTTGATGCAAATAATCCATATACCTTAATTGAGCAGGAAAACACAGATAAACTTACGGATAAGGAAAAGAATGATTTACTAAATACCATGTGGAGAAATGCCTGCATTAGTGATACCTATGAACCAGGATCTACTTTTAAAATTATTACAGCTACAGCCGCATTGGAAGAAGGAAAAGTAAGCTTGAAGGATTCTTTTTATTGTCCGGGGTTCAAATTAGTAGAAGACAGAACAATTCGGTGCCATAAGACAATCGGTCATGGTGCAGAAAGTTTTAAAGAAGGCATTATGAATTCTTGTAATCCTGTTTTTATGGAAATTGGAGAACGTACTGGAGTAAATGGTATGTATAAATGGTTTAAAAATTTGGGATTAACAGAAAAAACAGGTATTGATGTACCCGGAGAGGCAAATTCCATTATGCATAAAAAAGAAAATGTTGGTGCAGTAGAGCTTGCCACTATGTCTTTTGGGCAGTCTTTTCAGATTACTCCCCTACAGCTTATCAGGGCAGTAAGTGCCGTTGTAAATGGAGGAAATCTGATTACGCCACACTTTGGTGTAAAAATTGAAAATAGAGAAAAGACAAAAATTAAAAACTTGGAATATAAAGTGAAGAAAGATGCTTTATCGAAAGAAACCTCAGAAACTATGAAGATGCTTTTGGAGGCAGTAGTAGCGGAAGGTGGAGGAAATAAAGCTTATATTGAAGGTTACAGTATTGGAGGAAAAACGGCAACCTCAGAAAAATTACCAAGAAGAAGTAATAAGTACATTTCGTCCTTTATCGGATTTGCACCTGCAGATAATCCTAAAATTTTAGCAATTTTGCTTATTGATGAACCAGAAGGGATTTATTATGGTGGAACCATTGCTGCTCCAGTGGTAAGAGGAATTTTTGAAAATATTCTTCCTTATGTTGGAATTGAACAACAATATATTTCAAAGGAAAATGAAAAATCCCAGTAACTATTCAGGTTAAAAATATAAGGGAAGGGAAGAAAGAAAAAGGAGGCATTATGTGAGAGGTATATAACACCAAAGGAAACACTTGAATTAAAGTAAGGAATGACATATAATGTTGTTGCGCTTTATAACTATAAATATACAAATATGAGGTGAAAGAACATGATTATAACGAATCAACAGATGACACAACTTGTATTACCGGTACTAATATCCTTTGCAATAAGCGTGGTTTTATGTCCTATTGTAATACCATTTTTACATAAGTTAAAATTTGGGCAGTTTGTAAGAGAAGAAGGACCACAGTCTCATTTGAAGAAGGCAGGGACACCTACTATGGGTGGACTTATTTTCTTGCTTAGTGTGGTGGTAACCTGCTTGTTTTTTATGAAGGAGAGTCCAGATATTATTCCGGTATTATTTGTAACTTTGGGGTTTGGATTAATTGGTTTTTTGGATGATTATATTAAAGTGGTTATGAAACGTTCCTTAGGTCTTCGTGCATGGCAGAAGATGTTAGGACAATTTCTTGTAACCATTGTTTTTGCTTATTATATTGTGGAGAAGAGTTCCCTCGGAACAGCTACTTATGTTCCATTTTATGGGGAAGTAACTATGCCAATGCCATTATTTGTGATTATGCTATTTTTTGTGCTGTTAGGAACGGTAAATGGTGTGAATTTTACAGATGGATTGGATGGATTGGCAACTAGCGTTACGGTGATTGTTGCAACATTTTTCACAGTAATGGCAATTGGTCTTGGAAGTGGTATTTCTCCAATTACCTGTGCAGTAGTAGGAAGTTTATTAGGATTCTTATTATATAACGTACATCCGGCAAGGGTATTTATGGGAGATACCGGGTCATTGGCATTAGGTGGATTTGTGGCGGCATCTGCATATATGTTAAAGATTCCATTGTTTATACCAATTATTGGATTTATTTATCTGTTTGAGATTATATCTGTGATGTTGCAGGTAAGCTACTTTAAATTAACAAAAGGAAAAAGAATTTTTAAGATGGCACCAGTACATCATCATTTTGAATTGTGTGGTTGGTCTGAAACCAGAGTAGTTGCAGTTTTTTCATGCATTACAGCACTTCTTTGCTTTGTAGCACTTATGGGTATGAAATAAATGTTAGGAGATATATATTATGGAATGGAAAGAGAAAAAAGTATTAGTAATAGGGACTGGAATAAGCGGAATAGCAGCAACCGATTTACTTGTTCAAGTTGGAGCAGATGTTATTCTTTATGATGGAAATGAAGAACTTCAAGAAGAAGTAATCAGGGAAAAATTGAAGAATCCTCATGGAGTAAAGATCATGATTGGAACATGTGGAGATGAGACAAAGAAGCAGATAGAGTATGTGGTAGTCAGTCCTGGAGTGCCAATTGATAATCCATTGGTAGAGGAATTGCGAAGTATGGGTAAAAAGATTCTTGGTGAGATAGAACTTGCTTATACCATTGCAAAGGGGGAAATAGCAGCGATTACAGGTACTAATGGAAAGACCACAACAACGGCATTAGTGGGAGAAATTTTACGTACATATTATAAGTCGGTATTTGTTGTAGGAAATATAGGAATTCCATATACAGGTGTGGCATTAGATATTGGTGAAGATGCTGTAGTTGCTGCAGAGATAAGCAGTTTCCAGTTAGAGACTGTAGATAAGTTTTGTCCCAAAGTTAGTGCTGTATTAAATATCACACCAGATCACCTAAATCGTCATTATACTATGGAGAATTATAGTGATGCTAAATTGCAGATTACCAAAAACCAAACAAAAAACGAAATTTGTGTATTAAACTATGAAGATCCGATTTTGAGAGAAAAAGCAAAGAGTATTTCTGCAAGAGTATTTTATTTTAGTAGTGTACATACTTTAGAAGAAGGAATATATCTTACAAAAGAAGGAAAGATTATTCTTGCCAGCCAAGGCACAAAAATAGAAGTTTGCCATATTGATGAATTAAATCTTCTTGGAAAGCATAATTATGAAAATGTAATGGCAGGAGTGGCAATCGGATATTTTATGGGTGTTCCTATGGAATGTATAAAGCAGGCACTTCATACTTTTGTGGCAGTAGAGCATAGAATAGAATATGTTACAGAAAAGAATGGAGTAAAATATTACAATGATTCTAAGGGAACCAATCCAGATGCCGCTATTCAAGGAATTCGTGCAATGGTCTCCAAAACAATTTTAATTGGTGGAGGCTATGATAAAGGTTCTGTGTATGATGAATGGATTGAAGCATTTGATGGAAAAGTAAAACTTCTTGTTTTATTGGGACAGACAGCAGAAAAAATAGCAGATACAGCAAAGGCACATGGATTCCAGAATATTGTTATAGTATCTTCATTAGAAGAAGCCGTCAAGGTTAGTGCAGAACATGCATTGCCTGGAGAAGCTGTGTTGCTTTCACCTGCTTGTGCAAGTTGGGGAATGTTCAAAAATTATGAAGAGCGTGGAAATATGTTTAAAGAATATGTGAAAAATATGTAACAGTTCAGGTAGGTCTGCACACTCCGCTGTGCAGACCGTATAAAAGAATAAAACAGGAAGGGAATGGGGCAATTTACATGCGAAGCTTGCCCCATTCCGTAACAGAGCAGCCCCTGGCTGAACTGTTACAAAACACCCATGCCTTGTAAACTGAGGCATCACCATAAATATATTCGCATGGGTGTTTCGTAAACGAGGATGCACACAAGTGCAAAAGCAGCACTTGGCACTTGTACGAACCTTGCAGCAGAGTGCAAGGTTCTACCTGAAGATAGTGAATATATAGAAAAACATTCCAGAGACAAAGTAGAGATAAGTATGTTTATGTGTTCCAAGTGAAACAGATATCATACCATTGTATCATCAATGAGAAAAGGCAGAGTGGGGGTGTAACAGGATGGCAGGCAGGAGAAAACAGAGAAAACAGGAAAAAGTAGTATTTTATGATTATGGTCTGCTATTTATTATCTTGTTTTTGGTTGGTTTTGGACTAATCATGATATACAGTACCAGTTATTATTCTGCAACAATACATAAAAATGGGGATTCCATGTATTATCTAAAGAGGCAGGGACTTTTGGCAATGGTAGGAATTGTTGCAATGCTCCTCATTTCCAAAATGGATTATCGATGGGTGCTAAAACCAATTCCAAGAACAAAGATTCCATGGGTCGTTTTTATTTATCTGGTTGCTGTGGTATTACAGACTTATGTACTTTTTGGTGGAATTGAATTAAATGGTGCCAAAAGATGGATTAGTCTTGGACCACTTGGTACCTTTCAGCCATCAGATTTGTCTAAGGCAGCGGTTATTTTTATGATTGCATTTATGGTAAATCAAAAACCAAGGGCATTAGATAGTATAAAAGGCTTTATTACAATTGCAATTCCTGTTGGGATTCTTTTGCTGCTTATTGCCATAGAAAATATGAGTACAGCTATTGTAGTAGGTCTTATATTAATGTTTATGTGCTATATTGCCAGTAGAAAGTTATGGTATTTTCTTCTTATGGGAGCAGCAGGAGGTGGACTTGGAGCCTTATATATTCTTCTTGGAGAGGGCTTCCGTATGGAGCGTATTCAGATTTGGCTTAATGTAGAAACTCATGAAAAAGGAGGACAGATATTACAGGGTTTATATGCTATTGCATCTGGAGGAGCCTTTGGAAAAGGTCTTGGACAGAGTATGCAAAAGCTAGGTTATGTACCTGAGGCACAAAATGATATGATTTTTTCTATTATTTGTGAAGAATTAGGCATGTTTGGTGCTTTTGCAATTATGTTGGTGTTTATTCTATTATTTTGGCATATTTTACAAATTGCCATGAATGCACCAGATTTATTTGGCGGAATGCTTTGTAGTGGCGTTTTAGTTCATGTGGCATCACAGGTATTATTAAATATCGCAGTTGTTACGAATTCGATACCTTCCACAGGAGTGGCGTTGCCCTTTATTAGTTATGGAGGTACATCGGTCATGATATTGTTGGCAGAAATGGGGATTGTACTTAGTGTGTCAAATCGTATCCGGTAAAGGATGCACCAATTCCGGTAAATAGCATATAATAAGATATATTTTCGGTAATTGAGTGGTGTATATGTCTTGTCTGGAAGTGGTTGGTGGAAACAGCCTGTATGGGGAAGGTACTATACAGGGATCAAAAAATGCAATATTACCAATGATGGCAGCAGCACTTCTTACCAAGGAGGAGGTTTTACTTTCTAATTGTCCCAACATAAGTGATGTAATCTGTATGATTGATATTATGAAAGATATTGGTGTACAGGTGGTAAAACAAGAACATAACTTACTGATACATGCAAAAGACATTCTGAATGTAACGATAAAAGAAGAATATGGAAAGAGGATGAGAGCTTCTGTTATTTTGGCAAGTATTCTTCTTGCAAGGGAACATAAAGTAAAATTCCCATATCCTGGAGGTTGTACTATAGGAGCAAGACCAATAGATTTGCATATTCAGGCTCTTGAAAAAATGAATGTACAGTTTCAGGAGGAAGAAAAGTTCATAGTTGGAAATACATTGGGATTTTGTGGAGCAGATATATATTTTTCGTTTCCAAGTGTGGGTGCAACGCAACAGGCTATACTGGCAGGTGTATTGGCAAAAGGAACTACTAGAATTTATAATGCAGCAAGAGAACCAGAAGTATGGACTTTGTGTGATATGCTAAACAAAATGGGTGCCAGAATTTTAGGAGCTGGTACAAAGTGCTTGTGCATAGAAGGCGTGGAATGCCTCCACGGCATAGAGTATCAGGTACCATGTGACAGAATTGTGGCTCAAACCTATCTATGTGCAGCTGCAGGTTGTGGAGGAGAGATCACTCTTCATACAGATTGTGTAATGCAAATGAAGATGGTAATGAATATGCTACAGGAAATGGGTGTGGAAATAAAAAGTAACCCTAATATGGTTTGTTGTAAAAGAAAAGGACAATTAAAAAATATTCCTAAGGTGAAGACTGCGGTATATCCTGGGTTTCCAACAGATATGCAATCTATTTTTTTAGCTCTTTTGTCAATTGGGGAGGGAACGGGTGTGGTAGAAGAAGAAATTTTCGAGTCAAGGTATGCCTGTGTTCCTGAATTGAAGAAAATGGGAGCAGATATTCGAATAGTAGAACAATGTGCCATTGTAAAAGGAAAGAGAAAACTTTGTGGAGCTGATGTGGAAGCAAAGGATTTAAGAGGTGGTGCGGCACTTATTTTAGCTGGATTGGAAGCAGAAGGTATTACAAGAATAAAGGGTGGGGAATACATTTTAAGAGGATATGAGAGTCTGGAGAGTGAGTTGGGACAATTCGGGGCAAAGATACGCTGGATGTAACTAAACCAACATTTTATGAGGAAGGGAGAGACACAAATGATAGAAAAGCTGAATACAAAGCTAAGAAAAAAGAGAATAAAGAAATTTGTGTTAATCTCAATCATAATTGGTATCCTTTTGGGATTTGGCATTATATTTTTTATTGGCAAGATAAAAAATGTTTCTGTGGTTGGGTGCGAATTTTATACAGAACAAGAGATAAAAGAGAAAGTTATAAGCAGTATCATTACCAAAAATAGCTTAGGATTGTACCTAACCTATCAATTTAAAAATCAGACAGAGATTCCCTTTGTAGAAAAAATTAATGTAAATATGATATCATGGAATTCTGTAGAAATTATTGTATATGAGAAAGTTATGGTAGCATGTATAAAGTATATGGGAGAATATTTATATTTTGATAAAGATGGTGTGATTGTGGAAAGTGCAACCGAGCCTATTGAAAATATTCCTCTTATTGAAGGAGTTTCCTTTCAAAAAATGAATTTGCATGAAAAATTAGAGGTGAAGGAGGATGGGATTTTTGAGATCATTCTTAATATTTCCCAGCTTTTGTCAAAATACCAACTAGATTTGGATAAGGTATCATTTGAATATGATAAATCAGTTACATTATACACAGGAAAGATTCGTATAAAACTGGGGAAAAGAGAACGCTATGATGAACAAATAGCAGAGTTATCAAAGCTTTTGCCCAAAGCACAAAAGAGAAAATTGAAGGGGGTTTTCAACATGGAAAATTTTGAAGAAGGACAAGACAAAGTCATATTTCAGGCAGAAGAATAAAAAAATAGCTAAAAAAATATAAAAGACGTAAAAATGACTTGATTATTTTTGGAAAAAAAAGTATGATATAGAGTAGGGACTTGATAGTCAATGAAGAAGCAATTAAGAAGGAGGAGACAACCTTGCTTGAGATAAGAACAAATGAAGCTGACGGTGCTGCAAAGATTCTTGTAGTAGGCGTTGGTGGAGCTGGAAATAATGCGGTTAATCGAATGATCGAAGAAAATATAATAGGTGTAGAATTTGTGTGTGTGAATACGGATAGACAGCATTTGCAAACATGCAAAGCACCTACTTGTGTTCAAATTGGTGAGAAACTTACGAAAGGGCTTGGTGCAGGTGCACAGCCTGAAGTTGGAGAAAAAGCAGCAGAAGAAAGCCGTGAAGAATTAACAGATATTATACGGGGTGCGGATATGGTATTTGTTACTTGCGGAATGGGTGGTGGAACCGGAACAGGAGCTGCACCTGTAGTCGCACAGATATCAAAAGAGTTAGGAATTTTAACAGTAGGTATTGTTACAAAACCTTTTCGTTTTGAAGCGAAGTCTCGTATGAATAATGCGATTGGTGGTATTGAAAAGTTAAAAGCAAGTGTAGACACTCTTATAGTAATTCCAAATGACAAATTATTAGAAATTGTAGATAGAAGAACAACTATGCCAGATGCATTACGTAAAGCAGATGAGGTATTGCAGCAAGGTGTTCAAGGTATTACGGATTTGATTAATGTGCCAGGGCTCATTAACCTTGACTTTGCAGATGTAAGTACAGTCATGTCCAATAAGGGACTTGCACATATTGGTATTGGTATTGGTAAAGGTGATGAGAAGTGTGTGGATGCTGTAAAACAAGCAATTACAAGTCCGCTTCTTGAAACTACAATTGAAGGTGCCAGTGATGTAATTATTAATATTTCAGGTGATATCAGTTTGGTAGAGGCAAACGAAGCTGCTACATACGTGGAAGAATTAACTGGTGAGGAAGCCAATATTATCTTTGGTGCTATGTATGATGACACAGCACCAGATTCTGCGGTAATTACAGTTATTGCAACAGGTTTAGAGGAAACAGATACATCACAAGCCCGTTCCGCTAGTTCATTGGTGAATAATGCGATGAAGACAAATTTTAACACCAATCCTCAGCCAAGACCCGTGCAGACAACAAGACCAGTTTCACAGGTGAAACCAGTACAGACAGCAACAAGACCTCAGGTAATAAGCAGACCTCCGGTAAACGTTTCCAGACCAACATATGAAACACAACATTTAGATGAGAATGCTAGTAATATTAGCAGTACAGATAATGGAAACAGCGGAATTAAGATTCCGGATTTCCTGCAGAGAAAAGGCAATAAAAGATAATATATAGTTTATTCGGCACAGTTAAAACGCGCTATCTTTGGATAGAGCGTTTTTTCTTGAAGAAAATTCCCAAAGATATTTAGTGGAGAGAAAAAATGACAATAAGAATAGCGATATGTGATGATGAGTTATGTATTTGTTCCCAAATTGAAGATATACTTATAGATATTTTACAACATATAGCTGTGAAATTTGAAATAGAGGTATTCTGTTCTGGGGAAAGTCTATGTAAGGAATTAGAAAAACGGGATTTTGATATTATTTTTTTAGATATTGAATTACCTATGCTTAGTGGAATTGAGGTTAGTCATTACATTAGAAACAATCTTAAAAATGAGATTTTGCAGATTGTATATATTTCTGCCAAAAAAGGATATGCGATGGAATTATTTGAATATCGCCCAATTAATTTTCTGGTAAAACCATTGGATCAAGAAAAAGTAGCTAAAGTAATAGACAAGTATTTTATTATCACAGAACAGAATAATCATGTGTTTGAATATAAACGAAGAACAGAATATTATAAAGTGCCTATGTCAGAGATTTTGTATTTTGAAAGACAAAATCGTAAAGTTAAAATTTATACCAAAGATGGAGAGTCAGATGAATTTTATGAATCTATGGAAAACATTTATGTAAATGTAAAGAATTATAATTTTCTTTTCATTCATAAATCTATAATTGTAAACTATCAATTTATAAAAAGAATTGCTTATGAGGAAGTAGTCATGATTGATGGTACAATATTGCCAATTAGCCAGTCCAGACGAAAAGCAATTAAGTCAATGTATATGAAAATTAGAAAGGGAGAAATATAGTGGAAATAATAGTAAATTATGTAATAAGTCTATGTTTGAATTTTTTTGATCTTTATATTATATACAGATATATTGCATATTTTCTTTGATAATCATTATATAGATAAGAAATTGACTGTGGTGCCTCGCTTGCGAGGCATGAGTGTTTTATAGGAAAGTTCGTCCTAAAAAGTAAAAACGCTGCGCTTAGGATGTTGTTCTATGCAAGAATGTCATAGATATCTCAAATGGTAATTGACAAAAAACTTTAAATTTCGACAAAAGTATATATAAATTTGTACAAATGGACGCACAAACGCAAATTTTATGTTAAGCTAATATCGTTGAAAATGCAAAAGGAAAAGGAGTAGTATGATATGAAAAAAGATAGTAATTATTCAGGTAAAAACACGCATTTACTGCATGTTTTGTAAGAAAAAGTAAATATCTTGTAGATTCTAGCAGATAAAAGACAATTTTTGAAAAAAAAAGAGGAATATTGTTGGTAAATTTCTGGTATAATATGCCATGGAATGACAAATTTCTCTTTTTTTATAGGTTAAAATAGAGCAAAAGGTAATACTCCAAGACTTTTATAAGTTTACAAAAGTTTATAGGTGGGATCTTGAAGACAGGGAGGTGGACTGTGCATTATACAATATATGTTGATTTGGTGTGGGTGGTACAATGCTACATCAATAGCATATTATTGATATGGATAAAATTTTTTTTAAGAAAAGAGAGTACAATTTTAAAAATGTTGTTTGCTGTTTTATTAGGAGGAACAGGAAATACATTCATTATTCTTATATGCAGTGAGGGGATACAAAGGAAGTTTATGATGATAGTGCCTGTCTTCATAACTATATGTTTATTATTAGTGAATTTGGGAGTGTTTCGGATTGCATTCGGAAGACAGAACCAGAAAGAATACATAAAGTTAATGGGAATGTATTGGATAGTTGCAGTTGCTTTTGCTGGTTTTCTATCCTTTTCGCCTCAATTGGGACCCTTTTTTCGTACTAATAGAGGATTCCTTAGTGTGTCAGGAAAAGAGTTATTTGTAAAAGGTATGATATTTCTTGCTATATTACCTGTTGTGAATCAACTCTATCAAAGGATAAAATTGAATAGAACACAATGTTATTTGTTAGAATTTGAGCATAGAGGAAAAAAAATAAGAGGAAAGGGTCTCTTAGATACAGGAAACTGCTTGCGGAATTGTCAGAATAATGAACCTGTTGTCATTGCAGAATATCAATTTATGAAAGAATTATTTTCGGCAGAAGAACAAGAATATTTAGAGAAGATGCTGGATTGGAACTGCGACATACAAAATGAAAATATAAAAGTGGTTTATATTCCATATCATTCCTTAGGGGAGTCTCATGGGCTGCTTTTGGGAGTGTATATCGAACAATTGGGAATTTATTTGGAAAACGAAAGAAAACAAATTATGCATAACTTGGTTGGTCTTTATGCAGGAAAGATTTCGGCGAAGGAAGAATATCAAGTGATTTTGCATACCGATTGTGTAGAAGCCAAAGATAGTATGAGATGAGAAAGTTAAAATAAGTATTCATTCATATATGGAGGAAAGTTATGTTATTAAAAGTGTCTATACAAAATAGATTTCAGTTTCGGGTAATTCCTGATTTTCGAAATGTTTTTTTTCAGCAAAAGGGAGATATGCATTACATAGGCGGTGTTGATGTATTGCCAGCACCTCTTGGCGTAGAGGAAGAAAGAGCGTGTATGCTTCATTTGATGTCAGATGGAGAACAAGCGAAAAAAGCAAAAGCTAAGCTGGTAGAACATAATTTAAGGCTTGTAGTGTATATTTCTAAAAAATTTGATAATACAGGTGTTGATGTGGAAGATTTGATTTCTATAGGTACTATAGGTTTGATTAAAGCAATTAATACCTTTAATCTGGATAAAAATATTAAACTTGCCACTTATGCATCACGCTGTATAGAAAATGAAATTTTGATGTATTTAAGAAGAAATAATAAGACCAAGTTAGAAGTTTCTATTGATGAACCTCTCAATGTGGATTGGGATGGCAACGAACTTTTGCTATCAGATATTCTTGGAACAGACGAAGATGTTATTTCACAAAATATTGAAAGTGAGGTAGACCGCAGCCTTTTAGGAAAAGCATTAGAAAAACTTACAGAAAGAGAACGTTCTATCATAGAAATGCGGTTTGGGTTAAATTCAAGAGATGGTGATGAGAAAACTCAGAAGGAAGTAGCAGATATGTTAGGCATTTCTCAATCCTATATTTCCAGACTAGAAAAGAAAATTATGAAGAGGCTTCGAAAGGAAATTATTCGTTTAGAAGCATAAAAAAGGAAAAAGTGGCAATCCTTATTTCTAAAGTAATATATTTAGGAGGAAGGATTGCCATGGCTCTTTATAAAGTAGAAATATGTGGAGTAAACACTTCGAAATTACCATTACTTCAAAATTCAGAAAAGGAGGAATTGTTTCAACGTATTCTGCAAGGGGATAAGGAGGCAAGAGAAACCTATATAAAAGGAAATCTCCGCCTTGTGTTAAGTATTATCCAACGATTTTCAAATAATAATGAGAATGTAGATGATTTATTTCAAATTGGTTGTATAGGTCTTATGAAGGCAATAGATAACTTTGATATTACCCAAGGTGTAAAGTTTAGTACCTATGCGGTTCCCATGATTATTGGAGAGATAAGAAGGTATTTAAGAGATAACAATAGTATCCGGGTAAGCCGTTCATTAAGGGATATTGCTTATAAAGCTATTTATACAAAAGAAGCGATGATGAAACAATCAGATGTAGAGCCGACGGTACAGGAGATTGCAGGTGCTCTTGGAGTGAAAAGTGAAGAAGTTGTATATGCCTTAGATGCCATTCAAAGTCCGGTCTCTCTTTATGAGCCTGTTTATACAGAAGGTGGAGACACTTTATATATCATGGATCAAATTAGTGACAAGAAGAAAAAAGAAGAAAAATGGGTGGAAGAAATATCTGTAAAAGAAGCTTTAAATCAATTGTCCCAAAGAGAGTATGATATTATTCAAATGCGGTTTTTTCAAGGAAAAACACAAATGGAGGTAGCAAATGAAGTGCATATTTCCCAGGCACAAGTCTCCAGATTAGAAAAAAACGCACTAAAAAATATGAGAAAGTTTTTATCCTAGTTATTGATATTTTTGAAACAAGGATGTACCTCCAGTCTGTGTATTATATTATAATTGCAGCTAATCAATGGCTCAATTTTTTTTTGTATGTATAGATTGTAGTGGAAGGCAGAAAGAAAAACGGCTTCCCACATCCAGAGTGCTGTCGCACCATATATCACCATGAAAATAGGAGAGTATAGATTTTGTAATGGATAGTCCAAGCCCTGTAGAAGAAATCCCAGGGGTGCGGGCTTTCTTTGCAATAAAGCAGCGATCAAATATTCTTTCTTTATCTTCTGGAGAAATACCAATACCAGTGTCTTCCACATATACAATAAAATGGTCTTTTTCCAGATAGGCACCAAGCGTAATCGAATCACCACAATTGGAATATTTTAGAGCATTAGAAAAAAGGTTATCCAAAACTCTGGTAAGATGTCTGGGATCTACTTTTACATTTCCGGGAAGGTTTTCAGGTACATCTAAAATTAAAGTTCTGTGTTGATATTTGTTGTCTTCCTGACAAGAGAAAAAATAGTCTTCCAAGAAAAAAACTAGAGGAATAGAGGAACATTCCATTTGAATACAATGGTTATCTAAAGTAACCAGTAAAAAGATATCGTTAATCATTTTTTCTAGTAAATCAATTCTTTGATTCATAAGTAAGAGAAGAGGAGCAGCATTTTCTTTTGTCAAATCCTCTTTTCCAGATAGTAATTCTATGGCATTTTTTATAGTAGTAATGGGAGAACGAAGGTCGTGGGAAATATTCGCAAACATCTCGCTTTTTGCTTGTTCAGACCTTATAAGCTGTTCATGGGCTTCTTTCAAACGTAAGTTTGCAATTACAAGTTCTGCGGATAATTCTTGGGCATTGAGTTCCGGTTTTTTAAACTTTTTACGTTGTTCCATATTGGCATACCTTTCTCTATTTGGATTTTTGGGAAAGTCTATATCCTTTCGACCAGACACTTTGGATAATATCCTGTAATCCTTCATAATAGTCTAATTTTTTACGCAACCGGCTGACACTTACCATAATAGAACGTCGATCGGTTTCTAAATAGGCACCCCATACTTTATTGCCTATTTCTTCAAAAGTAAAAGCTTCTCCTGGTTTAGTGGCAAGAAGGTGTAATAAAACAAATTCGCGATTAGACAGAGGAATTTCCTCTTCGTTGTTATAAAAAGCTTTATGTTCAATAAGATCAATGGATAAAGGAGGAAATTCCAAAATAGAGGAAGCTTTTACTTTTTTGTTGACAGACTGGTGGCGGCGGATGTTTACCTCAATGCGGGCAGCTAGTTCACGCAAGCTGTAGGGTTTTGTAATATAATCATCTGCACCAAGAAGAAGCCCCTCAATGCGATCTTCCTCGGATGCTTTTCCTGATACAAAAATAATAGGAACATCTGATTTTTTTCGAATTAATTTGCAGCAATCCAAACCATCTAGTCCTGGCATCATTACATCTAAAATAATACAAGAAAAGCTGTGTTTATCTAGAAGAGCAATGCCTTTTTTTGCCGAGGTAGTAGTTGCCACTGCATAACCGGCATCTAAAAAAAATTCTTTGTTCATAAGTAGTACATTGTTATCATCATCAATAAATAGTAATTTATGTTTTGCCACAATATAGACCTCCCTTTCGGAAATATTATATCGCATTTTGTAAGAAGAAAAAATACTTTTTTGTAAAAAATGTAGACAATTGCAGAATGCAGATTTATAATGGGTGCAGGCGATAAAAAAGAAAGTTTAAAGAACTATCTGAAAATCGCAACAGATATAGTGCAGATTGGATTTTAGAATATATAAAGAAATATATACAACCTTACAAATATGTTACTGATATTTACAAAAGTATTAAGAAGTGTTATGATAGAGAATGTAAAAGAATCAAAATGTTGAGGAGGCTATTATAATGAAGAATTGGGTGGAACCAGAAGTAGAAGCATTAGATATGGCATGTACAAAGTATAGTGGAAAATCTTCACAGTCTTATGATGATGTAAGAGCAGATCAGAATGGAATGTATTGGTTCAGCTTCAATTCTGAGGAGGGAGTTCCAACTCCAACGGGCAAAGGAGAAAAAATTGATTAAGGTTTTGAGACATAGGAGGCATACACTATTGTATGTCTTTTTTACTCTATAGCTAGTGTACTGTATCATTCACATTTCGCCAAATAACTTGTCTGAATTTACATCTGCCATGTTGTCTTTACTCAACGATGTCACCGCATCGCCTCGTTCAGCAGCCTTGCAGACTGAAAATTCATTCTATGTCATTTAGCTGAAAATGAATGAGACAGCACACTAGGTTTCTTCTTTTGAAAGGAAATTCATAAGGAGCAAAAAATACACAGAATTGATGTGGTTTTGTCCACTTTGATAATAGAAGTTACAACAAAAAGGAGAAGATGAAGATGATAGCAGAAAAGAAAGCAGAAATTGCCAGATTGAAACAAGAAAAAAATGCAGTAATTTTAGCACATTATTATGTGGATGGGGAGGTACAGGAGATAGCAGATTATGTAGGAGATTCCTATTATCTGGCAGAGGTTGCCACGAAAGTTCCTGAGGAAGTTATCTTGTTTTGTGGGGTTTCCTTTATGGGAGAAAGTGCAAAACTATTAAACCCAGAAAAGAAGGTCGTTATGGCAGATGCGTACGCAGATTGTCCTATGGCTCATATGGTAGATATAGATAGGATTCATGAGGTAAGAAAAGAGTATCCTGATGTTGCTGTAGTATGTTATGTGAATTCTACAGCAGAAATTAAGGCAGAATCAGATGTATGTGTTACTTCTTCCAATGCACTTAAGATTGTTAAGCGTTTGCCGAATAAAGATATATTTTTTATTCCTGATAATAATCTGGGAAGATATGTAGCAGGACAACTGCCAGAGAAGCATTTTATTTTTAATGATGGTTTTTGCCATGTACATACCAGCATTCATCCAGAAGATGTGGAAAAGGCGAAGAAGCTTTATCCGGATGCAAAAGTTTTAGCTCATCCAGAATGTACAGAGGATGTTTTAGAACTGGCAGATTATATTGGAAGTACATCACAAATTATAGATTATGCCACGAATCATGAAGATAAGGTATATATTATTTGTACAGAGATGGGAGTATTTTATGAATTGATGCAGAAGAATCCAGATAAAAAATTCTATTCAGTTGGGCATCGCCAGTTTTGTCCTAATATGAAGAGAATCCAGTTAGATGGTGTAATAAATGCACTTGCTACCTTGGAACCAGAAATGCATTTACCAAAAGAAATAAGTGAGAAAGCAAATCAACCGTTAAAAAGAATGCTAGAATTAGCAAAATAGAGTTTCTTTGTTATTCCTATTGAAAAAGTAGGAATAATAGGCTATACTTATTTTGTAGAATCATAATGAGAAACTTAAGAAAGAGTGTGATAAATATGAAGATTTCCACAAAAGGAAGATATGCTTTGCGGTTGATGCTGGATATAGCGGAACAGGCAGATGGTAAGCCTGTAAGTATCCGGGAAATTTCCAGCCGTCAAAATATTTCAGACAAGTATTTAGAACAAATAATTTCAATTCTAAATAGTGCAGGGTTTGTAAGAAGTATTCGTGGCTCTCAAGGTGGTTATGTATTGAAGAATGAACCAGACAAATATACAGTTGGTATGATCTTACGATTGACAGAAGGAACACTAGCACCTGTTCCTTGTGTAGAGGAAGACGCAGAAGCCTGTGAGAGGCTGGGAGAGTGCCAGACTATTGTAGTATGGAGAAAATTAGACGAAGCAATTCGCAGTGTGGTGGATCATATTACATTGGCAGACTTAATGGAAAATGGTGGTGACCAATACTTTATATGATGTAACAGTTCAGCCATGAAAAATATAAATGACATGGCTGAACTGTTACATTTTTTGTAAGAAAAAAATACTTGACAAGATAAAAAATATAGGTTATAATCATTATTGTCTTTTGACGAATGGGATCATAGCTCAGCTGGGAGAGCATCTGCCTTACAAGCAGAGGGTCATAGGTTCGAGCCCTATTGGTCCCATTTATGGCGGGATAGCTCAGTTGGCTAGAGCACACGGTTCATACCCGTGGTGTCGCTGGTTCAAATCCAGTTCCCGCTATTTTGGTTTTGAGGGTGCCTTGGAAGGCACCTTTTTCTATTATAAGATATAAGAAAAGTATTTTTTGGAGATACTATTACCTCAATTATTAGATAGAAGGGCTTGGTGCAATTATGAGAATTGGTATGGGATATGATGTACATCGTTTGGTAGAGAATAGAAAGCTTATTATTGGCGGAGTGGAGATATCTTATGAAAAAGGGTTATTAGGTCATTCTGACGCCGATGTTTTGTTGCATGCGATTATGGATGCATTGCTGGGTGCGGCAGCCCTTGGTGATATTGGAAAGCATTTTCCAGATACGGATTCAAAATATAAAGGAGCTTCCAGCATAACCTTATTAAAACATGTTGGTACTATGTTGGAGGACGGATTATATGTGATAGGAAATATTGATGCTACTATTAT
>JAAVHR010000138.1 GCA_014799595.1 Clostridiales bacterium | reverse complement strand
TACTCATACAGTTTAGCCAGCCAAATGTCTATATTTCTTTACAAGCAAGCTTGCATGAAATATAGACGTTTGTCAGGACTTTCATAGTAAATTTTGATTGTTCTAAGCCCTTCGCTGAAGGCGAATTTTCATGGGCTTAGAACATAACTGTTCATTGTTCTGAACAGTTACGTTTTAAGGATAAAGAGAGAAAAGGGGAAAATAAATATGTATCGTATTATTTTAGCATCGAATTCACCAAGGCGGCACGAAATATTGGAACAGGCAGGAATGAGTTTTCAGGTTATTCCCAGTAATTGTGAAGAGATTACATCTACAACAGAGCCAGAGAGTGTTGTAAAAGAGTTAGCACTTTTAAAGGCAACCAATGTTGCTAATTTATACAAGGATAATACTATTGTAATTGGTGCAGATACGGTAGTAGCAAATATGGGGAATATACTGGGTAAACCGGCAGATGAGCTGGAAGCAGTAAATATGCTTATGAATTTGCAGGGACATAGTCATAATGTATATACTGGAGTTGCTATTGTAATTAAAGAAACTAATGGGAATACCCAAACATTGTGTTTCTCCGAAAATACAAAAGTACGAATTGCGGATATGACAAAAGAACAGGTGATGAACTATGTTTTGACAGGTGAGCCAATGGATAAAGCTGGAGCTTATGGAATTCAAGGAAGATTTGCAAAATATATATGTGGAATTGAGGGGGATTATTATAATGTAGTAGGATTCCCGATTTGCAGATTCCGACTGGAAATGAAAAAATTAGGTTTTGAAATCTAACAGAATTGCTAGAAAAGATGAAAATGGTGGTTATTCATCCTATTTTGGTAGTCGTCTGTCTGATTTTCTACTTTTTTAATTTGTATGTGCTATAATCTTGTCTGTAAACAAATGGTGCCAAATAAATGTTTGCAGAAGGAGAAAGCATGATATTTTTACAAATTATTATTAGTTTATTGGTACAAATTTTTGCTTTGTTATTTTTAAATTATACAGAGGAAAGAAAGGATACAGCTAAAAGGCTGCAAAAATGGTTTATTGCAATAATATCCTTTGGATTAACGGTTGTAGTTGTGATAGCAGCAAGAAACTGTTCCGAAAATCTGTTAAATTTTACAAAGTCAATGATGTTATATCATATTATTTATTGTGCTGCAGTGGTAGACTATCGAATGAAGATAATCCCTAATATTTTTGTGGCATTTGGAGCAGGATTCCGGATTCTATGTTTTTTTTTCGAAACCAGTTGGTATCAAAATGATTGGAAAAATATTTTGATTCAGGATTTTATGGGATTTTTTATGGGATTTGGTGTTTTGTTTCTGGTATATTTATTTGCAAAGAATGCCATAGGAATGGGAGATATTAAATTATTTGGAGTAATTGGTATTACATGTGGATTCCAACATACATACACAATTCTATTCCTATCTGTTTTATTGGCAGCATGTTATGGCATATTTTTAATCCTTTTCCGAAAACAGAAAAGAGATTGTGAAATGGCATTTGCACCATTTATCTTAATTGGATACATTTCTTCTATAATAATTTCTATTCTCTAATATCTGTCCTTCTGTGTATTTTCTTCTGATTCTATTCAGATACATAGAAGGGAAATCGTTACTGTTCACAGGTAGTATTTTGCACTTGCTGCAAAGTACGTAAGAATAGGTAGTGGTAGATAAGAATCCAGCCTTTCGCTGAAAGCGGACTCTTAATAGGCTGGATTCCGTTACTGTTCGCACCATAGGTGTGAACAGTGACGAAATCATAATAAACCGAGATTATTCATGCTTAATAGGTCCATTGACGATGATAGCAGCGGTCTGCAATATAGCACATGAATAATTGAGGATAAATTTCGTAATTTACTTCTAAAATTACAAACTAAATTTGAATCTAAAAAGGGCTGCCACTAACTGGCAGCCCATCTGTTTATTCTACGGTAACAGATTTTGCTAAATTTCTAGGCTGGTCAACATTCAAACCACGGCTAACTGCTGCATAATATGCAATATATTGCAGGATAATGGCTGCACCAAAAGGTGTAAATGCATCATCCATTTCTGGTAGCATAATATGATAATCACAAAGAGAAGCATCTACATGGGCATCTGCATTTGTAATAAGAATCACCTTTGCCCCACGGGAACGGACTTCTCTAATATTAGAAATCATTTTTGCATATACATTTGCCTGGGTTGCCAAAGCAATAACTGGTACATTGTCTGTAATAAGAGAAATAGTACCATGTTTTAATTCACCAGCAGCATAAACTTCAGAGTGAATATAGCTGATTTCCTTTAGTTTGATAGAGCCTTCGCTTGCAAGGGCATAATCTAAACCACGTCCAATAAAGAATAAATCTTTTGTTTTCTTTAATTTCTTGCCGATTGGCTTTACTTCCTCATCGTATGAGAGAAGTTCCTCAACCGTTTGAATGGTATTTTCCAATTTTCTCATATATTTTTTGGTATCTTCTTCACTAAGTAAGCCTTTTGCATAAGCAAAACGGAATGCGAAAAGATACATTGCTGCAAGCTGTACAGTGTAGGCTTTTGTGCTGGCAACTGCAATTTCTGGTCCTGCGTGGGTATAGAGTACATAATCGCTTTCTCTGGCAATGGAGGAACCTTTTACATTTACAATAGATAAGGTCTTTGAACCATTTTCTTTTGCCAAGCGGAGAGCTGCTAATGTATCTGCAGTTTCTCCAGATTGTGAAATGGTAATAATAAGTGTGTGTTTATCAAGAATTGGATTCTGATAACGAAATTCTGAAGCAATATCAACAGTGACTGGAATTCTTGTCAAAGATTCAATCATATTTTTGCCTACAAGACCAGCATGCATTGCCGTTCCACATGCAGTAATAATAACACGGTTAATATCTGTAAATAAGCTGTCTGGAATATGATCTTCACTAAAGTCAGGTAAATCGTTTACCATACGGGGACCTATGGTATTTTTAAGAGCTTCCGGCTGTTCATGAATCTCCTTTAACATAAAATAATCATAGCCACCTTTTCTGGCAGAAGCTACATCCCAATTTACATGAAGCATTTTTGGCTCTACTACCTGATGTTCCATATTGGTAATCGTAATATCATCTACAGTAAGCCGGGCTATATGATGCTCTGGTAACACAAAATAATTTTTGGAATATTTTAATAACGCAACCATATCGGATGCGATGATAGTTCCCTTTTCTGTATGGGTAGCAACCAATGGACTTCCTGCACGAATGGCATATATCACACCAGGAAAATCTTCAAACATAATACAAAAAGCATAAGCACCTTCTAATTTTGCAACGGCAGCTTTAATTGCTTTTACTGGATTGCCCTCATAGCAGTCATTGATTACCATAGCTGCAATTTCAGAATCTGTCTGGGAAACAGGTTCCATTCCTTTTTGCTGAAGTTCTTCTTCTAAAGATTTGTAATTCTCAATAATACCATTATGAATTAAAGTTACTTTTCCAAAGGTATGAGGATGGGAATTTGTAGTAGAAACACCACCATGGGTAGCCCAACGGGTGTGACCAATTCCACAAGTTGTCACATCTTCTGCAGCCGTTTCTTTAACAGATTCACAAAGACAGGAAACTTTTCCTTCCTGTTTGATTGTTTTAATGGTATTATCCATAAAATAAGCAATACCTGCACTGTCATATCCTCTGTATTCCAGTTCCTGTAAGCCTTCTGTAAGCACTTTTTTGGCATCAAGTATGCCAGTATAACCAATAATTCCGCACATAATCATTCTCCTTTTTCTTTTTTATTAGGTTATACAAGATTTGTGTTTCGGTTACCCGATGTTTTGCCTGTATATCACACGTCCTAATCTACGCGGGAAAGCATCCGCCGAAATTTCGATACTCTTTCCTCCTCGTTAACCTGCATTATTCAGGTACATGGCGCTAATAAGCATTTCTGCAGTTGTAAATGATATGCTGTTTTGGTGTTACTGTTCACACCTACAGTGCTAACAGTAACGGAATCCAGCCTATCTATAATTCGCCTTCGGCGAAGGGCTGGATTCTTGACTGTTCTACGTTTTGGCACATAGCTTGACAGCAAGTGTCAAGCTTGTGAGCGAACAGTAACGCTTTGGCACTACAACCATCAAAAATAGTAACATATATCAAGAAAAAAAGCAACAAAGAAACTTATTTGTTACTGTTAGAACCATAGGTATGGTTACTGTTCACACCTACGGTGCTAACAGTAACAGAATCCAGCCTATTTGTATTCGCCTTCGGCAAAAGGCTGGATTCTTGGCTATTCTACGTTCTTGGCACATAGCTTGGCAGCAAGTGTCAAGCTTGTGAGTGAACAGTAACTAGGTATGAACAGTAATGAATTTTCATCTGGATTGAAGGAACAAGCAAATAGTGTTATACTTTTCCTATATTATTTGAATAGAATGAGGTGTATATTGTGCAACGGTATCAAGAGATAATTTGTGACAAGCAATATCAAGATATGATAGAGAAAATTAAGGAATATGAAAACGATAGAGAATTCTGCTGCCATACCTTGGAACATTTTTGTGATGTTGCAAGAATTATGTATATTTTAGCTTTGGAAGAGGGAAGT
This sequence comes from Clostridiales bacterium, assembly GCA_014799595.1. GTDB lineage: Bacteria > Bacillota > Clostridia > Lachnospirales > Lachnospiraceae > CAG-411. The sequence continues at coordinate 12,419 of JAAVHR010000138.1, read as the reverse complement.
TCTTTAGACCAAGATATTATTTATACTACAGCACTTCTTCATGACATTGGCAGGGTGTGGGAGTACGAGAAAGGAATTCCCCATGAACAGGCAAGTGTAGAGATTGCAAAGGAATTTCTTTCAAAGTATGGTTATGAAGACGATGAGATTCGTATTATTACAACTGCTATTGGTGCACATAGAAAAGAAGAGGTAACAGTTCAGGTAGATCTGCACACTCCGCTGTGCAGACCGTATGAAAGAATAAAACAGGAGGGGAATGGGGCAATTTATATGCGAAGCTTGCCCCATTCCGTAACAGAGCAGCCCTCGGCTGAACTGTTACAAGAAGAGAAAGAAAAGAACGAATTGGCAAATTATTTGTATAGGGCAGATAAACTTTCAAGGAATTGTTTTGTTTGCAAAGCAAAAAATGGATGTAAGTGGTCAGAAGAAAAGAAGAATGCTACACTGATTTTATAATAATCTTTGGTTATTCTCGTCATTTATAACAAATAACTACAAGAAGTTTTGATGAAATAAAATAAAAATCATGTATTTATAATAGGTTCTATATAATAAAGTTGACGAAACTACTAATAGGTGATATGATATATTTGTAAAACGTGATAATAATACATAAAAAAGTAGGAGATAGTCTTAACTACATACTGATTTATAGAGAGGAGACGATTCTAAATGAATAAGAACCAAATAAAGCATAAATATATTATGGTTGTAGTATTATTATTGTCAATATCTATTTTGACAAATGTAGAAGGTGTGTATGCTGCTAATTACAAAACGGATATTACGAAAAAAAGTTTAATAATGTATACCAATATGTCAAAAGTCATTAAAATAACGAATCCTTCTTCTAAGGTAAAATGGACTACATCAAATAAAAAAATTGTTTCATTACTTGGGACACGTGGAGACAATGATAGTATTTTAACATTTAAAACAGGGAAAAAGACAGGTACTTGTAAAATTAAGGCAACTGTTGGAGAAAAAGTATTCACTTGTAATGTAACTGTAAAAAAAGATACAAAGATTTCCAGAGCAACGCTTGTCAAGGCAGTCAAAACAAAGAATGCTGTCAAAGTTAAGGTGGCATTAAGTAATAAGACAAGAAAAACGGTAGAGTTTGGAGAAGCCTTTTGGGTGGAGAGATTTGAGGATGGTAAATGGAAAAAATTGAAAATGAAAGAGGATGTAGCTTTTATGAGTATTGCTTATGTTATACCAGCAAAACGAAGTGCAAAAAAAACATATACTCTAACATATTGTTATGATTTAGAAGATTTTACGAAAGGTGTTTACCGTATTCATGTGGAGGCTAATTATAAAGAAAAATATAATTATGTAATTTTTAACATCAAGTAATATACAGAAATCCCCGCAATACAAAAATAATCTGGGATTATCCGCAATTTTAAGCATGGGGCTGTCGCACTAAGAGTTAGTGTGCAGCTCCTTTTTTGGTGCAAAAAAATAAGTAACAGTCCTTGAAAGATTCTTGCAGAAATGCCTAACTTCTTATATAATATAAACTTAGTAAAGTATCTAGAAAAGCTGTTTTTATTAATGAAACAAAATGTGAATAACGTTACTGTTAGCATCGTAGGTGTGAACAGTAACAGAATAACTGAGATTAAGTATATAAAACAAAAATATAGACATTATAGAGAGGACGAAACAGAATGTTAATTGGAACAAAGGAGTTTGATTGGGAAAACGGAGAATCTTATGTTATGGGGATTTTAAATGTTACACCAGATTCTTTTTCGGATGGAAGTAAGTTTAATCGTTTAGATAAGGCAATTGACCATGCTGCACAAATGATAGGAGAGGGGGCAGCAATCATTGATGTAGGAGGAGAATCCACCAGACCAGGATATACAAAGATTTCAGATGAAGAGGAAATAGAGAGGGTAGTTCCTGTCTTAGAAGCATTAAAAAAACGCTTTGAGGTGCCTTTATCTGTGGACACTTATAAAAGTCAGGTGGCAAAGGCAGCTTTTGAAGCTGGGGCAGATTTGTTGAATGATATTTGGGGATTGAAATATGATGAGAACATGGCTGGAATTGTAGCAGCATATCAAAAGCCAGTATGTCTTATGCATAACCGCCTTGAAATCCCAGTATTTGGGAGTGACGGGGCTTATCCTTTGGAAGAGTATTTAGCTTTATTGGAAAAAGAATTACAGGAATCCATAGACATTGCTTTAAAGGCAGGTATTAGAAAAGACCAGCTAATTTTAGATCCGGGAATCGGGTTTGCAAAAACTTTAGAGATGAATTTGGATGGTGTAGCTTATGTAGATCGGTTGAAGAAATTTGGACTACCTATTTTGTTAGGAATTTCCAGAAAATCTATTATAGGTAAATCACTGAATCTGGAAATGGATGAGAGAGAAGAGGCAACAATTGCTTTAAATGTAATTGGAAGAATTTACGGCTGCAAGATTTTCCGGGTACATAATGTCCTTGGAAATGTAAGAGCTTTAAGAATGGCGGATGTGATGTTAAGGGCTCGTAAAACTATAGAATACTAGCAGAAAAAGTAATATTTTTAGCAGAAGAGGAATACACCGATAAAAAGTTCAAAGATTCATATATTTATTTGTGATGACAATAGCGAATATATAGAGTATCTGAAAATGGTCATTTTGAAATCTGGTTTTGAAAGAGAGGAAATCTGTTTTTATGAATTCCATACAGGAGAAGATTTAGTTAATTTTTTTCATAAAAAGGATATCTATTGTGATTTGGTGATTTTAGATATGCAGTTGTCAGGAATTTTGTATGAGAAATTAAAAAATTCTGGATTTGAATTTGCCCATAATAGTTATATTGTAAATTTAAACTATGTAAAGCAGATCAATACCAATTCCTTAGTCTTTATTAGCTGGGGGGAAGAAGAATTATCTCTGGCAGTTTCAAGATCAAAATCAAAAGAGATACACAGAAGATTTGCCAGTTTGATGGCACAAAATTATGACTAAAATATTTATAATATGGAGTAAGAGATGGTTTGGATGGATATAGTAGTAAAATTTATGATTTCTATTATAGATGTGTTTTTGTTGTATGATTTTATGTCTGAGTTTACAGATGTAAGAACTAAATTAGGAAAGCTGTATACTATACTGATAGGTCTGACAACAAATTTGTGTATTTTAAGTGTTAATCTGTTTGAAAATACATATATAAATTTAATCTGTGTAACAGTTATTTCCTAGGGGTATATTACTGTTGTTTTCAATTTGAATTTGAAAAGGAGGTTGGAACTTTTTTGTATTGCATATCCTATCGCTACAGGATGTGAAATCTTATATCCTATTATGTCACCTTCTACATTATATTATATAGAAAAAGGAGAAACACTTCCTGTTATAGACAATATTTTTGATACTAATGGTACTAAGCAATATACTTATCCTATATGTTTATACCAAATATATAGAGGAATCAGAAAAAAATATGGACAAGAATGTTATGCTCATAAAAAAAGATACAGAACTGTAGCATTTATCCCAGATAAATCATATTTATGAAGAATGGATAACAAGAGCATCTTCTTGGGGAATCTGCTGGAAAAATTGCAAATGCATTTATTTTGAGACAGATGATAAGGAGGGGCTTATTTCAAAAACGATAGAATATGAAGAATGAAGAGGAAGAAAGAGCCTGCAAGTCTATATATAAAATGATGAAAAAGAAAATAGTGAAAAGTATTTCCTGATTGATTTCTGGTTGAGGATTATATATTTATGTGTTAGAATTTATAGAAAGAATTGTTACAAAACACCCATGCCTTGTGGACTGCGGCATCACCATAAATATATTCCCATGGGTGTTTCGTAAACGAGGATGCACACAAGTGCAAAAGCAGCACTTGGTGCTTTACGAACCTTGCAGCAGAGTGCAAGGTTCTACCTAAAAAGAGTGAATATATAGAAATTAAAATGTAATATGATTTTTTCTGTAATAAAGGAGAGAAATACTATGGAATTTATCAAGGTTTCATTGGAGGATAAAGAGAGCATAAAGGAATTATCCGCATTAGCATCCTCTATTGTGAAAGAACATTATGATCCCATTGTTGGAAGTGTGCAAAATGATTACATGATTGAAAAATTTCAGTCGGTATCTTCCTTAGAAGAACAAATAGAACATGGATACCAATATTATTTTGTGCGTGATAACAAGGATAATATTGGTTTTTTAGCCTTTTATAAACGAGAAAGTGAGCTATACCTAAGTAAATTTTATTTGTCAAAAACCCAAAGAGGAAAAGGGCTTTCTAAAAAGATGTTGGATTTTGTAATTTTAAATGCAAGAAAGATAAATGCCCATGCTATAACTTTAAATGTAAACAAAAAAAATAGTGCGGTATATGTTTATGAGAAATTGGGGTTCTGCAAAAAATATGAAGAAAAAAATGATATAGGAAACGGTTATTTTATGGATGATTATGTATATGAATACAAACTTTAGAGGTTTAAACCTGAATAATATTGGTAACTGTTCATGGTTCTGAACAGATACTAATATTGATTGAATTACAGGGAAAGATTTTAATATAGGAGAAAATGAAAATGTTACATACCAATAGGCAAAAAGAATTGAATTTAGATGGAGTAACTAGTGAAAACAAGAGCCGATGTAAATGGTGTAACCTTAAAAATCCACTATATATCCAATATCATGATGAAGAATGGGCTTCTCCCAAATTTGAGGATAGCTATTTATTTGAAATGTTAATATTGGAATCCTTTCAAGCCGGATTATCTTGGGAGTGTGTATTAAATAAAAGAGAAGATTTTAGAGTAGCTTATGACAATTTTGATTTAGATAAAGTTTGTAGTTATGATGAAAGAAAAATAACAGAATTATTATCCAACGAAAAAATTATAAGAAATAAGTTAAAAATAAATGCTAGTATAAATAATGCCAAAATATTTAAGCAAATTCAACAGGAATATGGTTCCTTTTATAATTATTTAAAAACTTTTACCAGTGATAAAGTAATTTATGAAATAGATAGAACAAGTTCTGAGTTATCAGATAATATCTCGAAAGATTTAAAAAAGAGAGGAATGAAATTTGTAGGTACTACTATTATATATTCCTATTTGCAGGCAATTGGTGTGATATATTCCCATGATAAGGAGTGTTTTATGTATAAAGAATAAATGTTTGGAGCCCTTCATTGGGATTTTTATAGAATATACAAATGTTACCCTAAATAATAGAAAAGGATATAACTATTTATAGCTCTGAACAGTTACAAAACACCCATGTCTTGTGGACTGTGGCATCACCATAAATATATTCGCATGGTGTTTCGTAAACGAGGATGCACACAAGTGCAAAAGCAGCACTTGGTACTTTACGAACCTTGCAACAGAGTGCAAGGTTCTACCTAAAAAGGGTGAATATATAGAAAAGGATTTATTATGAATAAAGAAATGTATAAGGACATAATAGGAATTACAGATTTTTTTCATTTTTTTCCCAATGTTTATTGGTGTTATTTTCATGAAATTTTAGAGTTTAGATGGTATAGAGAATTTGATTATGAAGAATGGTGTGACCGGTTTTGTGTTGATTTAAAAATGAGTGATATAGAGAAAAAAGATATTATTCTTCTTACATTAAAAGGAGTATCCTGTGATGGAAGCTGTGAACTTTTGGGATGGATCTCAGGACTTGATATTATAAATTTAAAATATACTGGTACAGGTTATGAATTGCAGTATGAAGTACTGGACTTTGAAGATTCCCATATTCATTTTTATTGCGATGAGATAGTAATAAAAGTCATTTCAGTAAACGGAAAAGAAATCGAAAAACTTCAGAAATAGTAATAATTATTTACAATTCCATACTTATTAGGCATGAAAAGATATATTATATATGAATTTGATTTTATTAAAATCTTTTGATATAATTAAATCATTAGAATCATTTATGGAAAGCAGGGATGTAATGTGGATGTAATTACTAGCGAAAAGAAGCTGGGGTTTGGTTTGATGCGTCTGCCATTATTAAATGCCGATGATGCTGGCAGTATTGATATAGAGCAGACAAAAGAGATGGTAGACACCTTTCTAAAAAGTGGTTTTACATATTTTGATACTGCATGGATGTATTGTGATTTTAAGAGCGAAAATGCAGCGAAAGAGGCTTTGGTAGACAGACATCCAAGAGAAAGCTACACATTAGCTACCAAATTACATGCTGGTTTTATTAAAACCAAAGAAGATAGAGATAAAATTTTCAATGAACAGCTTGCCAAAACAGGTGTAACAAACTTTGATTACTATCTTCTTCATGATATGGGTGTTGATCATTATGAAGTTTATAAAGAATTGGATTGTTTTAATTGGTTACTGGAGAAAAAGAAGAATGGACTTGTCAAACATATTGGATTTTCTTTCCATGATAATGCCCAAGTACTTGACAAAATCTTGACGGAACATCCAGAAATGGAATTTGTCCAGTTACAAATTAATTATCTTGATTGGGACAGTGAGGGTATTCAGTCCCGTAAATGTTATGAGGTGGCAGAGAAACATGGCAAACCTGTAATTGTTATGGAACCCGTCAAGGGTGGAACTTTGGCAAATGTTCCCGAAACAGTGGAAAAAAGTTTTAAGGCATATCATCCTGAAATGTCCATACCTTCTTGGGCAATCCGTTTTGCAGCCAGCCTTCCAAATGTAAAAATGGTGTTAAGCGGTATGAGTAATATGGAACAACTTATGGATAATACTAGTTATATGGCAGAATTTGAACCGCTGAATCATGAAGAACAAAAGATAATTCAAGATGCAGTAACTATGATAAATGGAAGTATTACCATTCCATGTACTGCCTGTTCTTATTGTACAGATGGATGTCCAAAGAAAATTGCAATTCCAAAATATTTTTCTTTGTACAATGCAGACAAGCAGGAAGCAGAGGAGAAAGGCTGGACACCTCAAGGCGAATATTATGACAGACTTGCAAAAACTTTTGGAAAAGCCAGCGATTGTGTTAGTTGTGGTCAATGTGAAAGTGTTTGTCCACAGCATTTACCAATTATTAAGCATTTAAAAGAAGTTTCGGCACATTTTGAACATGAATAATGGAGGATAAATTGGGCAGTATTCATGTTTAATAGATTATGAATTATAGTAACTATTTAGGTAGAAACGCGCATTTACTGCGTGTTTCGTAAGAAGATTTAAATTTTACAGTGTTTAAGCCCCTTCGCCGAAGGCGAATTATTATGGGCTTAAACGTAACTGTTCATGGTTCTCAACAGTTACCGATTGTGAATTATTAAGAATAAATAAAGGATAATGATAAAAAAGAATTCAGGAGGATTTTTAATGGATAAATCAAAAGTATATTTAATCAGAGAAATCACATCAGAAGCAGTTATGAAATTATATGAGACATTAGGAGTGGAATTACCAGGTAAAGTAGCAGTAAAACTTCATTCTGGAGAAGTTGGAAATCAGAATTTTATCCGTCCGGCATTCTGGAAACCAATTATTGATAAAGTAAATGGTACAATTGTGGAATGTAACACTGCTTATGAAGGAAAAAGGAATAGTACCGAAAAGCATTGGGAGACAATGAAACTTCATGGATGGACAGATATTGCAACTGTGGATATTATGGATGAAGATGGAGAGATAGAACTTCCAATTGAGAATGGTAACCAGATTCATAAAAACTTTGTGGGAGATCATATCAAAAATTACAATTCTATGCTAGTACTTTCCCATTTTAAAGGACATCCAATGGGAGGATTTGGCGGAGCAATTAAGAATCTTTCTATTGGTGTAGCGTCTTCTCATGGAAAGGCATATATCCATGGAGCTGGTGTAGAAGAAGAAATATGGACTGCTGATCATGATTCTTTTTTGGAGTCTATGGCAGATGCAGCATCTTCTGTTATCAAATATTTTAATGGAAATGTGGCATATATTAATGTTATGTGTAATATGTCTGTAGACTGTGATTGTTGTGAAGTTGCAGAAGATCCTTGCATGAAGGATATTGGCGTATTAGCTTCCTTAGATCCAATTGCTTTAGATCAGGCATGTGTGGACTTGGTATATCAGGCAAATGATGAAGGAAGAGACCATTTGATTGAACGTATTGAATCAAGAAATGGAATTCATACTGTAGAAGCTGCAGCAAAACTCGGATACGGAAGCAGAGAGTATGAATTGATTGAGAAAAATTAAGATAATGAGTAACTATTCAGAACCTGCAAAAGTGATATACAAATTGCATAAATAAGTTTATTTATTAAATGCAATTTGTATACTCACTTTTATTGGACTGATGTCCACATGAGGATTTTTACCAGCCATTATGGGGAATTATTAGATATTATGTATATTCTGGAAAAATCCGAATGAGGGGTTCTGAACAGTTACGATAATGAGAGTTATACAATTATATATGGAAGAGAAAGGAGAAAGGCATGGGTTATTTAGGAGAAGAAATTAAGAAATTAGGCTTTGGATTAATGCGTTTGCCCCAAACAGATGGAATTATTGATATTGAACAGACCAAACAAATGGTAGATATGTACATAAAAGCAGGATTTACATATTTTGACACTGCTTGGGCCTATGCAGGAAGTGAAGATGCAATCAGACAGGCATTAGTAGAACGATATCCAAGAGAATCTTTTCAACTTGCAACGAAAAATGCTGCATGGATTAATTGTAAGACAAAAGAAGAAGCTGTTTCACAGTTTGAAACATCATTAAAACAGACTGGTGCAGGCTATTTTGATTTTTATCTGCTTCATAATCTTGGAGAAAGCAGAACAAAGTATTTTGATGATTTTGAACTTTGGGAATTTGTACAGGAAAAGAAAAAGGAAGGTCTCATAAAGCACGTAGGATTTTCTTTTCATTCTACACCAGAAGAATTAGATGAAATATTAACAAATCATCCTGAAATGGAATTTGTACAGCTTCAGATCAATTATGCAGACTGGGATAATCCGGCTATTCAGTCAAGAGGCTGTTATGAGGTTGCAAGAAAACATGGCAAACCAGTAATCATTATGGAACCGGTTAAGGGTGGTATGTTGGCTAATCCACCAGAGAATGTTGTAAAAATACTAAAAGAAGCAGAAGCGGATTCTTCTATTGCCTCCTGGGCAATTCGATTTGCTGCCAACTTAGAAGGAGTAATTACTGTATTATCAGGAATGAGTAATATAGAGCAGATGCAGGATAATCTGTCTTATATGAAAGATTTTAAGGGATTATCAGATAAACAGACAGATACACTGCATAAAGCACAAGAAGAATTAAATAAGATACCTCTTATTCCATGTACAACATGTAATTACTGTGCAAAAGTTTGTCCGAAGGATATTGGAATTTCGGGTTCATTTGTAGCCGAAAATTACTTGACATTGTATCAAGACAAAGCAGCGGCTTTGCATCAAGAAAATTGGCTTGTTGGAGGTCATGGAAAAAAACAAGCAAATGAGTGTATAGAATGTGGAGCCTGTGAGAAAGTGTGTCCACAACATATAGAGATTAGGAAAGAGTTGAAAAAAGTAAGTAAAGATTTACTTACAGACTAACTCTAGAGAAATGAGGTATGAGATGCACATTCTGATTATTGATGGACAAGGTGGAAAAATAGGAAAACTGCTCATTGAAGGAGTCAGGGAAAAGCTGCCCAAGGCAGAAATTACAGCTATAGGAACAAATAGCATAGCCACCTCAAACATGCTGAAGGCGAATCCGGATTATGCTGCAACTGGTGCCAATTCGGTAATCGTAGCAGCAAGAACAGCAGATGTGATAGCAGGTCCAATAGGAATTGTGATAGCAGATTCCCTTATCGGTGAGATAACAGCAGATATGGCTGTGGCTGTAGGCAGAAGCAAAGCGAAAAAGGTTTTGATTCCTCTCAACAAATGTGACAATATTGTTGCTGGTGTGATGCCACTTTCCATGAATGAATTGGTGGTAAATGCTATGGAACAAATTGAAACTTGTGGTATGGATTGTGAAAAATAGGTATCTTTGTTGCCTATGGAGATGTCACTATAAAATAATGTCATGAAGACATGCCTGTACTTATAAGAGTACATATATGGCATGTCTTTTCCGTTTGCAATCCCCTCATTCATGAGGGAAAAGAGAGTTGATGGTTACTATTCACAGGTAGTACTTTGCACTTGCTGCAAAGGACGTAAGAATAAGTAGTGGGAGAGAAGAATCCAGCCTTTCGCCGAAGGCGAATTCTAAATAGGCTGGATTCCGTTACTGTTTACACCATAGGCGTGAACAGTAGCAGCTGATGTGGGCTTGCCCACTTTATTAAAGGAGGTAGAATTTATGCATATGGCAGATGCATTAGTGTTACCAGCTGTGGCAGGCGTTATGTCTGCATGTAGTATGGGTGCAGCAGGTTTTTCTGTAAAAAAAATAAAAAAAGAAGAGGAGGAGAAGAAAATTCCAGTGATGGGAGTGATGGGAGCTTTTGTTTTTGCTGCCCAGATGATTAATTTCACTATTCCTGGAACAGGCTCTTCTGGGCATCTTTGTGGAGGTATGATGCTTACTGCATTGCTTGGACCTTTTAAGGGTTTTCTGACTATGATTGGTGTTTTGCTGATTCAATGTTTGATATTTGCTGATGGAGGTCTTATGGCACTTGGTTGTAATGTGTGGAATATGGCATTTTATGGATGTTTTCTTGGTGCATTCATTTGGAAATTTATTATGAAAAATGGTGCAGATAAAAAGAAAATTGTAGCTGCATCCCTCCTAGGCTGCATTCTTACTCTTCAGTTAGGGGCATTTTCTGTGGTACTTGAGACTTATGCATCTGGTGTTACCAAGTTGCCATTTCAGGCATTCCTTTCTTTGATGCAGCCAATTCATTTGGCAATAGGAACAATAGAAGGACTTATTACATCCACAGTTCTTGTTTTTATTTATCAGACCAGACAGGAATTGCTCTGGGGGATAGGCGATTCTTTTGAAAAAAATATATCAAGACATTCCAGAAATGTAATACCTATACTTTTACTTACAACAATCTTGCTTGCTGGAGGACTTTCCCTATTTGCTTCCTCAAAACCGGATGGATTGGAGTGGTCCATTGAAAAATTAACAGGAAGTACAGAACTTTCTGGTGGTGAAACAACAGCAGAAGCTATTCAGAACCACACAGCTATTTTCCCAGATTATAGCCTGAAAGATAAGGATATGGCAATTGGTACAAGCATTTCTGGAATTGTTGGTGCATGTTTGGTTTTGGTTTTATGTGTTGGAACCGCATGGATATTTAGAATATATAAAAATCAAAAGGACAGAAAGCAGGAAGAGAAATTTTATGAACAAAATAGATAATGCCATAATAAAATTATATAATATCAGTGAGGAAGCTTCTAAGGATACTTGGATAAATAACATTTATCCATTATTTAAGCTGATACTTACCTGTTTTTACATAGTTATGGTGTCTTCTGTTTCAAAATATCAGATGGATATCCTTATATCCATGGGCTTATACTTAGTATTTTTATTTGTGGCTGGAGATATTTCCATTAAGGATTGCTTTGTGAGACTTCGGATTGTGCTTCCACTTGTATGTGTTATGGGTATATTTAATATAGTTTTTGATAGAAATGTGCTGTTTTATCTTGGAAATCTACCAGTTACCACTGGGATGATAAGCTTTCTTTCACTTCTGGTTAAAGGCATATTTACTTTGCTTGCTGTATATCTGCTGGTCATTACAACTACAATAGAAAAGATATGTACATCTTTGACACATCTTTATTGTCCAAAGATTATTGTAACACTATTTCTTTTAATCTACAGGTATATTGGATTGCTTATGGAAGAAACAGACAGGATGCTGCAAGCATACAGGCTTCGGGCTCCGGCACAGAAGGGTATAAAGATAAATGTATGGGGAAGTTTTGTTGGAATGCTGCTTCTTAGAACTTTTGACCGGGCAGAACGGGTAAATGAAAGTATGAGCCTTAGAGGATTTACTGGAGAATTTAGGAACTGGGAGAAGTTTCATGCTTCATGGAAAGACTGGCTATATTTTCTTGTATTCCTAGGAATGATAATATTATTTAGGTATTTCCATGTATTTCATCTTGTGGGAAGTCAATTTCTTATCTGATATAGCCTTGGAGGTATCATCATTATGTAATGTTATGGTTGAGAGCAGTGCAAACGTGCCTTGAGGTGATATGTGAATTTTGCACAAATATTCATAAATTAAATTGAGTTTCGCAATTGTCTTGGTATCATTTTAGGTAATTGCGAAACTAACGACAAAATGAGATGGATAGACCATGAAAGCAGGATATATTACAAAAAATTTACAGTTTCATACAATTATTTCAAATTTAGGCACACTTAAATAAAGCC
>JAAVHR010000137.1 GCA_014799595.1 Clostridiales bacterium | reverse complement strand
GCACCGCATTTTTTGAGGGATTTGTCAAGTGTTTTGGCAAAAAAAGTGGGGGAATTTTATAAAAATAGGATTTGAAAACAGCATAAAATAGGGGCTGAACAATCCGAGAGGCTATAAGTGTTAAAAAGGAGGAAAAAATGGTAGAAGTTTATATTTTTAGTAATATTAGTGCGAAAAAATTTCTTGAAAGATATATGGAAGTTTTAGGAGAAGAAAAAGAATATGTTGAAACAGATAATGAATTTGAGTATGAAGATGTTATCTTTTATAATTTGCATGATGGATGTAGTGTTATGGAAGGTCAAGATGATGAATACTCAAAGGAAGTAATTTGTGAATTAACCCAAAATGATAAGATGGTATATACATATTTAAATGAGGATTTTCTTGAAGGTACAATATTAGTTTGTGAAAAGGGAAAAATCATTAGAGAGTTTATAGAATGTTATTCGGTTCCTAGACTCAATAGTAACATAGGAGAATTATTAGATTATGAAAAAGAAAGAGAGAAAATAACTTCATGGATTGATGTAGGACAATATATAGAATATTTGTTTGCAAAACATGAAGAAAGTTAAAGGTATTAATTTTGTTATATATAAAATTATTTATATAAAAATATTTAATATGTAAAAAGAGTATTCTTGTTAGTAGAGTATTAAAAAATTTATCAAAAAAATATGTAAACCAAGCAAAGAAGTAGAAAAGAATAAACTACTTCTTTGCTTAGAAAATGATATAAAAGAAAAGATAATAATGATTTATCGAGGATGTTTATAACAGCCTGCAAAGATTATTAAGAAGTAAGCTATCCAACAGGCAGAGTAGAGCAATATCGGTATGACAGGGCAACACCATAAGCGAGCTGATCAAACAATTCCTAAAACAGGGAAGCATCAAAACCCAAAAAGGAAGCACTATAATCATAACCAGCAACATGGCACAGACAGAAGTAGAGCAGTATAAAACCTACAAGTATGATAGCTTTAACAAAACAGCCAGAGTAGTGGTAGAAGATTATCTGTCACAGAATATCTTACAAACCAGTGTGGTATCCAGTGAACAAGGCAGCAACAGCAAAACAGTACATATCCGGAGAAACTTTTATGATGCAGAAAACTTGCGTTATGGCATAGAAGAAGATGGAGAAAGGACAAACTTTGTCACTAATGGATGGATCGTATTTACTGAATTAGATGCAGAATGGAAACCAACCAAGAGACTGGTAAGAGGATATGGAATTGTAGCCAGTGAAGAGTGTGGACATGCAGTAGAAGAAAGCATAACTACAGAACCAACAGTGTTAGACCAGTATCATTTCTATCATCAAAATGAACATGGTGATACAAAGTATATCACAGGAAGCAATGGAAAAGTAACCAATGTTTACACCTATGATGCATTTGGAAACATAACAAATGCAGAAGAACTGATAAAAAACCACTATACCTATAACGGAGAACAGTATGCCCAGATAAGCCAACAGTATTACCTGAGGGCTAGAAATTATAATCCATTGATAGGAAGATTCACCCAAGGGGATGTGTTCCGTGGAGACGAACTGAACCTGTATGCATACTGTGGGAATAATCTGGTGATGTATGTGGATCCAAGTGGGTATGAGAAAAAGTGTGAAATAGGTAGTGAGAGTAGTAGTTCTTCTGGATTACCAGTTGATGAAAATGGAAATATAGTATTTTATCATGAAACTACGGCTGAAGTCGCAGCCTCCATAAGAAAAAATGGTGTAGATTTGGAGCACGCAACTTGAGATATGGATTTTGGAAGAGTTTTTTATAAATGTATGGTAATAGTTTTATTCCAGATATTGTTGTGTTATTGGATGGAAAAAAGAAAAAATATGAGGTAAAAAAAATTAGAGATGATATAGTAGTAACATGGAAGTAGAAGGAATGGATTGCTGATGGCAAAACATCCACTTGGGTATACAACGAATATGAAGAAAAAATAAAGGAGAAAATTAAAATGAATAACAAGTTTAATAAGGCATTATTTTATTTAGATAAAGGAAAATATGAAGAGGGATTAGAGTTGCTTGAAAAAGCTTTTGAGGAAGAAGAGAATATTTATGAAAAATTGGAAATTAAATCATGTATGATGGAAGTTTTTTATGAAATGGAGGAATATGAAAAAGTAAATAAATGTATGGAGTATATATTTCAACACACAAGTGAATATGATGATTCAAGACCTAGAGAGATTGCAGAAGAAATCAAAGAAGAGATGATAGAAGAGGGTCTTTATGAAATGAAGGAATCCGAAAAAGTAAATAAATGTATGGAATATAAATCTGAACATAAAACGGAAGAAGAAGATTCAAAACCTAAAGAGATTGCAGAAGAAATCAAAGAAAAGATAAAAGAGGATTGCAATAGAAATAAAAGTGGTAATGGAAGAAAAATGAAATTTTGGGAAATACATATTGCAAAAGAAAACCCCAAATTAAGTTGTGAGGAAAAAGAATGTGACAAACTGATGAATTATAGTTTTGGATATGGAGAAAGTTATGCAGATAAGTGGGATTCAACATTAGAATTATATGTCGAAGAGGGCAGTATAGATGATTCAGATGTATTTAGATTTAGCAGTACATTTTTTGTTATCAATAAAAGAACAAAAGAGATTTTTGACTTATTAGCAAAAGAAGATGTAGAATACTTAGACTTAATTTGTAAGGATGGAAATTTAGTGATTGCAAATCCAATTACAATTATAGACTGTATAAATATGGAGACATCAAAATATAAAGTATATAAAGGGAATAAGGATCTCATTCAATTTTTTGATAAACTATATTTTAAAGATGGGGTAATTGGGGATGTAAATTTGTTTATAGCTAGACATTTAGAAAATAATGTGCTTATCTGTTCGGAACTGTTCAAAGAAACTATTGAAAGAAATAATATTAGGGGATTTTGTTTTAAATACCTTGCTGAATGTGAAATATAGTGAAAAGCAGAATAGGGTTACAGTTCACACTTACGGTGCAAACTGTAACGGAATCCAGCCTATTTGTAATTTGCCTTTGGCGAAAGGCTGGATTCTTGGCTATCCTACATTTTTGGCACATAGCTTGACAGCAAGTGTCAAGCTTGTGAGTGAACAGTAACAGAATAGGAGTATACATTGTAAAGGATAAAAATGATGCAATTGACAATTGGGAATTTAGAGTGTTATACTATCTTGTAGTAAACCTATAAGTCTCGCAAAGGAGGCACCACAATGAATGAAAAGGGAGATTTGCTATGAGTATTGTATCAGAATTAAAAGAGAAAATATTAGCTGGGTATCAAATCAATCAAAAAGAAGCTATGGAATTATTTAAAGAACCTCTTGAGGAACTGCAAGAAGCAGCAGATGAGTTGAGAAAATATTTTTGTGGAAATCGTTTTGATATGTGTACAATTGTAAATGGAAAGTGCGGAAAATGTTCAGAGGATTGTAAATACTGTGCCCAGAGTGCCCACTATCATACAAATTTAGAAGAAAGTTATCCATTACTTTCCACAGAAGACATGTTACAAGGTGCCATACAGAATAAAGAGAGAGGTGTACTTCGTTATTCTATCGTAACCTCGGGCAGAAAATTATCAGATGAGGAAGTAACGAAGGTTTGCGAAAGCATAAGGGAAATTAGAAAGAAAACAGGGATAGAAGTCTGTGTATCCTTTGGATTGCTGGGAGAAGAGCAGTTTCGGAGAATAAAAGAGGCAGGTGCATCAAGGGTACATTGCAATTTAGAAACTTCCAAAAGATATTTTCCCCAAGTTTGTACCACCCATACTTATGAAGAAAAAATAGAAACCCTGAAAGCTGCAAAACGGGCAGGATTGTCCGTATGTTCTGGTGGAATTATAGGACTTGGAGAAACCATGGAGGACAGGGTAGATATGGTATTGACTGCAAGAGAATTAGGCGTAAAATCCATTCCCGTAAATTTATTAAATCCAATCCCGGGAACTCCTTATGAGAAGAACCCAATTGTATCCAATGAAGAACTTTGCAGGATTGTAGCTATTTTTCGATTCATAATTCCTGATGGAGATATCCGTCTGGCTGGGGGAAGAGGAATTGTAGGCGATAAGGGAGAACAATGTTTTAAAAGTGGTGCCAATGCAGCAATTTCCGGTGATATGCTTACAACAGCAGGAATAACGGTGGAAACGGATATGGAGTTGCTGGAAAAACTGGGATATAAGGTGGAACTGGCATAAAGTAAAGGAATAGTAACTACATAGGACTTAGTTCATGTTTAAGGCCGTGAATAATCTGGGTTAAATTATATGTATGCTATGGTTCCATATATTATCGAAGAAGAGCAGCTTATACAGGTGTTAGATTCCATGAAAGCATGGTTCCGGTTATAGGCTCATTTTATAGGTTCATTGTCTTACTGCTTTCACAAATGCATTGATTTTATTTGGATCTTTTCCAATACCTTCACCCAATTCTACACCAGAAGAAACATCTACCACATCTGGAGAAACAGCTTCTATGGCAGCAGTTACATTGTCTGCATGCAGTCCGCCGGCAAGAAACATTAGTTTATCATTTTTTGGCAGGCTGCGAAGAAGATTCCAGTCAAAAGTTTTACCGCTTCCTGGTTCATTGGCATCAAAAACAAATCCTGCAATGGATGGCTGATTTACATAGTCAGGATAATGCTCCATATCATCTATATTAAAGGCTTTTAAAATTGGAATACGTAAATTTGTAAGCAGTTCTTTGGGCAGGACACCATGAATTTGAATATAGTCAAAACCGGCAGTTTCAATTTCTTTTGCCTGAGCAAGGGTAGGAGAAACTACAACTGCCACTTTTTTTATGGAAGAAGAAAGGTGCATAAAAATATCTTTTGCCTGATCTATCGTAATGTTTCTTTTGCTTTTTGGAAAAAATAAAACAAATCCCGCAAAGTCTACTTGATTTTCATTCAGATAAACTGCTTCTTTGGGGGCAGTTAAGCCACATATCTTTATTTTCATAATAATACCTCTTTTCGTTTGTTTGATTATACCATTATAGTATCATGATATATTTTAGAATACAAGGAGAAATACTATAAAAAAATAGTTAAGATTTGAGTCTATCGGTAATTAGATTTTTGTTGTATAATTAACTCTACATAACAACTACTTGTTTTTTTCGTACTAGTTATTCATTTATCATGTTATAGAATAAGTTAATATATTATTTTGGGAGAAAACTTATAAATAAAAAAAGACTTGTAGGGGTTACATTATTATACTAGGAGGATGATTATGTCATCAAATGAAAATACTTACAAAGGTATCTATGCTATGCATAAATACTGGGGGAAAAAACCATTTAATGAAATATCAAAATTTATTGAAAAATATACAAAAGAAGATGAAGTTGTTTTAGATAGTTTTTGTGGCTCGGGTGTGACCTTAATTGAAGCACTTAAGGCAAATAGGAAATGTATTGGTGTTGATTTGAATCCAATAGCAATAAAGCTTGCCAAAGTCTCAATGACATCAGTTAACATAGAGGATATTGAAGAAAAGTTTAGAGAAATAAAAAAGAAATTACAACCTACTATAAATAGCTTATATGAGGTTGAGAAAGACGGAGAAAAGACACTTATTACACATACTATATGGAAAAATAATAAACCTATTGAAGTGTGGTATACTGATCATACTAAAAAAAAACAGATACGTTGTGGAGAAAATATAGATATAAAAATGGCAAATAATCCTTCGCTAGCCCCTAAATGGTATCCTACAAGTGATATGTTTGAGAATTCAAGAATTAATGTAGGTGAACAACAAAAAGTTTCAGATTTATTTATGCCAAGGGCATTAGTTGGTTTGTCTTTATTGTGTGACGAAATTCAAGGAATAGAAAATGAAAAATTAAGAAATGTTTTTGAACTTACTTTATCAGGAACTTTATCCCAAGCCAGTAATCTTGTGTTTGTAATAAGACGCAGAAAGAAAAATAAGGAGAAGCCTCCAAGAGCAGAGGTTGGAAGTTGGGTAATAGGATATTGGGTTCCAGAAGAACATTTTGAGATTAATGTTTGGAATTGTTTTGAAAATAGATATAAACGAATATTAAAAGGGGAGAAAGAAATTAATGAACTTTTTTCTTCATTTCCAGACAACTATTTTGAGAAAAATGTATCACTTT
Organism: Clostridiales bacterium; assembly: GCA_014799595.1. Lineage (GTDB taxonomy): Bacteria > Bacillota > Clostridia > Lachnospirales > Lachnospiraceae > CAG-411. Next base: position 4,547 of record JAAVHR010000137.1, on the reverse strand, counting down.
TCAATGATTCTGCCACCAAACTGCATTTAGAAGATGACAGTGTTGATTATGTTTTTATTGATCCGCCGCATGCAAATAGAATTTTATATATGGAGCAAAGTTTAATGTGGAATGCATGGTTAAAGCTAGATCAAGGTATTGATTGGAGTAAGGAAATTATTGTATCAGGGGCAAAAAAACGTAAAAATAAGGATACTAATGAATATAATAAACTTTTAAATGAAGCCTTTTTAGAAATAAAAAGAGTGCTTAAACATGATAAATTTTTTTCAATGGCATTTAATTGTTTGAATGATGATACTTGGATTAATACTTTGAATCTTTTTGTAGAGCATGGATTTGAAATCTGTGATATAGTACCATTAGAGTATTCTGCTACTTCAGTCATTCAAGATAACAGAAAAAATGCACTAAAGACAGATTTTGTATTAACTTTTAAGAATTCTGGAAATAGTCAATTTGAGAAAATTGTTTTTAAGGAGGATGATGAATCCTTAAAAAAGCAAATAAAAAAACTTATTGTTCAATATCCTAATTATGAGGTTTATAACATAATGAATGCTCTTTTTGAACAAACAATTCCAAAGAGATATATTTTCAGAGTGTCTAAAATTGTAAAAATGTGTGCAGAAATGATGGATTGATAAAAATAGAGCTATCACGAAGAATTTGGACAAGATATGGTATTAATAAATATTTATGTAATCTATCTTTTGTATGTTTTTTTGGTTAATGTGATAGCTCTTTTTAGATTTACTCATAATAAATAGTTGATAATGAGAGTGCTGTATAGTCACCTATTAAACTCATATCCTTGTCATAATGATAATGTATAGTATGAATGTCATTCATTGTTAGGTTATCCAAAAGTTTTTTGATTTTATTGCCAATTTCTGTAGTACGACCTTTTAGCTCACGTCCATCAATAAGTTTATTTTTATAAGCTAAAAAGACGAATAAACGATTATTATTGCAAAAAAGACGTTCACCTTGGTATTTATAATTCCACCATTCTAATGCGTAAAGTTCATCTGTTGTTGTTGGTATATAGTTTGAATGTTGTGACAATATATTTTCTACAAAAGTTAGTGCTTCTTGAATATTTGTATCTGTTAGGAGTTCTATGAGGTCGTTTTTTTTCAGACCAGACATGTTAGGAAGTTTTAAACTTTTATGATTTCGTTTAAACGTATTATAATAACTTTTTATCTTTTTCAATTCATTTGTATCAGAATGTTCATCTATATAGAAGTCATCATATATTGTGTTATTGTTATTGCGGATGATTCCTTGAGAGGCAAGATCAAAATAACTATCTGATATATTGGTGAATTTTAAATCGAAAGGTATAATATTTCCCTCTATTTTTATAAAAAAATCAACATTTGGTATTTTTCTTATTGTTGGTATTACAGATGGGTGTTTTAAGAAAAATAACTCAATTATATCATTGGAAGTTTGGTTATAATATGACCATAAACTATATTGTTTTATTCTTGGAAGTATTTCTTTATTAAGTTCTGTTTCAATTTCCAGCATTGTTTTTAAGGATTTATTTCGCACAAAGGTCTTCACAATATCATCAACTTTATCATTTCGAACTCCACAGTTGACTATAGGGAAATTATCAAGTATTTCTGATAACCCTTCAAGCTCGGATTCGCGTTTTTTAATTAACTCTTTTCTTTTATTTTCTATATAATTCAAAAGTTGCTCAACAGTAACAGGAGAGTTGTAGGTTTTCTCTGTTAAAGTTTTAAGATTACCAGTATTGTCAAAATTAGAATATAATTTGATAACCTCTTTTAAGTTTTCCTTGTCTAGAGAACGAATCAGCAGAAATCTTGTAGATGTCATATTCTTCTCATATTTGTTATAAAATTCACATATATTTTTTGTTTTTTCAAAATTATTATATATTTTTTCAAAAGTTTCTTTCATGGTATCCTCCTTGCAATTAATCTAAATGGTTTACGATATCATTATATCATATTTTGAAATATAGAACAAGGTAAGAGTTTAATAGGTGACAATTGTATCTAAAATATGTTAGAATAAATTTAATTATTTAGGGGTCAATTAGATAGAATTCTATTCATACATAGAAAACAAGTAAAGGAAAGAAAAAATGACAGATTTAGAAAAATACTATAACAAATTTAACGAAGAAAAACGGTTAAACAGCCGGCATGGTCAGGTTGAATATATTACTTCTATGAAATATATACATACTTATCTGGAAGAGATGAGAAAACCCAAGATTCTGGATGTAGGGGCTGGCACAGGAAGATATTCCGTAGCTCTTGCCAAGGAAGGATATGATGTGACAGCAGTAGAGCTGGTTAAATATAATCTGGGAATATTAAAAAAGAAGGGAAGCAGTGTGCGGGCATATCAAGGGAATGCAAAAAAGTTATCACGTTTTGAAAATGATTCTTTTGATTTGACTTTGATATTTGGGCCAATGTATCATTTGTATACGCAGGAAGATAAGCTGCAGGCACTTCTGGAAGCAAAAAGAGTAACAAAGAATAATGGAGTGATTTTGGTAGCATATTGCATGAATGATTACAGTGTATTGACTTTTGGCTTCAAAGAAAATCATATAAAAGAAAGTTTGGAGGCAAAACGGTTGACAAAAGATTTTCATGTGGTTTCTGAAGAAAAAGACCTGTATGATTATGTAAGAATTGAAGATATTGATGCATTAAATGAGAAAGCAAATCTCAATAGAATCAAGATTATTACACCAGACGGACCGGCAAATTATATGAGACAGGTGTTAAATGCTATGGATGAGGAGACTTTTAAAATATTTATAAAATATCATTTATCTACCTGCGAGAGAAGGGATATGTTAGGTGCAAGTGCTCATACTGTGGATATTCTAAGAGTGACAAAATAGGAAATCAGGCTTTTGCCCTAGCGGCTCTATACATTAGGTTCTTCGATAGATATAACACTTTCATAGTAAACTTGCAATAAAAAGCTTTTCATATAAGAAAAAAATAGGTATAATAAGAAAGAATAATCAGGAAAAGCCAAAAAGGAGAGGTAACATGGTACGTCATATTATTTTATGGAAGATAAAAGAAGAGAAAACAGAAGAAGAGAAGAAAATTATCAAAGAAGGTGTAAAAGCAGGGTTAGAGGGACTTGCTGGGCAGATTCCGGGACTGATAGAGATAAAAGTACAGACAGAATCTTTGGCATCCTCTAATGCAGATCTAATGTTGGACTCTACCTTTGAGGATGAGGCATCTCTAAAGAATTATGCAACACATCCTGCACATGTGGCTGTTGCAGATAACAAAGTCAGACCTTTTATGGAAGTAAGAATGTGTCTGGATTTTAAGATTTAGAGTATCTGTTCAGTACCTGAACAGATACGATTAAGAGTAAATATAAGAGAACTAAATAGTTATGATTTAGGATAAGTAAACGATTTGCAAGAAATGAGGAATACAGTATGAAAACAAAGGTATTTATTGATGGAAGTGAAGGAACCACAGGACTTCGTATCTATGAACGTTTTGCAGAACGGGATGATATTGAACTATTAAAAATTAACCCTGAATACAGGAAATCTCCAGATGAGAGAAAAAAATTGATTAACCAGTCCGATATCACATTTTTGTGTCTGCCTGATGTTGCGGCTAGGGAATCAGTATCCTTAGTTGAGAACGACAATGTGGTGATTATAGATACTTCTACAGCTCATAGAACAGAAGAAGGCTGGGCGTATGGTTTTCCAGAATTGTCAAAAAAACATAAAGAAAAGATTATAAATGGAAAACGTATTGCAGTTCCAGGATGTTATGCATCTGGTTTTATCTCTCTTGTCTATCCTTTAGTTGCAGGTGGAATCTTGCCAAAAGATTATCCAGTTACAAGCTTTGCATTGTCTGGATATAGTGGTGCGGGAAAGAAGACCATTGCTGTTTATGAAAATGAGGACAGACCAAGAGCATTTTCCGCAGGAAGGGAATATGCCTTAACCCAACAACACAAGCATTTAAAGGAAATGCAGAAAATTACAGGATTAGCAAGAACACCACTCTTTTCACCAATTATAGATGATTATTACAGTGGGATGGTGGTTTCTGTACCAATTTTTACTGACATGTTGGCAAAGAAAGAATCAGTTATCTCATTGCTTAATTATTATAGAGAGTACTATAAAGAATCAAATTTTATTGAAGTTAGTGAATCTGATGATCCAATAGCAGAAAGTGGATTTTTGGCAGGAAATGAAAAAGCAGGCTGGGATGGTCTTAAGATTTATGTAACAGGAAATGAAGAGCGTATAGTTTTATCTTCTCAATTTGACAATTTGGGAAAAGGGGCATCTGGTGCGGCAATTGAATGTATGAATCTTGTATTAGGATGTGAAGAAACCAAAGGTTTGCAGTTATAATTACATTATGGGTAACTATTCAGAACCTGCAAAAGTGATATACAAATTGCATAAATAAATTTATTTATGCAATTTGTATACTCACTTTTATTGGACTGATGTCCACATGAGGATTTTTACCAGCCATTAT
>JAAVHR010000136.1 GCA_014799595.1 Clostridiales bacterium | reverse complement strand
CCATGTACTTCTTGCCATTGGACTTCCTCATGAGATTGCCCATGGTTCTTTGCGTTTGACATTGAGTGATGAAACCACAGAAGAGGATATAGATTATGTAGTAGATACTGTTAAAGAAATTGTAGAGAAGCTTCGTTCTATGTCTCCTTTATATGAAGATTTTGTTAAACAAAATGTATAAAAAAGTTACTATTCACGGTTGTATATTCTTCTGTATGGCAATAAATAGTAATATATGAAGCAAATAAGGAATAAGAAAGAAAGTGATGGAATAGTAACAGAGCAGGTAGGTCTGCACATTTACTGTGCTGACCGTAAGAAATAGTATAACAAGAATAGAGAATTGGGCAATTTATAATGCGATGCTTGCCCAATTTTGTAACAGTTAAGCCTATGGGCTGAACTGTTACATAGAATATACATTTATAAGAATTAGGAGGAGAAATACCATGTATAGTGAAAAAGTAATGGATCATTTTACAAACCCTAGAAATGTTGGGGAGATAGAAGATGCCAGTGGAGTAGGAACAGTGGGAAATGCAAAATGTGGAGACATTATGCGGATTTATCTGGATATTGATGAAGATGGCATTATTCGTGATTGTAAGTTTAAAACTTTTGGGTGTGGAGCTGCGGTAGCAACCAGCAGTATGGCAACGGAATTGGTTATGGGAAAGACTGTTCAGGAAGCCTTGCAAGTTACCAATAAGGCAGTAATGGAGGCATTGGATGGTCTTCCACCTGTAAAGGTACATTGTTCGCTTCTTGCAGAAGAAGCCATTCATGCCGCATTATGGGACTATGCTGAGAAAAATGGAATTGTGATTGAAGGATTAAAGAAACCTAAGAATGATATTCACGAAGATGAAGAAGATGGAGAAGAATATTAAATATGGAAAACAATAAGAAAAAAGTTGTTGTTGGAATGTCGGGTGGTGTAGATTCTTCAGTAACAGCTTATCTTCTAAAAAAAGCCGGATATGATGTAATAGGGGTAACAATGCAAATCTGGCAGGAAGAGCCAGAATGTAGATTAGAAGAAAATGGAGGCTGTTGTGGATTAAGTGCAGTAGAGGATGCTCGAAGAGTAGCAGCTTCCATAGAAATACCATATTATGTAATGAATTTCCGTAAGGAATTTAAAGAGCAGGTTATGGATTATTTCTTAGAGGAATACTTAAAAGGTAGAACTCCGAATCCATGTATTGCCTGTAATCGTTATGTGAAATGGGATGCTCTTTTACGCCGCTCTATGGAAATTGGAGCAGATTATATTGCGACTGGGCATTATGCCAGAGTGGTAAAACTGCCAAATGGGCGGTATACATTGAAAAAATCTGCAACAGAAGCCAAAGACCAGACCTATGCACTTTATAATCTTACACAAGCCCAGCTTTCTCATACCCTTATGCCAGTAGGGGAATATAGTAAGGAAGAGATCCGCCAGATTGCAGAGGATATCGGATTGGAAGTAGCGAATAAACCGGATAGTCAGGATATCTGCTTTATTCCTGACAATGATTATACAAAGTTTATTCATGAGAATACGAATGTAGAGATTCCAGAAGGTAATTTTGTGGATTTGGAAGGAAATATTCTTGGAACGCATAAAGGTATTACAAATTATACAGTAGGGCAGAGAAAAGGTCTTAATCTTGCAATGGGGAAACCGGTTTTTGTAGTAGAAATTCGTCCTGAAACAAACGAAGTAGTGATTGGTGATAATCAAGATGTATTCGCACCACGTTTATATGCAAATAAGCTGAACTTTATGGCAATTTCTGATTTGGCAGGAGATATGGTAGTGGATGCTAAGATCCGCTATAGCCATAAGGGAGCTAAAGCAACGATTCGCAAAATGGATGATGACCTATTAGAATGTGTATTTGAAGAACCACAGCGGGCTATTACACCAGGACAAGCAGTTGTCTTTTATAAAGATGATTATGTAGTTGGTGGTGGAAGTATTATAGGGAAAAAATTACTATAAAGATATTATTGAAAATTTATAATCCAAAGTTAAGAGGGATCTTATGATTATAGAAGGAAATCAAAAAGAACTAGATGCAATGGAACAGTTTCATAAGGGAAACCGACAGGAAGGTCTGAGGTTGCAAGAAGAATTTGCTGCTGCCTTTCGTGAAGAGTACAAAGATAAAGACTATTGTCCATGTAAAAAAGCATGCCGTTATCATGGGAATTGCAAAGAATGTGTTGCTATACATAGGGCACATCAAGAACATGTACCAAACTGTATGAGACCAATAATTAACAAAAAAATAAAGTTACTATCTGAATTAACAGAACATACTATTGCTAACGAGATTGAACCACCTAATGAAATATTAAGATCTGAATCAACAGAATGACAGGCTGAAGTGAATGATGAATCTTAAAGAAAAATCAAAAAAGTTAAATTAAAGATACCAGATTTTAAGTAATTCAAAGTTTTTTTATACTCAGAGAGGAATGATGATGTGAAGATTAAATATTATGATATTGGGTTGAATCTATTTTGTAGACAATTTCCTGAACCAGAAAGTGTTATTCAATCTGCAGAAATGGAAGGTATATGCTGTATTCTGACAGGAACGGATGCAAAAGAGAATAGGAAAATCAATACTTTTGTAAAAACACATAACACTTTTGGTACTGCAGGAATTCATCCTCACAATGCAGATCGTTCCATGCAGGAGGATTTTTGTCTTATAGAGCAGATTATATCTGAAAATAAGAGAGTAGTTGCTGTGGGAGAGTGCGGTTTGGATTATGATAGAATGTTTTCTTCAAAAGAAAATCAAATAAGATGTTTGGAAAAGCAGATTCTTATTGCTGAAAAATTCAATAAACCTTTGTTTCTTCATGAACGTAGTGCAGAGAATGATTTTATTCGCAGATTTAAAAAGCATCCCGATATCTGCAAAAAATCTGTAGTACATTGTTTTACAGGTAATAAAAAAACCTTAGATAAGTATCTCTCAATGGGTTTTTCTATTGGCATTACTGGATGGATTTGTGATGACCGAAGAGCAAAGGAATTGCGGGAGGCAGTACATATAATCCCTTTGGACAGAATTTTAATAGAAACAGATGCACCTTATCTGACACCAAAGAATGTGCAAGGGCTAGACAGGACAAATATTCCTCAAAACATTAAATATGTTGTGAAAGAATTGGCACATTACATGAAAGTTCAGGAAGAGGTACTAATAGAAAATACAAAGAAAAATACGGAAAGAATATTTCAGATAAAAACAAGGTGATTAATATCAATCATATATCGCATTACAATATTTGAAATATGATAAAATAATCTCCATCAGAGGTAGGAATAATTACTCTGATGGAGATTATTTTATATACTATAAATTATTTCGTAATCTCCTAGTATTAAATATCTAGGCAGAAGCAGTCCTATATGCTTTATGCTTTTAGGACAAGATTACATATCATTTGCATTTTTCATATTTTGGCTTGCAGTAGAAAGCATCAATTTGATACGATTTAATTGATTCACTTCGCTGGCACCGGGATCATAATCCACTGCCACAATATTAGCATCTGGAAATGCCAAACGAAGACTTTTAATAACACCTTTTCCAACTACATGGTTAGGCAGACAACCAAAAGGCTGGGCACAAACAATATTTGGTACACCAGAATGAATCAGTTCCACCATTTCCCCTGTTAGAAACCAACCTTCACCAGTCTGATTACCAAGCGAAACAAAAGGTTCTGCATAGCCTCCTAAAGTCTTAATGCTTTCTGGTGGCTGAAAACGTTTGCTATTCTTTAAGGCACGTTTTGCATGTCTTCGATAGAATTCAATTACTTTGATTGCTATATTGTTATAAAAAGCAGTCTTTTTACTCTTTCCAAATAATGTAACTTCATAATTGCAACTGTAACAGCAATATAGGAAGAAATCAATTAAATCAGGACATACAGCTTCTGCACCTTCTTCCTCTAAAAGTTCAACTAACTGGTTATTTGCAGTAGGAAGGAATTTAACTAAAATTTCACCTACAATACCTACCTTCGGTTTGCTGATATCAAGAAGAGGAAGGTTGTCAAAATCATTTACCATGTTATTAATATTCTTTTTGAAGTTCTTGCCCTTCCGGACATCTTCTATACATTTTGCTTCCCATTTTTTAAATAAGGCATTGGCAGAGCCAGGTTCTGATTCGTATGGGCGTGTTTTGTATAAAAGACGCATAAACAAATCTCCGTAAACCAATGCTTGCAGGACACGGTTAATCATTGGAAGAGTGTAAGTAAATCCCGGATTTGTTTCTACACCAGCACTAAGGGAAATTACTGGAATATGTCCGTAGCCCGCTTTTTCCAAAGCACGTCGGATAAAACCAATATAATTTGTTGCACGGCACCCTCCACCAGTCTGGGTAATGGCAAGGGCTACTTTGTCTAAGTCGTATTTGCCAGAATCCAAAGCTTCCATAAATTGACCCACCACTAAAAGAGAAGGATAGCAGGCATCGTTATTTACATATTTCAATCCATAATCTACACAAGATTTATTACTTGGCAATAATTCTATCTTGTAACCACAAGATTCAATGGCAGCAACTAATACATTAAAGTGAATTGGTGACATTTGAGGAGCTAGGATGGTATAGTTTTTACGCATTTCCTCAGTAAATACTACTCTATGGTGAGCGGCATCCTCCACCTTACATGCAATATGCTTGTGTTCTCTGTCCTTAATAGCAGAAAGAAGAGAACGGATACGAATACGGGCAGCACCTAAGTTGTTTACTTCGTCAATTTTAAGTACAGTGTAAATTTTACCAGATTTTGTCAAAATGTCATTTACCTGATCCGTAGTAACCGCATCCAGACCACAGCCAAAAGAGTTTAATTGAATCAGATTCAAATTTGGCTTTGTACGTACATAGGAGGCTGCTGCATATAAACGGGAATGGTATACCCATTGATCCATAACAATTGTTGGACGGTCAACTTTTCCTAAATGAGCAATACTATCTTCCGTTAATACTGCCACATCAAAAGAAGTTATCAATTCTGGAATTCCATGGTTAATTTCCGAATCACAGTGGTATGGTCTTCCAGCTAAAACAATTCCCTGTTTTCCAGTTTCATCCAGATATTTTAAAACTTCTTCCCCTTTCTTTTGGATATCCCTCTGGGCATTCATAAGTTCTGTCCATGCTGCATGAACTGCCTGTTTTGTTTCATATTCTGGAATATCATTTTCTTCACGAAAAATAGTAGAAAGGCGTTGGCAAATAATCTCTTCACTTTCAAAAGATAAAAATGGATTCTGGAAAGTAATATCTTTATCTTGTAATTCTTCCATGTTATTTTTTATGTTTTCGCCATAGGAAGTAACGATTGGACAGTTGTAATGATTTCCAGCATCCTCTTGTTCTTTTCGCTCATAAAATATACATGGATAGAAAATGTAGTCAATACCCTGTTTTACCAGCCACATTACATGACCATGTGCTAATTTGGCAGGATAACATTCTGATTCACTAGGAATAGATTCGATACCAAGTTCATATACTTTACGGTTGGATTCTGGTGATAACACTACTTTGTAACCAAGGTTTGTAAAGAAAGTATGCCAAAATGGGAAATTCTCATACATGTTAAGTACCCTTGGAATACCTACAATACCACGATAAGCATGTTCTTCATCCAATGATTCATAATGCTGGAACAGACGTTTGGTTTTGTAAGCAAATAAGTTTGGTACACTATCTGCTTTTTTTGCTTTACCAAGTCCACGTTCACAACGGTTACCAGAAATAAATTGGCGGCCTCCTGAGAATTTATTAATCGTTAAAAGACAGTTGTTGGTACAGCCCTTACATCTAGTCATAGAACTATCAAACTTAAGGGAAGTAATTTTTTCAATTGGAAGAGTTGTTGTTTCCTGCGTTCCATCATAATGTTCCCTGGCAATCAAAGCAGCACCAAAGGCTCCCATAATACCAGAAATATTTGGTCTGACTGCTTCACAGCCGGAGATAATTTCAAAACTTCGGAGAACTGCATCGTTGTAAAAGGTTCCGCCCTGCACTACAATTTTCTTACCAAGGTCTTTTGGGTCTGTAATTTTGATAACCTTTAACAAAGCATTCTTAATCACAGAATAAGCAAGACCAGCAGAAATATCATCAACACCAGCACCTTCTTTTTGTGCCTGTTTTACTTTCGAGTTCATAAATACGGTACATCTGGAACCAAGATCTATAGGATTTCTGGCAAAAAGTGCAACTTTAGCAAAATCAGCTACTTCATAATTAAGTGATTTTGCAAAAGTTTCAATAAAAGAACCGCAGCCGGAAGAGCAGGCTTCATTGAGCTGTACGCTGTCAATGGTTTCGTTCTTTATTTTCATACATTTCATATCCTGACCACCAATGTCTAAGATACAGTCTACCTCTGGTTCAAAGAATGATGCAGCATAATAGTGGGCGATGGTTTCGACTTCACCTTCATCCAAAAGAAAGGCAGATTTCACTAAAGCCTCACCATATCCAGTGGAGCAGGAGCGTACAATGCGGGCACTGTCTGGCAGCAGTCCGTAGATTTCTTTTAAAGCCTTAATGGTAGTTTTTAGAAGACTTCCATTGTTGTTACTGTAAAAGGAGTATAGTAAATCACCATTTTCAGCAACCAATGCCACTTTGGTTGTTGTAGATCCAGCATCAATACCAAGGAAACAATCACCTTCATAGTTACGAATATCTCCAGCAACAACCTTGTGACGGGAGTGTCTTTCTAAAAAGGCATCGTAAGCCGCCTGGTCTTCAAAAAGAGGATCCATACGGGTTACTTCAAACTCCATGGTAATGCCACCTTTTAATTTATTGCTTAATTCATTGAAAGAAGTAACCTTTTCGAATTTGGAATTAAGAGCAGAACCAACTGCTGCAAATAAGTGGGAATGGTCAGGAGCAATAATTTGTTTTGGAGTCAGTTTTAAGGTACGGATAAAAGCTTGTTTTAATTCGGTTAAAAAGTGAAGCGGACCGCCAAGAAAGGCTACATTACCACGGATTGGCTTACCGCAGGCAAGACCACTTATGGTCTGGTTTACTACTGCCTGCAAAATAGAAGCAGACAAATCCTGCTTGGTAGCACCTTCATTAATCAAAGGCTGGATATCAGTCTTTGCAAATACACCACATCGTGCAGCAATTGGATAAATTGCCTTATAGTCTTTGGCATATTCATTTAAACCATCTGCATCTGTTTTCAAAAGGGTAGCCATCTGGTCGATAAAAGAACCGGTACCACCGGCACAAATACCATTCATACGTTGATCAATACCACCAGTAAAGTAGATAATTTTTGCATCCTCTCCACCAAGCTCAATCGCTACATCTGTCTGAGGGGCATAGTCTTTTAATGCAGTGGAAACTGCTACTACTTCCTGAACAAAAGGGATATCCAAATGTTTGGAAATAGTTAGTCCGCCAGATCCAGTAATCATAGGAGCAAATTCTAATTCTCCAAGCTGTTCATAAGCATTATTTATGATACGGGTAAGGGTTTCCTGTATGTTTGCAAAATGTCTCTGATAGTCAGAGAAAATAATATTTTTATTGGAATCAAGAATGGCAACTTTGACAGTAGTAGAACCAATATCAATTCCCAATGTATGTTTTACATTATTCATGTTGTTTGGCAAAAGCCGTTCCTCCTTTGGGTAAAAGTCCGTATTTTTTCTTTATTCCCGCGAAGCAACAAGCCAAGTGCGAGCTTGCTCGCATTTGGCGACTGCCGCGAGGGTCAAATACCCCGCCCCTTGGGGCGAACTTGCTAAAAAAAGCTAGGTCATGCCCCGTAGCTTGCTGCGGGGTATTTGACTGAAATGTTCTATTTCTATACGGTTATGTTAATTAAGTGTAACTGTTCATAGTTCGGAATAATTACAATCAGTTTACATTATACGACAGTAAATTTTTGAAAGCAATATGAAAATATAGTAAAAAAAACATAAAAATAAGAAGAAAAATTATTAAAAAATATAAGAAAAGCTGACAGAGTAACTTTTTTTCAGATAAAACATATAGTGAAGTAAAAAAATGAAGGAGCAGAAGGTATGTATTACGACGAATTTATTTGCAAAGGTAAAAAGTATCAGATTAAGGATGGAGATACATTATATAGCATTAGTAGAAGGGAAGAAGTGCCTTTGGAATGGATTTTACAAGCCAATCCGTACATTAATATATACAATTTGCAAATTGGTGATTGGATATGTATTCCAAAATCAAAACATCAAGAGGGGGGAATGCCCAAACCACCAAAACCACCTAAAAATGATATGGTGATTATTGAATATGTGATAGGGGAAGGAGATACTTTAGAAACACTTTTAGATAAATTTGATATTGATTTGGAAGATTTATTAAAATATAATGGAATGAATGCCATAACACTTCGCAAAGGAAGTGTATTAAAGTTACCAAAAGAAGTAGAAGATATGTAAGAAAGATTGCTATTTTTTGATAAAAAAGATATAATAACATAAGCAGGTCAGGGTTGCCACATTAAGAATGGCTATCAGGCATATATTAATGTGGCATCGTAACAGTTCAGGCAGGTCTGCACATTCTGCTGTGCAGACCGTAAAAAAGACTAAAACAGGATTGGAATTGGGCAATTTACATGCGAAGCTTGCCCAATTCCGTAACAGGTCAGCCCCCCGGCTGAACTGTTACGTGGCATCCCTAATACAGGGATAATAAGGCAACCGCAGATAAGGAGAGATGCCCATGGTACAGTTACTCTATACAGATGAAAAATTATTTGAAATTGCGAAAGAGAGTTATCAAAATATGCGTAAGTTTTGTGACACTTTAGATACAGAGGGGTATTGGGAAGAACCAGAAGCTTATTTGCATCAAACTATATATGATATGTTAGACATGTATTTACAAGCTCTTTTACTAAATTTAACTATTTATTGTGGTAGATGCAGAATAGAAGAGAAACAGTTTATTATGGATTTGCCGTTAAAGAATGCATTACATTGTGTAAAGGAAGGAGATTTGTCAGAAGAAACTTTGCTTTTAGCAAATCGTTTGTTAAAGAATCCACCAATTCTTTTACAGCTTTGTGGTGTGAGAGATGCAGAGAAGGACTCTTTTCTTACCAGCTATTTTATAGATGCCCTGCTTAATGTTCTGATAGCAATTTCTATGTTAAGCAAAAAACAAAGCCCTTATGCAAATAAATTTATTTCAGAATATTACGAGAAAATAGCATATTTTCTCAATGAAGATCAAAAAAATTATGTAATAAATAACCGTTATATTTTTCTTAAATTAAGCAATGAAAAGTTTCAAAAGATAAAAGTATCTATGAAAGAATTGGAAGAAAAAAATATGCAAGAGGCAAAGGAGAAAGAAGAAAGAGAGAAAAAGGAAGCTCAGCTTGAGGCACAGAAGAAGCAAGAGGAAGAAGAGTTAGAGAGAGAAAAAGCAGAAAGAGAAAAAGCAAGAATAGAAAAAGAGAAAGCAAGAATAGAAAAAGAGAAAGCAGAGAAAGAAGAAGCACTGCGTCTTGCAAGAGAACAAATGATAGAGATTATGCGTATGGAGGAAGAGGAAAAGAAGGCAAAAGAGTTAGAAGAACAAGAAAATCAAGTAAAGACCAAGGATGAAACGAAAGAGGATTTGAAAGCAAATGATGAGGAAATTTGCCTGAAAGAAAATAAAGAAGCAGTAGAAGAAAAAGATAATAAAAATGCAGAAAAACAACAAACAAAGAAAAAAGAAAAATCCATTTTTGAGTATACGGACAAAGAATTACTAGAACTTCAGAAAATGGGAAAATTAAAAATCCAAGCTCCAAAATTTTTAGAATTTGCTAAAAAAGAAAAAGTTATACAAAAGATTGAAGAACAAAAAGTAGACGATATCCGGAGAGAAATTGATAAAATCAATCAGGCAAAAGGCTTACAAGCTTTACTGGAAGAATTAAATTCTTTAATTGGTCTGGAAGAGGTGAAAGTAGAAATTAATTCACTGATTAACTTAATTAAAGTGAGAAAAATGAGGGAAAGTTATAGTATGCCAACTATGGATATTACTTATCACATGGTATTTACTGGCAATCCGGGGACAGGAAAAACTACAGTTGCCCGTCTTGTAGCACAGATTTACAAGGAACTTGGTATTTTATCGAAAGGGCATTTGGTAGAAGTAGACCGTTCTGGACTTGTAGCAGGATATGTTGGGCAGACTGCCATGAAAGTAAAGGAAGTCATTGAAAAAGCCATGGGTGGTGTATTGTTTATTGATGAAGCATATTCTCTTACAAACAAAAATGATGCAAATGATTTTGGCAGTGAGGCAATTGATACTTTAGTTAAAATGATGGAGGATCACAGAGATAATCTGGTAGTAATTGTTGCAGGATATAAAGACGAAATGGATGAATTTTTAAAGGCAAATACTGGACTTATTTCCAGGTTTAATAAGTTTGTGAATTTTAAGGATTACACCAATGAACAGCTTATGGATATTTTGCTGATGCTTGCAGATAAATCTGGGGTTGCTATGGAAGAAGAGGCAAAGGAGTGTATTCTTCATGTATTAGAAGAGATGACACCAGACAAAAAGCTATTGTTTGGAAATGGACGTGGAGTGAGAAATACTTTTGAGAACATTATGGTTAAACAGGCAAATCGTATTGTAGTTATGGATATGCCAACAGAAGAAGAATTAAAAATGATCCGAAAAGAAGATGTGATAGATGTGTTATAAGTATAATAAAACAGGCGATGCAACTATATTTTAGTTACACCGCCTGTTTTGCTACGTTTTCCCATATAGGGATAGCGTATTTATGACGTCACAAACATGCGTAGTCCGTTAGGAACTTTGAAGAGTGGTGGTTATTTACCAGCCATACGTTTTTCTTGTTCTGCAATCATTTTCTTTACCATCATACCACCAACGCTTCCGTTCTGGTAGGAAGTAAGATTACCATTATAGCCAGAGGATAAAGGAACACCTAACTCATCGGCTACCTCAAACTTAAAACGATCCATTGCTTCTTTTGCTTCAGGAACCTCAACTCGATTTCTTCCAGACATAATAACGCCTCCATTTCTTTGATTTTCTTACAAGGTATGTTTGAAAATCAAATACAGGTTGTTTGTTACAAGAATAGTATAGGCATTTTTTAAGGAATCATACAGGTAAATTTTTCTAAGTAGGCACTTGAATTTTTGCGTATTTTGAGCTATAGTATATCTGTTGTAATATATACATATACGTAACAGTTCAGCCATGCCATTCATATTTTGCCAGAATATGCAATATGACTAAAAGTATTATAAATTGGCTGGCAAAATATTCATGTATGGTGTTAAGCATATAAAAGTATATGTACAATCTGCCCTCTGTGAGCAAGCTCCCTCGTGCAACTTGCACATATACTTTTGCATGGCTGAACTGTAACACATATTTAGAAAGTGGATTTTCATAGTAAAGGAGACAGTGATATGCGTGTAATTGCAGGAAGTGCAAAGAGAATACAACTAAAAACTCCAAATGGTATGAAAACCAGACCAACTACAGACCGCATCAAAGAGACTTTATTTAATATGCTACAGTCGGAACTATGTGATTGCGATTTTTTAGATTTATTTAGCGGCAGTGGTGCTATTGGAATAGAAGCATTGAGCCGTGGTGCAAAAGAAGCAGTTTTTATAGAACAAAATGATAAGGCAATTACTTGTATCAAAGAGAATTTGCAAAACACTGGATTAAAGAAAAATGCACAGGTTTATAAGGCAGATGTATTTTCTGGATTGCGGCAGCTAGAAACAAAAAAGAATATTTTTGATATTGTTTTTATGGATCCACCATATAGACAGGAATTGGAAAAAAAGGTTCTTATGCAACTTAGTAATTCTGTAATAATAGATACGAATACGAGAATTATATTTGAGGCATCTCTTGATACAGATGTGTCATATATTGAAGATTTGGGATACGAAATTGAGAAGATAAAAAAGTACAAGACAAATATGCATGTTTTTTTACATTTATGTGATGATGTGTAACAGTTCAGGTAGGGCTGCACACTCCGCTGTGCAGACCGTATAAATGATTAAAAAAGAAAAGAAATTGGGCAATTTACATGCGAAGCTTGCCCGATTCCGTAACAGGTCGGCCCTCGGCTGAACTGTTACACATAAGGAGGATGTAACTGTTCAGAACCATGAACAGTTACGTTTAAGCCCATAATATTTCGCCTTCGGCGAAGGGGCTTAAACATTACAAAATTTACTTTTTCTTACAAAACACACAGTAAATGCGTGTTTCTACCGGAATAGTTACAGGAGGATTCAGATGAGGATAGGAATATATCCGGGAAGTTTTGACCCGGTTACATTAGGGCATTTAGATATTATAAAGCGTTCTGCAAAGCTAGTGGATAAGCTTATTATTGGCGTATTGAATAATAGTAAGAAAGTACCGGTTTTTACTAATCAAGAGAGAAAAGAAATGATAGAAACCGTGGCAGCAGATATTCCAAATGTAGAAGTGGATTATTTTACCGGATTGCTAGTGGATTTTGCAAAAGAAAAGCAGGCAGATGTAATATTCCGGGGATTGAGAGCCGTATCTGATTTTGAATATGAATTACAGATTGCACAGTTAAACCGGACTCTTAGACCAGAATTAGATACGGTTTTTTTGGCAGCAAGTGTGGAACATGCATATTTAAGTTCAAGTTTAGTAAGGGAGATTGCACAGTATAGGGGAGATATTTCTTCCTTGGTACCAGAAGAGTTGATACCAATCGTACAGAGGAAATATCAGGAAATCTTATCTAAAACATAAAGATGGTGTGAATGAGAATAGGAGTGTAGGATATGAGCACAAGCAGGATAGAAGAATTGATAGAAGATATTTATGAATTTATAGAAGATTGTAAAATGCAACCATTATCTTCGACGAAAGTGATTGTACCAAAAGACGAGTTGTATGATTTGCTAGATGAGTTGAGGATGCGTACACCAGATGAAATCAAACATTTTCGTAAAATGTTGTCAAACAAAGATGCGATTATGGCAGATGCAGAAGCAAAGGCTCAGGCGATGTTAAGAGATGCACAGCAACAAACAGATGCATTGGTAAATGAACATGAAATTATGCAGCAGGCATACGAACAGGCGGATGCAGTGGTACAACAGGCAATGCAGCAAGCAGAACAGATTGTAGGCTCTGCTGAACATGATGCAGAACAGATACGGCAGGGAGCAATTGGATATACTTCTGATATGCTTGCTGGACTTGAAAATATTTTAGATAAGGCTTATCAGGATAGTCGGGCAAGGTATGAGGATTTGCTTGGCAGTATCAAGGAAAATATAGATATTGTCCAAACAAATCATCGTGAACTTATAGGAGATATACCAGCTCCTGCCATGGAGCCGGTAGCAGAAGAACAAGAACAGCAGAATGTTGTAAAGCATGAAGAAATGATTGATGATTATAAATTAACAGAAGACTATTAAAAATAAGCATAAAAGTATAAAGAGAAATAAAGTTTGAAATAATTTTGTAATACAATACTTTTTTAAGGATAATCCTGAACTGGCAATGACGCTGTGGGTCTGAAATACACCAGATATACCGCCCAAAGCTGTTGTGGACAGTGCAAGGATTATTTTTAGTTTAAAAGGAAAGTCAGAAATAGCAATCTGGTTTACTGCAGAGGTGATTTCAAGGCAGCAGATAATAAAATAACGAAAAATACCAAGCTGTTTGGGAAGAGAAAGTGCAAATTGTCCCAAAAGAGAAAAAAGGATTACATACCCGCCAATTTTGGTAATTGTCCGAAAACTGTCTGTAATACTGCAATCCAAAGCTCTTGAAATGGAAAAAGAGGATATTTTTTCATCACAAATAACAGGTGTATTTTGCATAGAGGAATTTTTTCTTTTATAGAGAAAGTAACGGTATAAAAGACACACCATATAAGAAGAAAATAATATCATAAAATAAAAGGCATAACGATATTCTGGGATTTGCAGGCATTGACAAGTTAGATAACTGGTAATGAACATTGGGCTTGCATTATTTACGAATCCCAGCAAATATTGACCTTCTTCTTTGGTGATATCTCCCTTTTTTACTAAATCTGCACAGGCTTTTGCCCCCATAGGATAACCAGAGAGAAGACCAATTAAAATAGGATAACAGCCATTTTTGGAGCAGCCAAATATTTTGCAAAAGAATGGACTGATTACAGGTGTCAGGCAGGAAATAAGGTTAAGGTGTAGCAGGCAGGTGGATACCAATAAAAATGGAAATAAAGATGGAATTACAATTTTTATCCAAAGGAATACACCATTTCTGGCACCAAGAAAGCTGATATCTGGAAAAAGAAAAAAACATAATAACAAGGAGAAAAGAAAAAGTGATAGGTATTTTTTGGTAAACATAGGAACCTCTATTTTCGTATGTTACCATATCGTATGATACATTTTGAAAATTTATGTAATTATTCAAGTAGAAACACGCATTTACTGCGTGTTTCGTATGAAAAAGTAAATTTTTCAATGTTTAAGCCCCTTCGCCGAAGGCGAATATTTATGGGCTTAAACGTAACTGTTCATGGTTCTGGACAGTTACAAATTTATG